>CAMGEN010000013.1:0-38848 GCA_946055075.1 uncultured Verrucomicrobiota bacterium | reverse complement strand
TGCTCATGAGCGTCAGGAGGCGTCATTTGGCTTGGCGCCAATTTTTTGGAAGGTGGGGCACCTCGCCCCACCATGATTTTATGGTATAATAGACGCGTTCGGGCGAGGGGATGAGTTGATCCGCCCGGGCGTTATAGGTCAAGGTCCAACCGCGGCACTTCCTAATGAAAGTGAATCCAATGGCAGATGATTTGATGCCTGCTCAGAAGAATGAAATAGTCGTTTATCAGCCAAATGAAACGTTGAGGCTGGATGTTTGTCTTGCCAATGATACTGTCTGGTTGACGCAAGAACAGATCGCAGAGTTGTTTGGAACGAAAAGACCAGCAATCACGAAGCATCTTGCGAACATCTATAAGAGCGGGGAATTGGATGAGGCGACCACATGTTCCATTTTGGAACATATGGGGCAATCGGGCGTGCAGAGGTATAAAACGAAATCGTATAATCTCGATGCGATTCTTTCGGTTGGGTATCGGGTTAATAGTTTTAGGCGACATGTTTTCGGCGGTGGGCAAGTAGCGTTTTGCGCGAATACCTTCTGCACGGATTGGCGGTCAATCAGCGCATGATTGATATGGAAGATCGCATCGATCGTCGTCTTTCCAAGCACGACGCGGATATCGTCGAACTCCGTAAGGATGTTGATTACTTCATCAGTTCGTCGTTGCCGCCGAAGGAAAAGGTGTTCGTCGAGGGGAAAATGCTTGATGCACAGGCCGAATTGACGCGGATAGTGAAGACGGCTAAGAAGCGGATCGTCCTCGTCGACAACTATATCGACGAGCGGACGCTGATGCTGCTCGGTAATCGCCGCGCAAAGGTCGTGTGCATGGTCTACACGATGCGTCCGAACTCGCCGAAGCTCGCGCCTGCGCTTGCGAACTATGCCCGTGAATATCCGACACTGCCGATCACCATCGGGAGCTACAAGAAGTCGCACGATCGATTTCTGATTGTCGATGACACCGTGTGGCATATCGGCGCTTCGCTCAAGGACGCCGGTTCGGCTCTTTTCGCGATGATGAAGATGGAACTCGATCCGTCGGTGATACTTGGTCTTCTGCCGTAATTTCGGTATAATACGCATCATGAATTTCAATCGTCAACAGTCAAAACACAAGGAGGTCTGCCAGACATAGACGATAGCGGTGGGTCTTGCGTCCCATCGAAACTGAATTTGCGTAACTGCAAACGTGATAAGGCTGGTTAGAATTGGCGCGAGGTGCCTGGCACTCCGCGCCGAATTTTTTGTATGTTTCCAAGGCGCAGATTTTGGAAGGTGGGGCGCCTCGCTCCACCATGATTTTGTGATATAATAGTGGCGTTCGGGCGAGGGGATGAGTTGATCCGCCCGGGCGTTATAGGTCAAGGTCCAACCGCGGCACTCCCGCCGCGCCCAATCCAAGACCGCATGACAATGTAGCATCAAAGCTACACGCTGTTCTGAGAAAATACGACCAATATTTACTTAGGGAACGGCATGTAAGCAGAGGTGCGCCTATTCTGGGCGCATTTTCTCTTTGTGCATTCCCTTAGGCCTTTGGTCGGGCTTTCTCAGAGTGCATGAGAGGAAATGCGCTCTTTTTATGCATCAACGATGGTCTGCGGCAGTTTGCTTTTAGTGCGCAAATGACGGTCGAATTTTGATTATATGGGACATAGTGCTGGCTCCGTGTATTTATTCTCGGTATTCATTGTGGCCGTCGTAATGATGGGATGGACGGCGATGGGAAGCGTCAGTAATGACAATGAAGCAAATGTTTCGCGACATCTAGGAATTGTTGGACGGGTCAATTTAGGGAGTTTTTATACTCCAGCTAGATATGTGGAGCGGGTGGCTGCATGGCTAAAAGAGGTGGGCGTTGATTCGTCTTGGACGATAGCCGACCTCTCTTGCGGATACGGGGCATTTTTTGAAATGAGCGAGGTTGCTGGATTAGAAGGGTGTGAATATATAGGCAATGACATTGATCTAGATGCTGTTGTAAAAGGGAGGAGCTTGTTCCCGAAGGTGAAATGGTTGACCTTGAATGCCCTTGTAGACATTAGTCGCATTCGATTTGGAATTGGCGAAACAAAGAAACTGGCTATTGTTGGTAATCCCCCATATAATGATGTGACATCGCAAATTAATCAGAATATCAAGACGAATCAAGTTTCGATAGACGCTGACATTAGGACGCGTGACCTCGGGATGTCTTCGCTATTGGCGTATGATAAGTTGAAGGCTGATTATGTTGCAGTTTTGCATCCGCTATCGTATCTCATCAAGAAATCAAATTTCTCAGCTTGTCGAAGGTTCTTCGGAAACTATAGACTCGTTCGTCATGTGGTGTTTTCCAGTCAAGAGTTTGCGGGAACATCAAAGACGTCCTGCTTCCCTGTTATCGTTGGTTTGTACGAAAGGCATGAAGATTCTGGGTTGTCGTATGAAAATGTTTGCAATACTGAATTCCAAACGGTTGAGGGAGATGTCTTTTCTGTTAATGGATTTGAATACGTGACAGATCAAATTGCGAAGTATCCGCATGCGAAGCGTTACGATCCTGAAATTTTGTTCTACACTTTGCGTGATGTTAATGCCTTGAAGAGGTGCCGGACATTTATTGTTGAGCGGATTCCAAATGCTGTGGATGTGAATCCGGCACAGCTTTCCTATTATTGTTATATTGATTGTTTCAAACGTTTTGGCGATATTCCGTATTGGATGGGGAATTTTAACGTCCCTTATGTTGGCCGGTTGTTTGCCGACTATGAAGAGTCAATAGTTCGCGTTGCGAAAGGGCATCACCCTGAAGTGTTTCCTTTTGCTAGTTCAGCAAGTGGCGAGGATATAGTGCGGGTAAAGGAATATATATCAAAAGTAATGGCAGTCGCCAAGAAAGGAGAATCCCATGGCAGATCCGGCAAAAGTTGTGAATGAAAAGTCGGCATTATATGTGAGGCTTCCGCTGACAGCAATATCTGGGAAGGCAAGGCTTAAAAGGCGGACTTGCTTTAGTCATTATGGCGAGCCATTTGCTCCGTCTGAGGTCCCAATGTCGCTAGAGACGTACATGGAATGGCAAATCGGTTATGATGCTCTTGTTAAGGAGGTAGAGAAGGGCAAGAAAGAGACATCCCTTATGTGCATGTCTTTTGAGAATTATAAAGGGGAGAAAAAGTACGCGTTTGAGTTGTCTGAGGTTTTGTATTATGCGTGGGAAAGAGGGCTTGTTAAGCAAGAGGCGATCAGGTCTGCTTATAAGATGATTCAATCGGTAGACGAGAAAAGTACCTTTGAGCAACTTGATGAGATGTCGCCGATGCGAACGAATCCTTTGGATTCGGAATATAATGGCATGAATTTTTATAAGATGAGGGTTTCATATCCGTTACTTGTTCATCGATTTGGCAAGTATGATATATTTGCTGAGGTGACGATTCGAGAAAAGCAGAAAGCGATTGGAACTCAGGCAATGCTTTATGTGTGTTTACCAATAACGACACTTCGTTTTGAGCTGGCCCCATTGGGTAGGACGGTTCGATCGAAGGAAATGGCCAGATGGGTTGTCGGCGAAGAGGAGGCTGCGTTGGCACTTGAACTCTTCAGGGTGTTTGGGATGTTATCACCAAAACATCGATTTGATGTGCTGGCTATTTTTGAAATGCTTTTCCCGTTCGTCAGGTAAGTAAGGATTTGATATACTCACGTACATGAGTAATTCATGTTACGTGGTTATTGAGACAAGCATATCACGGGATTGCGACATGCCTGTGCCTTTGTCGCATTGTTGCGGTGTTTTTTCAACGCAAGGTCGCGCGCGTAAGTGTTTGAGCGACGAGTTTAATGCTGAGTGCGGCAAAGGCATACGGGAGATTGCGTTGCTTGTTGAGGATCCAGAAGACAATCCTGACAAGGCTATGATCGTTTGGCCAGACGAAGATTCTGCTGAAATTTGTTGGCGCATTGAAAAGAAAATTTTGCGTGACTGAAGGTCATAGTGTTTGCGGTAGCTAATGACGAACAATGGTCTTGTTATGATTACCATCGATAATTTTGCGAGAATCTTTGAAGAAGTCAATGGTGAGCCCGAATACGAAGTTGCGTTTGATAATCGTGAAGCCGAATACATGATTATCAAATACTCGGATTGCGTGACCTTTCAAAGATGCGGTATTGAGAATGGAAGCGGAGAGATTCGGTTTGGTTCTCTTGACGAGTTGCTTTCCGCTGAGACGATCGATGGTATTTGTTTGAAGCGCGATTGGGATCAGATCGGAAGCATTGTTGTGAATGGAACCGAAGTGTTGTGATGGTTGCTTGTCCGGTGTCGAGCTGCGATGAGGGAACGGAAAATGGGCGACGAGACCCTCCTAATGTATATGTATACTTGAGTAGGGTGGCCAGCGCGGAATGCGGTAGGCGATGATTCTCACTTTTGTGGAAAAGTGAGAACTAGGGTGCATGGGATATGCCCATGCGGGTGAGGGCGGCGAGGGATTGCGGCGCGGGGGATTGGTTGGTGGTGGGTTTTGTTACGGACTCACTCCGACTGCGTCTTTGTTCGTCCTACCGTTGCCGTGGCTGTGTCTTCGGCTGGCCTGATGAATCGGCGAGAATGCGCGGTGGGGCGAGGCGCCCCACCATCCAAGTTCTGATCTGCAGGGATTCTACGGATCTGCAGGGATTCCTTTGGTTCGCGGGGATTTGATTGATTCGCGGGGATTCGCGCTTTGAGGCTGATTTGAATTGGCAATGCCGCCACGTCGATGCGCATTAGCGGAGGATTCCCTTCCTCCGCTGAATAAGGATTCTTGAACATTCCTCATTCAGAAGCGGATCGCTTCGCCAATCTCAACGCTGCGATTGCCTCCGCCCTTGCCGCGCAAGTCCAGAGCCATGAGAAAAACAAAGGAAAACCTCGTATAGTGACTGGATTCCTTAAGTAATATATGCTATAATACCGTTCGCTTTAAAAAGTTGAGCTGGATTAAAGTTTTGAAAGTGATCTGATGAAACTTATTAAAAGAGGCGGTTATATCAACAGATTGCTGACGTTAAGAGGAACGCCTGATATCAAGGTCATTACTGGCGTTCGTCGTGCGGGGAAGTCTAAATTGCTGGAGAATTTGAAGGACTTGATTGTTGCCGATGGACGGGAGAATGTCATTTTCATTGATCTTTCCGACTTGGCGAATGAGTCCCTTTGCGAATATCACGCGTTGAACGATTATGTGATTGCGAATACCCGAACGTCTGGCGGCAATGTGCTGATGATCGATGAGGTTCAGGAGTGTCGCGGGTTTGAGCGGACGATCAATAGTCTGCATAATACGGGAAAGTATGATATCTATCTGACGGGATCGAACGCCTTTTTGCTGTCCAGCGATCTTGCGACCTTGTTCACGGGACGGCAAATTGAGATACCGGTTTATCCGTTTTCCTTTGCGGAATTCGCGCGATACTTCGATGATGAACAGGACGCGGAGAAACTGTTCGACCGGTATGTCCTAATGGGTGGGCTTCCCGGATCGTACAACTATCGGGACGAGGAGGATCGGCGGGAATATGTGCGTGAGGTGTTTGAGACCATCCTGACGCGCGATCTGGTTCAGAAGTTCCGTCTGGCGGAGCCGATGGTGTTGCGCCGTCTGGCGGAATACCTGATGGACAATGTCGCCAATTTGACCTCACCGCACCGTACGAGCGTCCAGTTGGCGCAGAACAAGGTGACGACGAGCCATGTCACGGCGGCCAATTACATCGAGCATCTGACACGGGCGTTCCTCTTCCATCCGGTCAAGCGGTATGACATCCACGGCAAGCGGTACCTGTCCGTGAGCGAGAAGTACTATCTGAGCGATCTTGGATTCCGCTACGCCGTGCTGGGAATGCGGAACGTCGATTGGGGACGGGCCCTTGAGAATCTCGTCTATCTGGAATTGCGGCGGCGCGGATACGATGTATATGTGGGCAAGTTCTATGAGCTGGAGATCGACTTCATTGCCTTGCGCGGAAGCGAGAAGATGTATGTCCAGGTCAGTTCCGATGTCTCGAGCCGGGAGACTTTTCAGCGGGAGATTGAGCCGCTAGCGAAAGTGAAGGACGCCTACCCGAAGATGCTGATAGCCCGCACCCGCAATCCGGAGACGGATTACGAGGGTATTCGTATCGTGAACATCGTTGACTGGCTGTTGAAGTAAGGAGCATGGAGATGGAGCGTCGACGTCGATGATGCGGTCGGCGAATTTCTCGTAAAGGGCTTTGCGCTCGTCGTAGATGTCGCGGAGGGTCTGTCCCAACTTCATTGCCAAGCCGCGTCAATCTGAAATTGACAAATGCGAACCGCGGCGTTTCCGCCGCGGTTTATTTGCTATACTTGGAATGTAGAGAGAAAATTGTTCCGATGGTGGATGTTGGGTTCTCAAACGGAGTTGTAAATGTGTATGATAGAAATGTCAGGTTCGAATGATGCCTTGAACAGGTTGCGGGTTGTGCTGTCCAGAACGATGAGGCCCGAAGAACTAGATGACGCGATCGAATGGGCGACATGTAGCGGGGAGGACGAAGAGTCGATTCGTCCGTTTCTGGTGTGGGCGGAGGAGTATGGGCCGACGACGGAACTTGAGGTGGCACAGATGTCGTTCCATCTGGTGAAGCCAGGCGTCTGGAGGAGGCCGGAAAGAGGAATGATAGTTCAGGATGAGTTTGAGGCTATCAAAGATTTCTTATCGGACTCTTTGTAGATGACGATGATGGTATAATACCAGCATATGAATATATTCGAAACGATCGCTGATTGGCTGGCGGATGAGCTGGCGATGCCGACGCGGATCGGTGACGAAATCCTGACATGGCCGTTTACAGATTAGGTGACGATCCGTTCTTTCCGCCGCCGGAAGAGGCGGATGCCGACGGACTCCTGGCCGTCGGCGGCGACTTCAGTCCCGAACGACTGCTTGCCGCCTACACGAGCGGCATCTTCCCCTGGCCGATTTCGGAGGACAGCCCTATTACCTGGTTTTCGCCGGACCCGCGCTTCGTGCTGATGCCGGAAGACCTTCACATCCCGAAGTCGCTCGTCAAGACGCTTCGGAAGGGACTCTTCGAGTATAAGATCGACAGCGCGTTCCAGGAGGTCATCCACGCCTGCTCCACGGTGCCTCGTCCCGGACAGGAGGGTCTGACCTGGATAACCGACGACCTCGAACGCGGATACTGCGAGCTCAACCGCCTCGGTTTCGCGCATTCGTTCGAGGCCTGGCAGGACGGAAAGCTGGTCGGTGGCTTTTATGGCGTCGGCATCAAGCGCTGCTTCTTTGGCGAGTCGATGTTCGCGAGAGTTCCGGACGCCAGCAAGTGCGCATTCGCCACGTTCGCGCGCTGGATGTTCGAGCAGGGCGTTCCGTGGATCGACTGTCAGGTCCGTACGGACCACCTCGCGCGGTTCGGCGCGAAGGAGATTCCGCGCACCGAATATCTGCGCCTGCTTTCCACCGCGCTCGAGGGGTGAAAAAGTCTCTCCCGCGATTGTGGATTTTTGCTATAATCATGTTATGAGAATAACATTCTATGGTGCGGCACAGACCACGACGGGGTCGATGCATCTCGTCGAGGCGAATGGTAAGCGGATCCTCCTTGATTGCGGGCTCTACCAGGGTCACCGCAAAGAGGCGTTCGAAAAGAACCGGAATCTTCCGATCGACGCGAAGACGATCGACTATGTGATCCTCTCGCATGCGCATATCGACCATTCCGGCAACCTCCCGCAGCTCGTGCGGCAGGGCTTCCGAGGACGCGTCTTTGCGCGTCAGTCGACGACTGACCTTTGCGATATCATGCTTCGCGATTCGTGTTTCCTCCAGAAGCGCGACCTGGAGTATATCAACAAGAAGCGCCGGAAGGAGGGCAAGCACCTCTTCGAGCCTCTCTACGAGGAGAGTGACGTTGACGCGCTGATGCAGCTATTCATCCCGACTCACATGCACGAGCCGCGAGAGATTAGTCGCGGTATAACGCTTGAGTTCTTCAACGCTGGGCACATCCTCGGTTCGGCGCTGGTGCAGCTTGATATCAAGTCCGATCACGGGCATAACCACCGTCTTTTGTTCTCCGGCGATCTCGGTCAGCCCAATCAGCCGATTCTGCGCCACTATGAGTATCCGGCGGGCGCGGACATCCTGCTCGTCGAATCGACCTACGCGGACAAGTTTCATCCGTCCGCGGACGATGTCGAGCTCCGGCTCGAGAAGTACCTCAAGTATATCGACCGGCACAATTCGAAGCTCCTGATCCCAGCGTTCTCGGTTGGACGCACCCAGCAGATCATCTACTATCTGAACAAGCTCAAGGAGCGCAATAAGGTGCCTCGCGAGGTGAAGGTCTACATTGATTCTCCGCTTTCGCAGAAGGCGACGAAGATCTACGCGAATCACCGCGAGGTCTATAACGATGAGGCGAGACGGATGATCCAAGAGGGCAAGAACCCGCTCGAGTTCCCCGGGCAGGTCTTCGTTGGCACGCCAGAGGAGTCGATGGCGCTCAATGATATGCCTGGTCCAATGGTCATCATTGCGGCGAGCGGCATGTGCGAAGGCGGACGTGTCCTTCACCATCTCAAGCATTGCGTGCAGGATCCGGACAACATCATCCTCATCTGCGGCTTCCAGGCGGAGAACACGCTCGGGCGCCGCATCGTCGAGAAGCGCAATCCGATCAAGATCTTTGGTGAAGAGGTCGAGCTCAAGGCGCAGGTCGAGGTGATTAACGCGCTCTCCGCGCATGCGGACCGTGCAGGGCTCATCGACTGGATCGGCGAGGTGAAGGACAACGTCCGTCATGCCTTTGCGGTTCACGGCGAACCAGAGAAGGTCTCCGCGATGGTTGACATCCTCAAAGAGCAGGGCATTCGCAATTGCGTCGCGCCGATGCCGGGCCAGACCTACAAGTTCGACTGATTATGATATACTAGCGCAAAAACGACATGAATTATCACATGAAAGCGAACAACATGGTCATCGCCCAGTCAGGCGGACCTTCGATGGTGATCAACCAGTCACTCGTTGGCGCGGTTCTTGCTGCGCGCAAGGCGAAGACTATCGGCAGAATCTATGGCGCAGTGCACGGCATTGCCGGTATTATGAAGGGCGAGTATCTTGACCTCAAGAAGGTGAGCGAGAAGAAGCTCCTCGCGATTGCAGACACGCCTTCTAGCGCGCTCGGCAGCTGTCGTCTTAAACCGACTGCCGAGGATTGCCGCAAGATCTTCGAGGAGTTCAAGCGCCTCAAGGTCGGATACTTCTTCTACATTGGCGGCAACGATTCCGCCGATGCCGCGCGCATCGTCGCGGAGGAGGCCGAGAAGGAGGGTTATCCGCTTGTCGCGTATCATATTCCGAAGACGATCGACAACGACCTCCGCTCTTGCGATCATACACCAGGTTTCGGTTCCGCGGTCCGTTTCGTCGCGTCCGCGATCCGCGGCGACGATCTCGACAACCGAGCGCTCGGTGGGGTGAAGATTGATGTGATCATGGGGCGTGATGCTGGCTTTCTTACGGCCGGCGCGGCACTTGCGCGGCAGCGTCCGGATGACGGACCTCACCTCATTTATCTTCCCGAGGTCCCGTTCTCAGAAGAGAAGTTCATCAGGGACGTCAAGGCGGCAATGAAGAAGTTCGGCCGTTGCGTGATCGCGGTCTCCGAGGGCATCCGCGGCAAGGACGGCATTCCGATTGGGGCGAAGCTTGCGGACGGCGAGAAAGATTCCCATGGCAACGTCCAGATGTCCGGCACCGGCGCGCTCGGAGATGCGCTCGCGAAGTTGCTTAAGGCGAAGGCCGGCATCAAACGTGTCCGTGCCGACACCTTTGGTTATCTGCAGCGTTCCTTCCCCGGCATCGCCTCGAAGGTCGATCAGCGCGAGGCGTTTCAGGCCGGTCAGGCCGCGGTGAAGTCCGCATTGAAGGGCGAGCTCACCAAGGGTACGATCGGCATCATTCGCGGCAAGGGCAAGAAGTACGAAGTAGCTTTCTTGCCGCGTCCAATTGCCGATGCCGCCAAGTTCACGCGGTCCGTCCCGAAGGAGTACATCTCGAAGAACGGACATGACGTCACGCCGGCTTTTCTCGACTACGCCGCGCCCATCGTCGGCGATCTCCCCCCTTGCGAAATCTTCTAACCCCGTTCTCAACCTTCAACCTCAACCTTCTACCCCTAATGATCACTAATCCCTGGATCTGGATATACATCGGTATCGGACTAATGTTCCTGGAACTTATCGTTTCGGGTTTCATCCTTTGTTTCTTCGGGCTCGCCGCAGCGACTGTCGGGGTGATTCGCTTCATCATTGGTGACGCGTTTGACCTTACGTGGGAACTTGCCGTGTTTTCGGGGCTGTCCGTTGCGTACATCTTCCTGCTACGCCGTTGGTTCAAGCGTACGTTCGTCGGCGACAAGAAGGGCGATGCCGATCTCGGTGATGATAATATCGGACGTGTTGGCAAGGTGACGGCGGCGATCGAGCCGCCGCTTGCTGGGCGGGTGATGCTCGGTGATTCCGAGTGGTCAGCCGAAGCTGATGTGCCAGTCGCGATCGGTGCTAATGTGAGGGTGATTTCTCAGAATAATCTTACAATCAAAGTGGAGGTAATCTAAAATGACACCTGGTCTCATATTGTTAGGAGCAATTGCGCTCTTTGTTATCATCGCCGTCGCCAAGACTGCTACCGTGGTTCCGCAGAAGTCGGCTTATATTGTGGAGCGACTCGGTAAGTACCGTTGCACGATGGACGCCGGCTTTCATCTGATGTTCCCGTTCATTGACCGTATCGCCTATAAGCATACGCTCAAGGAGCAGGCGATCGACGTGCCGCCGCAGGAGTGCATCACCAAGGATAACATCATGGTGTCCGTCGACGGTATTCTTTACATGCAGGTGATGGACCCTGTGAAGGCGTCGTACGGCATCGGCAACTACCTCTTCGCGACGACGCAGCTCGCGCAGACCACGATGCGTTCCGAGATGGGTAAGCTTGATCTTGACCGTTCCTTCGAAGAGCGCACCACGATCAATCAGGCGATCGTCAACGCCGTTGACAAGGCGAGCGATCCGTGGGGCATCAAGGTCACACGTTACGAAATCAAGAACATCACGCCGCCGCGTTCGATCCAGGACGCGATGGAGAAGCAGATGCGCGCGGAGCGCGAGAAGCGCGCGATGATCGCAGAATCGGAAGGTGAGCGTCAGTCGAAGATCAACCGCGCCGAAGGCGACAAGCAGGAGGCGATCAACATCTCCGAGGGCGAGCGTCAGCGTCGCATCAACGAGGCCGAAGGCCGTGCGAAGGAGATTCTTCTCGTAGCGGAAGCGCAGGCGACGGGCATCCGCAAGGTCGCGGAGGCGATCAACGGACAGGGCGGAGTTGAATCCGTCAATATGCAGCTCGCCCAGCAGTACTTGAAGGAATTCGGTTCGCTCGCGAAGACCAACAACACGATGATAATCCCGAGCAATCTCGCAGATGTCGCTGGCATCATTAAGGCCTGCACGAACGTTATCAAGAAGGCGTGATTCGGCCGAGGTTGTGGTGAATATCGTCGCCGGCATTTCCGATCTGGTATTCCCGCGACGCTGCGAGGTCTGCGGGAATCGGGTCGATCGTGACGGACGATATCTCTGTTCTGCGTGTCTTGAGCGGATTCCGTTTGTTCCGCTGCAGGGGTGCTGCAGAATCTGCGGAAGGGCGGTTGAAGGCGTAGATGGCGAATATTTATGCGAGGATTGCCGCCGTTTGGCTACGATGCCGGCGTTTGATCGTGCCGCGAGCGCCGTTTCTTTCGACGAGTTGCCGCGGCAGATGATACTTGATTATAAGTTCAATCGTGCGCTGTATCTGGTTCGTGATTTCGTTGATTGGCTGGAAGGGACGCTGAACGCACGATTTCGTTCGTCGGAGGTCGATGTTGTCGTCCCGATGCCGATTACGCGTTATCACCGTTGGAACCGTGGATACAATCAGACCTTTTATCTTGCGAAGGAGCTTGCGAAGCGTATCGATCGGAAATGCGATTCGCGGCAACTTCGTCGTGTTGGGAATCCCAGACGTCAGGGCGGACTTACCGAGGACGAGCGTCGAGAGAATGTCCGCGGAACTTTCGCCGCGCCACATCCAGAGATGGTGCGTGGGCGGACAGTTCTGCTGGTGGACGATGTGATGACGACTGGTTCGACATTTTCTGCGGCGGCGATAACACTGAAGGATGCAGGGGCTTCACGTGTTTGGTGTCTGTCCGTTGCCCGTTCGGTTCGTGATTAATCAATTATGATATAATATATTCCTAATCTTGACGGAGGAGTAAAATGGGTGGATTTTGCGGAGTGGTTTCTAGCGGGGATTGCATAAGCGATCTCTTCTTCGGTACTGACTATCATTCACATCTCGGAACTCATCGCGGTGGCATGTGCGTGCTCGGGATGAATGGATTTCAGCGGGCGATTCATAACATCCAGAACGCTCCGTTCCGTTCGAAGTTCGAGCACGATGTCGGCCGGTTTTCCGGGAAAGTGGGTGTCGGCGTGATTTCAGATACCGACCCGCAGCCGCTGGTAATGTGCACGAAGATGGGCTCCTATGCGATCGCTACCGTCGGTTATATCACCAATATCGACGAGCTCAAGGATGAGCTTTTTCGCGGCAATTCCGCGCAATTGCAGTATTCGACAACGAGCGGTATGGTTGGTCCGACGGAAGTCGTGTCCGCCCTAATTGCGACGCAGGGTACGATCGTTGATGGTGTCCGCTATGTCCAGCAGAAGATTCATGGCAGCTGCTCGATCCTGATACTGTCAGAAGACGGCCGGCTTTACGCCGCTCGTGATCGCTATGGGCGCACGCCGATCGTCATCGGCAAGAAGCAGTCCGGCATGATCGCGCTGATGGAAAGCTGCGCGCTGCCGAATCTCGAGTACGAATATGTCCGTGACCTTGGTCCGGGCGAGATGGTCGTGATGTCGGCAGACGGCATGCAGACGGTTATTGAGCCCGGTGAAAAAATGGCGATATGTTCGTTCCTTTGGGTCTATTACGGGTATCCGGCATCCAGTTACGAGGGGCGTAACGTCGAGATGGCGCGTTATCGCTGCGGTTCAGCGCTGGCGAAGCGCTATCCAGTCGATGCAGACGCGGCCTGTGGCATTCCCGACAGCGGCGTTTCCCATGCGCTCGGCTATGCTCATGAGGCCGGCATCAAGTATGCGCGTCCGTTCGTCAAGTACACGCCGACTTGGGCGCGTAGCTTCATGCCGTCAGATCAGCGTCAGCGCGAGAAGGTGGCGTCTATGAAGCTGATTACGATTCCAGGGCTTATCAAGGATCGACGATTGGTTTTCTGTGATGATTCGATTGTTCGTGGTACCCAGCTAGGCAAGCAGGCGGACCGGCTTTATAAGGAGGGATGCAAGGAGATGAATGTCCGTATTGCCTGTCCCCCGCTGTTGTATCCGTGCAAGTTCATTAATTATTCTCGGTCTAAGAGCGAATACGACCTCATCACCCGTCGTTATATTCGTGGGCACGAGGGTGAGAGTGCTGACATTGCGAAGTACGCCGATCCGAACGGCGAGCCCTACAAACGCATGGTAGAGTTTATCCGCGAGAAGCTCAATCTCACATCGCTTGCGTTCCAGACTGTTGATGATCTTGTAGCCGCAATCGGGCTTCCAAAGGAAAAGCTCTGCACCTACTGTTTTACTGGCAAAGATTGTTCTGACTGTCCTTGCCATTGCTCTTCCGCGAAATAAGCATAAGCTTTTCCACATACAAAATATTTCAAATATAGCCACCACCTGTATTGCATTTATGGTATAATCAAAATACTATGAAATGCATATTCGGTGTTGTTGCGGCTTTTGCTGCACTAGTGTCGTTCGGCGGAGTTCAAGAAACTGACTGGGCGAAGGTGGAGTTCCCAGACCGCGTGTCGGGTCCCTTCGAGGTTAAGGTGACACTTAAGGGGAGTATTCCCGACACCGACGTATCGACTCATCTCCATTGGAAGAAGGCGAAGGGGTGGGGCGGCTTTCTCGCATATCATCCGCAGCGCAAGGCGAAGAGCGGCAAGACCTACACCTTCAGCTTCCGTCCCCAGGCGAAGCCGGATATGGCGGCGATCGACGCGGTCGTGTTTTTGGCTCCGGGCGGCGACTTTGCGAAGCAGACCAAGAACCTCCATTGCAACATCGCGTGGGGTGGCGCCGCGAAGGCGTCCGGCCCTTCCAAGGGCGACGCGAAGAAGCCAACCGCGAAGCGGGTCTCCAACTACGCGGCGAAGCCTGATTCGGTGACCTTCAAGAAGTCTTACATCTGGCTCGAGGAGGCTCCGAAGCCGACGCGGGCGGGCGAGGATCTCGTCGTGAAAATCCGCTACCGACTCGATCCGTCCGATACGTGGGGCGACAAGCCCACGCAGCTCATGTGTATGCCGCTTGGTCCGTGGATTGACAATCCCGACGGTGTTGTCAATACCAAACGTCATCATGTCGGCTATCCCGGCATGTTCGCCGCACATCAGCCAGTTGAAGTCGGTGAACACGTCGCCGAGTTCCGTTACAAGCTCTCGAAGACCTATCGTTACAATGGTTGCTCTTTTCTTTGCAAATTCAAGGCTCCTGATGGCAGCGAATGGCCTTGGGAATGGCGCGGCGGCAGCATGACGATTATCAAGGAGAGCGAGACGTTCTTCCTGGAGCCGACGGCGCTCGGCGGACTCTTCCTCTACGGCGAGCCCCTGAAGATCAAGGTTGGCTTCGGTCCGAAGGCCAGCGGCACGCTGAACGGTACCGTGGTCGTCAGGAACTCCAAGTGCGAGAAGGTCTACGAAGGACCGGTCACGCTCGACGCTACCAAGAAGGAGGATTTCTTTGAGCTCCCGGCGCTTAAGGAGAAGGGCTTCTTCTACGCGACCTTGAAGATCGGCGATCTCGGCGAGGACTACTGCTATTTCGGTACGATCCCGAAGTTCGCGCGCGTCAACGGACGCCGCACCCCGTTCGGCATCACCAACATTTATGATGAGGATTTCGCGAAGCTCGGCGCCAAGCTCGGCTTTTCGTTCACCCGCCTCTTCACCACCTGGAAGGAACTCGAACCCGTCCCCGGAAAGTGGCAGCTTGACCATATGGACAAGACTATCGCGCTCAACGCCGATAACGGGCTCCTTCCCTGGATTTGCTTTTACGCCCCGCCTGCGTGGGCGCTCCCCGAAGGCATGTGGTCCACCGGCTTCGAGCCCTCGCCGTTCAATCTCAAGGCCTGGGGCAACGCGATCACCACGCTCTCCAAGCGCTACGACGGTAAGCTCTTCGGTTGGGAATGGCTGAACGAGATCGTCCCCGGCAACAAGTGCAAGGATCCGGTCGCGGACTATGTCAACATCTGCAAGACCGGCTACCAGGCGGCAAAGGCGGTGAATCCGAAGCTCGTCACCCAGCTCGCCGGCGGACTCTGGCCGCACAACTACCGTATCGACTGTTTGAACGCGGGTGTCGCGAAATGGGTGGATGTGCTCCCCGTCCACTACTCGACATACGAGGGAATCCTCGAGGCTAAGAACGATCTTTCGGTGCGTGACTTCAAGAAGGTCCGCGTCGCGGACAACGAGACCGCGAGCGGCATGAGCGTCTGGAATATGGACGCCGAGATGACGACCAAGAAGTCCATCGGACAGTGCCGCCACGTCATGACTCGCTGGCCGGACGAACTCTGCGCGGGTTCGCTCTTCATCACCTACTTCGGCGGCGGCGGAGATCCCTGCGGCAACTGGAGCTACATGATCGACAAGAAGTCTCCGCGTCCCGTGGCGGTGACGCTCGCGGTCGTGCAGGGCAAGATCGGCTTCGCGAAGGCCGTTGGCAAGTTCTTCTACGATGGGCTCCCTGTGCAGCTCTTCGAGCGGGACGGCGAAGGCATCCTCTTCGTCACTTCTCCCGGCAAGGAAGGCGTCCGGGTTAGGTTCCCTGCGAAGGGTAAGCTCTCTGTCACCGATTACATGGGCAATGTCTCTTCCGCGGCGGGCGGTAACGTCGTCGCTGGAGATATGCCAGTTATTGTCGAGGGCTTTGATCTTGATCAGATGAAATTGCATGCTGCGCTTCGCGTCGGTACGAGCGAACTCCCCGCGGCGAAGCCGCAGGTCGTCGCCGATGCCGGCGAGACGATCGCCGTGCCGGTTTTCGTGAAGAATCCCTGGAAGACCGCGCGCAAGTTCACGCTCACGCCTTCGGCCGCCGACTGGGGTAAGGGAGTGCCAGTGACGCTGTCGCTTGAGGCGGGAGCTTCGAAGTCGCTGGAGCTCACTTATAAGACGTCCGGCAAGATTCCCGCGACAACCGATCTCAAGATCTCTATCGCGACCGCTGGACTCAACGCCGTCGATAAGCCGTTCCTTCTCTACGCCGTCGATCCTTCGTCCATTGGCAACCTCCTCCAGAACGGCGACTTCGAGAACGGCTCCAAGCCCTGGGGCGGGGTGAAGTCCGTCGCGACGATCCCGATGCCGAACAACGCCGACAACCACGCGGTCGAGTTCAAGGGCAATGGTAACTATCAGAGTATGTGGCAGGGTGTCGACATCCCGGTTCCCGGACAGAGCTATCTCTACACCTGTTGGATGTGGACCACGGGACAGGAGGGCGGTTCGAACGTCTCCGAGCGTTTCTCCGATGGCACCAAGGAGAAGCAGTACTACATGCCCAATATCTTCTCGATCGGCGCGGCTGGCAGCAAGACCTGGCGCTATATGGTCAAGCGCTTCGACACCAAGGCCAACACCAAGAACCTCGGCATCACTCCGGTGACCCGCGGCAAGGGTTCGTTCCGCATCGACAATGTCTCGCTCTCGCTCTACAAGGGGTCTGAATTCTCCGCGTTCGCGGGACGGGTCGGAGGCGAGAAGTCGTCGTCGATGATTCCGCTCCTCTGCGACAACCAGATTCGCACGCAAGGCGGCTATGATTGGAAGCCCGAGGGCTTCGCGGGTGTCGCCGAGTTCTCGTGGGATAAGTCCGCGCTTACGCTCAAGTGCTCAGTTAGAGACGACGTCCTCGCGCCAAAGTCACTCGTCGGCACGACAAAGGACGGCGAAGAAGGTTTCGCGGGCGATATGCTCGCGGTTGCGCTCTTTCCGAAGATGGGCGCGGACGGCATGCCGGAAAGCGCACAGATGCGCTGGTACATCTCAATGGCCGATCCGGGCGGCGGTTCCGGCAAGACTACGCTCTTCCGTCCGAAGAAATACTCCCTCGGAATGAAGTCGGGACAGCTTGCGAAAGATTCGTCCGTCTATCAGGTCGATTTCAAGCGCAGCGGCGACATCACGACTTATGAGGTGAAGATCCCGTGGAGCGAAATCCCCGGCTTCACGCCGGCGAAGGGCGCTTCCTTTGGCTGTAATCTCATCCTCGTCGATGGCGACAACGGCGGCGGCACCGGACGCATGGTCTGGGGCGCCGATCTCTCTGATTCCGCCTCCGGTTGCGGCATTGTGACGCTGCTCCCGTAATGCTGTCGCTCTTGGCGAGTGTTCTGTCTCCGTTTTTTTTCGAGCTGACGCCCGAAGTGCGGACCACTTACCAGTCGCTTGGCAAGATCGTTGAGGATCGTCCAATGCAGATCACGAATCTGCGTTTCGGATGGGACTCTGGAATGTTCGGTAGGTTCGGGGTCCGCAATTGGGACGTGTCCTCGCTGTCGGACCGTCGCTCGGACGCCCATCGGCATGCGCTTTATCATACTGAATGGGGCCCAACCTGGCAGTATGACTGGGAGATTGCGGAAGGGTGGATGCTCAAGTCGGATCTGACCCGGTCTTGGACGATGTACCGAGGCTTTGAAAACGACGATTCCAACAAGACCTATCATTTCTGGCAGATCGATCAGTCGCTGGAGAATCCGTATGTGGTCCCGTTCTATCGCATCCGTCGGGCGATCAGAACGATGGATTACACGTATTTCAAGGTGGGACTCCGTCGTCGGCTCGATCTCGGTGGCGGGTTTTCGCTTACGCCTTCGGTTTTCGCCGAGGGCGGATCGGGACGCAATATGCTGCGTGTGTTCAGTCCAAAGGTCGACGGAACCACCTGGAGCTCCGGTATCGGGTCCGTTTCCTTTCGCCTGGAGCTTGGCTGGCGGTATAACGAATATCTGTCACTCTTCACGGCGATCGAGCAGTATGAGGTCGTGGGCGATGATGCGCGAAGGACGAATGATCGGCTAGCATATCGTTGTGCTCACAATGACTGGACGCATGGTACGGTCGGCGTCCGGATTAAGTTCTGAGTGTTGAAAAGGTTTGACCGAATTCTGGTATGTGTGTTATAATCAATTTCATTAGACAAAAGAGGAAATAACCAAATATGAAGAACCTGCTAATCGTCGTTACAATGTGCACTATCGCGGCATCCGTGTTCGCGGATGCACCCAAGGTCGAACGCCGCAAACCGCTGACCGCCAATGTCGGCGTCGTGTCCGTCGGACTCGACACCTACTGGAAACAGTGCCCAGGGCTCCTTGAGGACATGGTGAAGAAGGAGGATGTCTTCATCAAGAAGCTCGCCGACAAGCAGCTCAACGTCACCCGCTTCGGTATGAGCGACAATCCCATCAACGCGGCGAAGATGATCCCTGCGATGAAGGCGGCCGATCTCGACATTCTCTTCATCGACATGGTGACCTACGCTACGAGCGCGACCTTCGCGCCGTTTGTCCGCGAGCTCAACTGTCCGATCGTCCTCTTCTGCTTGCAGCCCGACGAGCGTCTCGACTACGAGCATGCGACGATCTACAAGCAGTTGCTCAATGACGACCTCTGCTCGGTCCCGGAATTCACTGGAGTCGCCGAACGTTACGGCAAGCCGGTCGCCGATGTCGTCGTCGGCAAGCTCGAGGGTGATGCCCGTGCGGACGAGGAGCTGCGTCAGTGGTGCGCCGTCGCGCATGTGCTGCACGACCTGCGCCGCGCGCGGATCGGACTCATGGGACATGTCCTCGAGGCGATGTATGATATGCAGGTCGATCCGACCGCGGTCGCGCGCACCTTCGGCTGCCATGTGACGCTCTGCGAGCCGGATGAGATTCTGCCGCTCTATCGTAATCCCGACGCGACTGCGGTCGAGGCGATGAAAAAGCGCATCCTCTCGTTCTTTGATACTCCCGATCCAGTGTCCGACCCTTGGACCGAGAAGCTCACCGCTAAGGACCTGGACGTTGCCGCGAAGGCTGCGGTCGCGCTCGAGGGGTTTGCCGCGAAGCGTCAGCTGGACGGCTTCGCGTACTACTACGAGGGACAGGAAGGCACGGAGACGCGCGAGCTCGTGACGAACTTCATCGTCGGCAACTCGCTCCTCACCGCCGCGGGCTTCCCGATGTGCGGTGAGTTCGACCTCAAGAACTGCGTCGCGATGATGATCTTCGACCGTCTCGAGATTGGCGGTTCCTTCGCCGAGTTCCATCCGATCGATTTCGGACGTGACACGGTGTTGGTCGGACATGACGGACCCCACCATCTCAATATCGCCTCGCAGAAGCCGGTTCTCCGTTCGCTCAAGAAGTATCACGGCAAGCCCGGCAAGGGCGCGGGCGTGGAGTTCAACATCAAGGAGGGTCCGATCACGATGCTCTCGATCGGACTCAAGCGTGACGGACAGTTCAAGTTCATCATCGCCGAAGGCGAGTCGATGAAGGGTCCGATTCCTCCGACCGGCAACACCAACACCCACGGCAAGTTCCTTCCCGACGTCCGCACCTTCCTGCGCAACTGGTCGATGGAAGGTCCCACCCATCACTTCGCTCTCGGCATCGGTCATCACGCCGCTGAGCTCAAGAAGCTCGCCCGCTGTCTAGGCATCGAAGCCGTCGTGGTGACGCCCGAAACTAAAAAGGAGTAATGAGTACGCGGCCGGCAAAATTTTGTTATAATGTTTACAATATGAAGAGTATACAGAAACTGATGGCGGTGGCCGCGGTTGCATGCGCGACCGGGGTGGCGAATGCGAAGATCACCGATACGGATTGGGCCTCGATCGAGACCCCTGATGTATGGGATTACAACAAGGATCCGAACGGATTTGACGTGGTCGTCACGCTTAAGGAGGGCGCGCCGATTGACGGCAATTGGCTGCAGGTGCATCTGCACTGGATGAAGATCAACGGCTATGGCGGATTCTCCAATTGGCAGCCGCCGAAGAAGAAGCTCGAGGCCGGCAAGCCCTATAAGTTCCACTATAAACCGAAAGTCGAGGAGGGCGAGACCCACCGCTATTCGTTCGACGCGTTCCTGGCTCCGAACGCGAACGATAAGGCGAAGGTGAAGGATCAGTTCATCGAGATCCCGATTCCTCCGCCGCCGCCCTACGAAGCGCGTCCCGACACCGTCACCTTCAAGAAGTCGTACATCTGGGTCGAAGAAGATCCCAAGCCGACGCGGGTCGGTGACGATGTCGTACTGAAGGTAAAGTACTATCTCGATCCGAGCGACACGTGGGGTCCGAAGCCGACGAAGCTTGTCGCGATGCCGCTCGGTCCGTGGATCGACAATCCGGACGGCGTCATCAACAAGAAGCGCATGCACGTCTCCTACGGCGGCGGCATGTTCTCGAAGGAAGTGAAGGTCGAGCCCGGCGAGCACGAGATCGAGTTCAAGTTCAAGCTCGGCACCGCCTATCGCTACAATTCCTGCTTCTTCCTCTGCAAGTTCAAGAGTCCGGACGGCAAGGACTGGCCCTGGGACTGGCGCGGCAGCGGACTCACGGTTGTTCCGAAGATCGACTACTTCCGCATGTTCACGCAGTCCCGCGGCGGACTCTTCTACTACGGCGAGGTTCCGACGGTCGCGCTCGCGTGGGGCGATCTGGCGTCCGGCGGACTCGTCCGCGGACATGCGGTCGTGAAGGATGTCCTCAACAACGTCGTCCTCGAGAAGGACTTCGATCTCAATCCCGCGTGGCGCGTGCAGACGATCACCTTCCCAGAGCTGAGGGAGCGCGGCGTCTTCTCGGTCACGATGAAGGTTCCGAAGCTCTGCGAAGACGGTTCCGACTTCGAGGACTTCTGCTATTTCGGCACGATTCCGAAGTTTGAGCGCGTCGCCGGCAAGTCCACGCCGTTCTGTGCGACGAACCTTTCGGGACTCGACATGTCAAAGCTCGCGTACGATCTCGGCTTTTCGGTCGTGCGTCACTTCACCTCCTGGGCGGGCATCGAGCCTGCGAAGGGCAAGTGGCATCTCAAGGGTCTTGACCATCGCATCGAGTCCAATCATAAGGCCGGGCTCAAGGCGTGGATCCAGCTCTATGGCCCGCCCGCTTGGACGCTTCCACCCGGCATGGGCAAGACTGGCGAATTCGAGCCGGCGCCGTTCAATCTCGACGACTGGGGCAATGCGATCGACACGTTAGCGAAGCGTTACACCGACAAGCTCTACGGCTTTGAATTCCTCAACGAGATCGTCCCCGGGCATGCCTGCGAGGATCCGGTGAAGACCTATGTCGACATCTGCCGCGTCGGCTACGAGACGGCGAAGAAGAACAATCCGAACTACGTCTGTCAGCTTGCGGGCGGACTCTGGCCGCACACGTTCCGCATCGACTGCCTCAATGCGGGTGTCGGACAGTATGTTGACATCCTGCCCGTCCACTACAACAACTACGAAGGTATCCGCGAGGCGCAGAAAGACCTCGCCGTGCGCGGCATCAAGAACGTACGCGTCGCCGATAACGAGACCGCCCAGGGCCA
Source organism: uncultured Verrucomicrobiota bacterium (assembly GCA_946055075.1). GTDB lineage: Bacteria > Verrucomicrobiota > Kiritimatiellia > RFP12 > UBA1067 > UBA1067. The sequence goes on along the minus strand of CAMGEN010000013.1, from coordinate 17,074 downwards.
CACCATCTGGAACTATCCTCCGGACATGGCCTTCGAGAAGTCGCTCGCGCAGTGCCGCTGGGTGATGACGCAGTGGCCGGACGAGCTTTGTGCGGGGGCGGAGTTCATCACCTACTTCGGCGGACAGACCGACGCGTGCGGCAACTGGAGCTATGCGCTGGACGCGACCTCTCCTCGTCCTGTCGCCGCGACGCTTGCGGTTGTGCAGGGCAAGCTCGCCTACGCGAAGCCGATCGACAAGTTCTATATCGGCGGCATCAGCTGTCACCTTTTCGAAAAGGACGGCAGGGCGATCGCGTTCCTCGCGGGAACGGACGCCGATCTCACCAAGGGCGGCAAGACCAAGTCCGAGATGCGTTCGAAGGGCGTCGACTTCGAGACCAAGGGCCTTGCGAAACTCCCGTATAAGGGCGACATCACCATCACCGACTTCCAGGGCAACGAGTCCGTCGTGAAGAACGGCGAGGTCGTCACGACTGAGATGCCGGTCATCGCCGAAGGCGCTGATCTCGACGTGCTGAAGCTTCACGCTTCGCTCTTCATCGGCACCGGCAACTCGCCGACGCCGCTGCCGCAGATCGTCGTCGATATGGCGGAGACGATGGGGCTTCCCGTTACCGTTTCGAATCCGTACGACAAGAAGGTCGCGTTCACGGTAAAGGCCGACGATCCCGCGTGGGGCACGGTTGCCGTCGAGACGGTCGAGCTCGAGCCGGGCGCGAAGAAGACGTTCGAGGTGAAGTTCACCGCGAAGAAGGGCGAGAAGATTCCGGCGGTCAACCGTCTCAACTGCTCGATCGCCGCGAATGGGATGAAGATTGTGAAGCCGTTCGTCCTTTACGTGACGGACGAGGCCTCGCTCGGCGACCTCGTCAGGAACGGCGGTTTCGATGGCGATACGGACGGCTGGAAGGGAGAAGGCAAGGTCGTTCCGACCGCGGTTCCCGGTGCGCCGGACAACAAGTGCCTGCAACTTAACGGCGTCGGTAATGGCTATAAGCATCACACCAAGCGCTTCGACGTTCCGGTGCCCGGTGGCAAGTACCTATACACCGCGTGGGTGCGCGGAGACGGCATGGGCGGCGGTTCGAACTTCGACATGTACGATGCCGACGGGAAGCACCTTCAGAATCTGATGATGCTCAACGTCTGGACCATTCCGAATACTGGCACCAAGGGTTGGAACTATCTCAGCAAGATGATCACCTTGCGTCCCAATTGCACGTCCGTCTCGGTGACGCCGGTCGCGCAAGGCGCGGAAGGTGCGTTCATCCGTTACGACAATGTCCAGCTGTCGCTCTACAAGGGGTCTGATTATGTCGCGTTCGCCTCGTCTGAAAAGGCGAAGAGCTCGCCGATTCCGCTCCTCTGCTCGAACCAGGTGCGGGCGGAGAATGGCTATCAGTTCGACGAGAAGAACTGTGTTGGCGTCGCTTCCTTCACCTGGACGAAGGACGCGCTTGTCTTCGAGGCCAGTGTCGAGGATGACGTGTTCATGCCGAAGGGCGTCGTCACCGAGTCCGGCGAGGAGACGCTGAAGGGCGATTCGATCGCGCTCTGCATCTTCCCGCGGATGGGGCCGGACGGCACGCCCGAGAACGGGCAGCTCCGCTGGTATCTCTCGAAGGTGAATCCCGGTGGTTCTGGAACCTGCACGGTCTACCGTCCCAAGAAGTACTCGATGGGACTCAAGTCCGGACAGCTCTGCAAGGACTCTTCCCTCTATCAGGTTGACATCCGCACTCAACCTTCAACCTCAACCTCTAACCTGATCACCTATCGTCTTTCGATCCCGTGGAGTGAGATCCCTGGCGTCGCCCCGGGCAAGGGCGCGTCGTTCGGGTGCAATCTCGTCCTCGGTGATTCCGACGGTGACGAGAAGTTCGGGCGCTTCCTTTGGGGTGGCGGACTCAAGGACGACTCCGCTGACTGCGGCCTCGTGACGTTAATCAAGTGATTTTATAATTGACATCAGTCGGATTATCGGCAATAATATGCGTTAATGAATGCAGTTATACTGTTTTTGTTAACGATAGTCATCGGCTTCGGTGTTTTCGGTGCCGATGTCTATGTTGCAACCGGCGGAGTAGATGCTTCCGGACGCGGAACGCAGGCTTCGCCGTATAAGACGATCCGTTACGCGGTCAATCAGATTTCCTCTGGAAAGGTCTATGTCGCGCCGGGAACCTATGCAGAAGTCGCGACGCTGAACGGCATCGTAGCGGGTGCGGGTTGCGTTCCGATCGAGAAGGCGGTTGAAGTCATCGGCTCATCAGGAAATCCCGCGGACGTAATCATCACTCATGGCGCGTGGCCGGGTTCGGGACAGTCTCCTATCGTCAAGCTGGATAACGCAGGGGCGGCGATTCGGCACGTCACTGTCTATGACGGAACCTATCAGGAGGGTGGTAACGTCTATGTTACCGCCAACGGCGGAACCGTCGATCACTGCATTATCAGGAAGACCAGTAATGCGGCCTGGAATGCGAAGGGCACGTCGGCGTTGCTGCATGGCGGACGTATGACGAGGACCAAGGTCTGCGAAAATGAAGTGGCGAGCCCGAACGGACAGGTTTATGCCGACGGCAGCGCGTTGATCGACAACTGTCTCCTTTGCGATCTTACCTGCGGGGCTAACTACGCGGCGCTTATCGAGGGAACCGCGAAGATGGTCAACTGCTCCATCGTCCGCAACACCGGTACCACCGGGTCCGGCGTCAAGGTCAATACGAATACGGCCAAGGTAATCAATTGCCTGATCGCCGATAACGTCGCGATAACCGGAATCAGCGGTCCGGTGTGGTCCGGCTCCAATCCCGCGTCGTTCATAAACTGCGCCACGGATATCGCAATCGCCGGCTCGACCGGAAACGTCTACTGCCGTCCGTCATATCTGAATTTCGATGCCGCTGATTTCCGTCAGTCCGTGATTTCGCGGTGTATCGATGCCGGAGCCGACGTTTCCTCGTACGGTATTGGGGATCTGGATCTGGAAGGCAGGCCGAGAATCGCCGGTACAATCGATATCGGCTGTTACGAAAATGACAAGACGACTGCTTCTCTCGGTTTCACCTTCGGTCTCGACCATGTTCAGTCTGTGCGTGATTACAGTTCGGAATGCATTTCGCAGACGATGCCGGCTACGCTTTCGTTGCATGCAGGACTCTGCGGCGGCTCTGGAGCGGTGACTTATCGCTGGACCCTGACCGATGCGAAGGGTGTTACGTACGTTCGCGAGTCGACGCAGCCGGACCTCGATTGGGATGTTCCCGCCTGCGGACGTTTCGACATCAAGCTTGAAGTCGCCGGTATGACTTCGTCGCGCAAGGAGTGCTTCCTGGTTTCGCCGCGGCTCATGTACGTCACCGCTGGCAGCACTCATCCGCTGGAGCCGTATGATACGCCGGAAACCGCGGCGACCAGTATCGCTTCCGCTTACAAGGCGGCGGCGACCGGAGCGACCTTGTTCATCACGCCGAACGGCGACGGTGAACTTGTCCAAGGCGCTGAGTTTCACGTGTTGCGTGGTGTTTCGTTTGTCGGCTATACCGGCAATCCAGTCGATACCGTGCTTCGAAATTCTAACCCGATGTCCGACGGTTGCCGCATCATGATGTTGAACCATCCTCAGGCGCGTGTGTCGGGGTTGACGCTGATGGACGGATGCGCCCGCGCCAACAACAGTCTCGGCGGTGATATCCGGATCGACGGACACGGAGGAACGGTTTCTAATTGCGTTTTCCGCAACGGCAAGTCGCTGCATTTCTCGTCTCATGGCGGAGCGCTCGGAATGTCGGCCGGACTCGTCACCCACTGCGTCTTCACCGGGGCGTTTTCGACCAAACCTGCCTATAATGGGGATCCTTCAGACAAGGGCGTAGTGGTGCATATCGACGGCGCGAACGCGAGGCTTGAGAACTCGCTTATCTATGATGCGGTTCCGACCCCGGTTGAAGACGGTGACTCTCACGGCCCCGTCGTGTCCGTGGTCAACGGACTTATCCGTAACTGTACGATCGTTCCGAATACTGCCTTGTTCAGTACTACGTCCAATGACGACAATTACAAGAAGTGGAATACCGACGGCGGCTGTGCGATCTGGTGCGGCAATAACGCCACGGTCGAGAACTGCGCCGTGGCGGGACTTAAGAACATCAACGGCGTCCTTACTCCCTTCGGCGGGACTTTGACCAGGTTCTTCAATTGCGTGGCCGACGGCTCGCAGGCATTGGGGTTGGCCGTCGGCTGCAAGCATGCTACGGAATCTGAGATGTTCCTTGATTCAAGTGGCAGGGACTACCATCCACGGGTTCTTGGCGCCTTGGTGAATTATGCGAAGCCAGTGCCTGAGTTCGTTGGCGGTCTTGATCTTTCCGGTTTTAAACGCGTGGTCAAGTTGCTTGATGTCGGATGCTATGAATCCCAGTACGTTCCTGGATTGGTGATTACCGGCAAGCGTATCGACAATTAATCGTCGACAGAGATGGCGGTTCTGGAACCTGCACGGTCTACTTGAAAGACAGCGGCGGATAAACCGCCGCGTGAAAATTGGCGCTAGAAGTCCCGTCCGTTAATTTTCGCGTTTTCACCGCCACGAATATGATATAATACTTTATATGCGTATTAATATCGAAAAGGCGCGTGCGTTCTGCATGTTCGTAGGTGTTTTGTCGATTGCGATGACTGGGTTCGCGGTGGACATTGCCACGCCAGAGGCGTTTGTCGAGAATATGTCGGTGAATTCGTCCGGCAGTTTCAGGCTGACGGCGAATATTGACCTCGGTGGAGTGGCATTCCATTCCGTGCCCTTGTTCAACGGTACGCTTGACGGTGATGGCCATACGCTGTCCGGCCTCGGTGATCAACCGTTCTGTGATGTGTTGAGCGGCACTATCAGGAATCTTACGCTTGATTGCGGCGGAATCACCCGGTCGGGCACAGGTATCGGTGCGCTCGGTAACGAATGCATCGGCGGCAAGGTGATTGACGTCACGGTTCGTAACGTCACCATCAAACACAAAACCTACAACCTGTCGCTCGGCAATGGAGCGTTTTTCGGTACCGTTTACGACGGATCTTCGTTCATTCGCTGCGTTGCCGATTCCACTTGCACAATCGGCTACAACATCTCACCAGACTCCCGCAACAACAGTGTCGGCGGTATCGCCGGAATGATCAAGTTCAAGTATGATGTAGTGGACGATATTTCGTTTATTGACTGCGTGAACAAGGCGACGATCGCCAGCGTCGGCAACGCCAATCCGAACTGTGGTGCCGGCGGTATCGTCGGTCTCATCTCTGGCGGCCGGGGCTCGATCACTCATATCATTTTCCGCAACTGCGAGAACCGCGGTGTGTTCACGGCTTCTGGGAATTTCGGACATTTCGGTGGCATCGTCGGATATGCGGTCGGCGTCAGTGACAAGGCAAGGAGCTTTCTGATGCACTTTGACGGTTGCCGCAATAATTCCGATATTACGTTCACCCTGGAGTTTAGCGGCGTCGGAGGAATTGTCGGTTATTGTTCTGGGGCCGCGACGTTCACCATGGACGGCTGCGCGAACTACGGGAAGATCGGAGGCGACAGCGTGTCCTACGCCGGTGGATTGTGCGGCTATGTCGGGCAGTATATATCGGCCGTAGCCGGAATGGATGCCACGATTTTCAGGAACTGTGCGAACTACGGTGATGTCACCGGCACGACCACCGTCGGCGGTATCGCCGGCTCCGCCGACACTAACATCGGTTGGAATACTGGCAAGTTCTACTTCCAGAACTGCGCGGTCTATGGCGCGGTGAGCAGCTCCGCCGGCATGGTCGGTCAGATCGTCGGTCTCGTGTCCACTCCGAAGTCCTGCGACCTTGACAACTGTTATTCGCCTGTCGGCACGCTTTGGAACAAGGGGACCAACCCCAATGCGAAAGACGCTACGGTTACTAACTGCAAGACGCCGTCCGATGTGTCCGCGCTGAACGAACTCAATGCGGTCGCTTCGGGGGCTGATCTTTATGTGCCGTGGGTCGCTGGAGGCACGGATCCCGAGCTTTCGTTTTTCGCGGCCGGTTCGCGCAGTTCCTACCCGGTGGTCTTCCGTGATGTCTACGGTTCGATGCTCAAGTGCGAGGAAGTCGTGTCCGGTGGCTCGGCTTCGGCTCCCGACGCTCCCGGGCGAGTCGGTTATGTCTTCGATTCCTGGGATAAGTCCTTCGATAATATTACGGCACCGCTTGTCGTTTATCCGGTTTATACAGCGGAGAAGCATGTGCTGACCTTTGATTCGCGAGGCGGAACGTTCATAGCGGCTATAACCAATTTCACCGGGGAGGCGATTAATTACGGCGATACGCCGGTGAAGGACGGCTTCGAGTTCAAGGGCTGGTCTCTTGACGGCGCGCTGGTGAAGACGATGCCGGCTGTGATGCCGAGCGCGGATCAGACGTATTACGCCGTCTGGTATCCGATCGGCGGCGGCGGCAGCATCCATCTGAAGATGAACCTGCTCCTCTGGGACCTGCATTCTCCGTCGCCGTTGACCGCGACGTCGGCGCATATCGTCGGGCTCCACGATCTGATCGCGACGAAGAATATTGACGTGTGCTCGTTCTTGTCCGCTCAAAACGGCTACACGAGCGTCTATTATCCCGAGGGGTGGTCGGGAGGTTCGAGTCCTTTCAACGGTTCGACAGATGGCAGTGCGCGTCGTATTGCTACATTGGATTCTGCGCTGCCGATGCTTTCCCCGTCGATGCAAGGTGCGTCTCATACGCCGGCTTCGAACAGCTCGACCGGGTATATGGTCTTTGAGAACGCCGATGGTGCGCAGATACTGCTGTTGAACTGCCACTTCGGCAGCGACAAGACGATTGCGGCTTATATCACCGCGCAGGCCAATCAGATCGCTTCGCTCAGAACCCAGTATCCCAGTGCGTTCTTCGTACTGACCGGCGAGTTCAAGAAGTTCGCGGCTGCTTCCGATTACGCCACGACCTACTCCTCCTCGCCGTCCAATGTCGCGGATGCGCTCGCGACGGCGACAGGGTTTCATAAGGTGCAGGCGGGAGATGATTTCTACTGGATCATGACCGAACTCGTTCCCACGAGGGAGTCCGTCGAGAAGATATCCGACTCATCGATTTCGTCTGACCCCGGTTATGTCGCCTCGATCGAATTCGGGACTTCCGCGCAATATACGGTCCGGTTCCTCGATTGGAATGACGCGGAACTTTCCGTGCAGCAGGTCTTCGAGGGAGAAGACGCGACTCCGCCGGCGAATCCCTATCGCGCCGGGTACACGTTCCTCGGCTGGGAGGGGGTCTGGACGGCGGTTACGCAGAATCAGGACGTGAAGGCGACTTACAAGGCAGGAGAGACCACCTATTACCGCGTTCGCTTCTATGACTATGACGAAACGCTGCTTTCCGAGGCGCAGGTCGCGAGCGGCACTGCGGCGACTCCGCCGGCGAATCCCATCCGTGACGGCTACGATTTCGTCGGCTGGGACAAGCCGTACGATTACATCACCTCCGCGGTCGATATCCATGCGCAGTACGCCAAACATACGATTCCGACGGTTTACGTCTCTACCGACGGCGCCGATTCGCCTGGTCGCGGACAGATAGATCATCCGTTCAAGACAATTACTTACGCGATAAATTCGCTCGGTAGCACTGGTGGCGAGGTACGCGTATTTGCCGGTTTGTATGGAACTACGTCTCCTATTATTATCTCCACCCCGGTCGTGGTTTCATCATATGGCGAAGGCGAGGTAATCGTCAGGATTACGCCGCAGGGTGGTTATAGCGTCGACAACCGTGTCTTTGAACTGGGGCACGCCCAGTCCGCGCTAGTAGGGATTTCGGCGGAAAACGGGCGGTGTGTCCTGGGTAGCGGCAACAACATCGGCGGGTGCGTGCTTATTTCTGCGGGCATGGTTTCTAATTGCGTTATTCGCAGTGGTGTCAGCGAACAGGCGAGCACGCCGCTTCCGTATGGCGGCGGTGTCGCGGTGTTCGGCGCTGAATCGCTGTTGACGCATTCAGTAGTTTCGAACTGCACGATGAAGTTTGACGCCAGCTGGGGAGCGGTCTGTGGTGGCGGCGTCTATGTGAGCGGTGGAGGCATCGTTCAGAATACGATTGTGCGTGATTGCCGCGTATGGTCGAATTCCGCAACGCTAGAGATGATCGTCGGCGGCATTTTTGTCAATAACGGCATCGCGAGGAATTGCACAGTGATTGAATGTATCGGCAGTGCGACTGGCGGACTTTATGCGAACGCGGCTGGAATGATCGTCAATTGTGCGGCGATTGGTTGTCGTAAGATTCTTACTGGGGTCGACGAGGTTTCGCCCTGGAGCGGTACCGCCGCGTCGTTCTATAACTGTGCCGGTGACGCCGCCGTTCTTGAAGGAATGAATTCGTGCTTCGGAACGCTTACTGCAAACGACTTTGTTGATCTGGCGGGAGGCGACTACACGCCGGCGAAGTCCGGAACGCTGACGAACAAGGGTAAGGCAATCCCAGCCTTCGCCAACACCTACGACTTCGTTGGTAACAAGCGCGTGGTCAAGGTGATTGATATCGGCGCCTTTGAATCGCAGTTCGTCCCTGGCTTTATAATCACCGGAAAGCGAATCGACTGAGATGGCGGTGCAGGAAGAACAATGGAAACTGGCGAAGTCCGTCGTTGACGAGGGCGGGCTCTCGGTGATCGCCGCTTCCGGCGACTGCGATTATCTCCGCGGCGATTTTGCCGCGAAGGGCATTGAGGCCGAAGTCGTCGCGCTCGATACCAGGACCTATCGCGACAAAGGTGCCGCGCTCAAGGCCGCGTTCGAGGCGACGAAGGGGGAATATGTCTTAGTGCTCGGGCAGGGCAATGCCGACACCGCGGCGCTTCTGCCGCGGTATCTCGAGGAGATGACCGTCAAGTGCGCCGATATCGTGATGGGCTCGAAGCGTCATCCCGAATCCAAGGTCGCCTATCCCTGGCATCGCCGGATCCTCAGCCGCGTTTATTTCGGCTTCGTTCGCTTCTTCCTCGGCGTCAAGGTGTCCGATACCGAATCCGGCATCACGCTTTACCGCCGTGAGACGCTCAAGTACGCGCTCGAACGGATGCTCGCGAAGTCCGCGGCCTTCGAACTCGAGATACTCGCAATCGCGTCCGAAAAGGGCGCACGGATCTTCGAGGCCCCGGTCGTGAGCGGAAGGTATTCCGCATCCCCGGCTGTTGTCGCGAAGGCTGGCGGTAATCGGTCGGATGGCGCTGACGTCGGTGCGAAATCAGCTGGGGATGCGGAATCCTTTCCGCTCCGTATTTCCAGGCGGTTCGCGTGGAGTAAGATCAACGATACGCTTGCTGTCTTCTACCGCCTCAAGATCCTGCGCTATTACGCGATGTGCCTGGTGCCGAAGAAGCTTGATCATGATCCGCTGGTGTCCGTCGTCATCGCGTGTCCCAACCGCAGTTGGATGCTTGATGAATGTCTTGCGGCGCTTGCGAAGCAAACCTACCGCAATTTCGAGGTCATCGTGCTGCCGGATGAGGAGTTGAAGTGTGAAGCTGAAGAAAGGAGTGTTCGGTTTATTGCGACGGGGAAGGTGCGTCCGGCGGAGAAGCGCAATCTCGGCATCAAGGAGGCGAAGGGAGAGATCGTCGCGTTCATCGATGATGACGCGTATCCCGATGCGCACTGGCTCGAATATGCGGTAAAGTATTTCGGCGAGCCGTCGATCGGCGCTGTCGGAGGCCCTGGTGTGACGCCGCCTGGTGACAAGTTGCTCGCGAAGATCGGGGGCCGCGTTTACGACAACATCCTCGTCTCTGGCAATTTCCGATATCGCTATAAAGCGGGCGGCGTGAGGATGGATGTTGAGGACTATCCGAGCTGCAACCTGTTTGTCCGTAAGGACCTTATGGAGAAGTTCGGCGGTTACCGCACCGACTTCTGGCCGGGCGAGGATACGCTTCTCTGCAAGGACATCCTCGACAACTGGAAGCGCATCGTCTACGATCCGTGGGTGGTGGTGTATCATCACCGGCGACCCGTCTTCGCGCCGCATCTCCGGCAGCTTGGACGCTATGCCTTCCACCGCGGGTACTTCTGCAAGCGGTATCCGTCGAACTCGTTTCGGCTTAGCTACTTCGTGCCGACGGCGTTCGTCTGCGGATTTCTGTTGCTTCCGTGGCTGTGGCCGCTTTACGCGTTCTACGGAGCGGTAGTGTTGGCGACGTCGTTTTCAATTAAGCCAGCGAACTGGTTGCTGACTGTGGTCGGAGTGATTGCTTCTCATTTCTGGTATGGAATCCGTTTCGCGCAGGGCATTCTCTCGAAGAAGGCTCCTTGCGAATATATTGGAAAGGATCATGCGTAAGGAGTTAGGAAGTAGGAATTAGGAGTTAGGAGTGATGGAAGATAAAATTGTTTTTGTAGCGTGGGTGTTGGGCGCGTATCTGATTGGTGGTATCCCGTTCGGATATCTCATCGGGAAGATGCGTGGTGTCGATGTCCGTACCGTCGGTTCGAAGAACATCGGTGCGACGAATGTCTTTCGAACGGTCGGTAAGAAATGGGGCCTTCTTGCTTTTTTTTGCGACGTGATGAAGGGCCTGCTCCCAGTTATGATCACGAAGTATTTAGTCCATAACTCTTCACTCTTCACTCTTCACTCTTCACTTCCCCTCTTCGTCGGTATCGCCTGTGTCGCCGGACATATGCTCACGCCGTACATCACGGACGAGAAGGGGCGCCGCTTCCACGGTGGTAAGGGTGTCGCGACGGCGTTTGGCATGCTGCTCGGACTCATTCCTGCGCTGGTCGGCATCGCCTTCGGAATTTTCGCGCTCGTCTTCGCGTGTTCGCACTTCATTTCGCTCGGATCGATCAGCGCCGCCGCGTTCCTCGCGGTCGCAATCTGGTTCCCGATCCTCGGAACCGTCGGTTACCACGACATCCCGCAGTGCGTACTCGTCACCTTGATCGCGCTCTTCGTCATCTGGAAACACCGTGCGAACATCGGACGGCTCGTCCATGGAAACGAAAACAAGATCTTCCTTTTTAAGAAAAAGACTTAAGCAACCACTGTCGACCTCTACCTATTCTCTAATTTCTAAATATTATGAAGAACAATAAGCTAGTCAGAATCACCGATACCACCCTCCGTGACGCGCATCAGTCGCTTTGGGCGACGCGCATGCGGACGGACGATATTCTCAAGATCGCAGAAGAGATCGACAATGCAGGCTTCTATTCGCTGGAATGCTGGGGCGGCGCGACGTTTGACGTCTGTATGCGGTTCCTCCGCGAAAATCCGTGGGAGCGTCTCCGTCAGCTCAAGAAGGTGTGCAAGAACACGCCGCTTCAGATGCTCTTCCGGGGACAGAACATCCTCGGCTACAAGCACTATCCGGACGACATCGTCGACCGTTTCGCGGCGCTCGCGTGCGAGAACGGCATGGATATTTTCCGAATCTTCGATGCGCTCAACGACCCGCGCAATCTTGAACAGGCGATCAAGAGCGTCAAAAAGTACGGCGGACACGCCCAGGGTACGATCTCCTATACGACCTCGCCGGTCCACACGGTCGCGAACTACGTGAAGCTCGCCAAGCGCCAGGAATCGATGGGCGTCGATTCGCTCTGCATTAAGGACATGGCCGGCATCCTCACACCCGGCGCCGCCCGTGAGCTCGTGGGTGCGCTTAAGAAGGCGATGCCCGAGATGCCGATCCAGGTGCATTCGCACATGACCGGCGGACTCGCAGCGGCGATGTATGCAGCCGCCGTCGATGCGGGTGCTGGTTGCGTTGACTGCGCAATCTCCACGCTCTCATCGTTCTCCTCGCAGCCGCCGACCGAAACCATGAAGGTGATCTTCGAGTCCGAGGGCTATGCGACCGGACTCGACACCGCGCGGCTCACCAAGATCAACAACTACTTCAAGGAGCTCAAGAAGGCGCGACAGCCAGCGTCGTCCTCGAAGGTTGAGGCGGTCGACGCCGGAGTGCTCGTGCATGCGATCCCGGGCGGCATGATCTCGAATCTCCGTTCGCAACTCGCCCAGCAGGATGCTCTCGATCGACTTGATGAAGTCCTTGAAGAACTGCCGAAGACGCGTGCCGACATGGGTTATCCTCCGCTCGTCACTCCGACTTCGCAGATCGTGGGTGTGCAGAGCGTACTTAACGTGCTTTCGGGCAAGCGCTTCTCGATGATTACGGACGAGACCAAGCGTTATGCTGCGGGCTACTACGGTGCCACGCCTGCTCCGATCGAACCGAAGCTCCGCAAGAAACTGATGGGCAATCTGAAGCCGATCACCTGCCGTCCGGCGGACCTCCTCAAGCCGGGACTCGTCCAGGCAGCATCGGAATTGCCGCCGAACACGATTCAAGCGGAGGAAGATATCCTTTCCTACGCGCTTTTCCCGGAAGTCGCGCTCGGCTACTTCAAGTGGCGCAAGGAGGGCGGTCCGATTCCGGCGGATGAAGAGGCGAAACAGGTTGGAGTGAATAGTTCGAGTTCGAGAATGGACGGTAAAAATCCTATCTCCAACTCCAACTCCGAACTCCAACTTTCTGCAGGTACGCCGGTACTCGCGCCGCTCAACGGCACGTTTTACCGGAGCGACGCGCCGGGCAAGCCTCAGATGGCTGCTGACGGCGCGGCGGTGAAGAGCGGAGACGCTGTCTGCGTCGTCGAGGCGATGAAGCTCTTTAATCCCATCAAGGCGACGGCGGCGGGCAAGATCACCTTCCTCGTCGAGCACGGAAAGCCCGTCCAGAAGGGGCAAGTTCTCGCGACGATCGCGTGAGGTTGTGGTATAATATAGCTGTTCCAGCAAGGAGTTTAGAAAATGGCAGCGAGCAAGAAGAACCCGAGAATCCTGATCGTCACTCCGGAGATTACATATTTGCCGGAAGGCATGGGCAATCTTGCGGGGCAGATGTCTGCGAAGGCAGGCGGCATGGCAGATGTCTCCGCTTCGCTCACAGCGGCCCTTTTCGAGCTCGGCGCTGACGTCCATGTGGCATTGCCGCACTATCGCAGGATGTTCCATGAGGAGACTGGAAAGCTTGTCGCAGAGGAGCTTCGCAAGTATAAGAGTCACCTTTCTGACGAGCGCATTCATCTCGCGGAAGACCGCTGTTTCTATTACCGCGACACCGTTTATGATCGCGGTGACGGCAACGTGAAGCTTGCGCTCGCATTCCAACGCGAGGTGATTAACAATATCATCCCGCGCGTGCAGCCCGATCTCATTCACTGCAACGACTGGATGACCGGTCTCATTCCCGCGGCTGCTCGCCGCATGGGGATCCCGTGCCTTTTCACGGTTCATAACATCCATACCCAGAAGATCAATCTCGCCTGGGCGGAAGACTCTGGCATAGACGCTGCGGAGTTTTGGGAGAACCTTTATTACGCGTATCCGCCGTATAACTACTTTGAGTCGCGTGACAAGAACCAGGTCGACCTTCAGGCCTCCGGCTGTTTTGCCGCCCACTTCATCAACACGGTTTCGCCGACGTTCTTGCAGGAGATCGTTAATGGCTGGCATTCGTTTATTCCGGACTCTATCCGCAACGAGATCCGCGGCAAATTCAACGCGGGGTGTGCCGCTGGTATTCTGAACGCACCGGATGCGGCGGATAATCCGAAGACGGATGACAAGATCCCGTTCCGTTACGGTCCAGAAGACCATCGTGAGATGAAGCGCAAGAATAAGCTCGCGCTACAGCACGCGCTCGGTCTCCGCGAGGATCCAAATGCTGCGCTTTTCTTCTGGCCGAGCCGGCTCGATCCGATTCAGAAGGGTCCGCAGCTGCTGACCGATATCACTTTCCGCTTCCTCGCTAAGCATCCTAATGCGCAGCTGGCGATCATTGCGAACGGACCTTTCCAGCAGCCTTTTTGGGATATCCAGTCCTTCCATGGCATTCCCGACCGGCTTGCGGTCCACAACTTCGACGGGCGTCTCTCGCAGCTCGGCTTCGCGGCGTCTGATTTCACTCTTATGCCTTCGCTCTTCGAGCCATGCGGACTTCCCCAGATGCAGGCGCCGATCTACGGCTCGCTCGCGGTCGCGCACAATACAGGCGGGCTCCATGATACCGTCTTCCCGCTCGATGTCAACGCTTCGCATGGTAATGGCTTCGTCTTCGACAATTACGATTCCAACGGGCTTTTCTGGGCTATGGATCAGGCGATGGAGTTCTTCAGACAGCCGCCTGAAGTCAAGGAGCGCGAGATTGCGCGTATTATGCGCGAGTCGCTCCAGCGGTTCAATCATGAGGAGTGCGCGAAGGAGTATATCAAGCTTTATGAGAAAATGCTTCAGCGTCCGCTCGTCAAGAAGTCCGTCGCCGAGCCCTGAGTTCGGCCTGCCAGCGTAAGATATAAGATATGAATATGATAGCATTATTGGCTGTGGCCTGGTTCGGAGCGTTTCAAGACACTCCGATTTCTTCTATCAGAATTACCGAAGGTGAAGTTCGAAGCTTCATTGAGCGACAGCGGGACGGGCTCGGCACGCATTATGCCGTGTCCGGTTATCCGTATGACACCTGCATGTGGACCGGCGTGGTTCCGCAGCCGGAATATATGCCCTCATGGCGCGCACGCTGGTGGCCTTACGAACAGGCGGGATATCTTGTCGACGGACTCGGCCGCGTCGGTATCTATCTTGACGATCCGCGGCTGAAAAAACTGCTTGCCGATTCGGTCGAGTATGCGGTCACGACGCGTAACAAGGCGGGCCTTTTCGGTAATGACGATACCGATCCGTGGGCGAACGCCGTTTTCGCCCGTGCGATGATGGCGCAGTACGAACTTACCGGCGACAAGCGCATTCTTGACGCCCTCGCCGCCAATTCACTCGCGGTCACGAACGCGGAAGGGCGCGCGATGTGTACAGCCGAAGCCGATCTTTTCCTTTACCGCAAGACCGGTGACGAGAAGTGGATCGAACAGCTTAAGGCGCATACCGCGAAATATCCGTGGCCGTGGCGTCAACTTTCGCGTCCGCGTCAGATCTGGGATCCGATAGAATCTCATGGCGTGACGGCGGCGGAAGAAGGCAAGCTTCCGTGCCTCTACTACCTCGTTACCGGCGACAAGCAGCAGCTGAAGGATTCCGTCACCTTTTTCGAACAGGTGATGCATTTCAACGAACTCGCGGACGGCGTGCCTTCGAGCGAAGAGGGTTACGGCGGCAACGCGGACAAGACGCAGAGTCCGAAAGACAAGCCGCTCTGGGATCATGGCGGGCTCATGATTCACGAGACCTGTGACATCACCGATCATATGTGGACCTTCGGCTACCTGCTGATGGCGACTGGTGATGCGGTTTGGGCGGATAGAATCGAGCGGATCTTCTTTAATGCTGCTCCGGCTGCGGTGACCGAGGATTTCAAGGCGGTGCAGTATTTCTCCTCTCCGAACCAGGCATTCGCTTCGCGCAATACTGGGCATCCGGGCTTCGGCGAGGTCGGTCTTACGCGTCAGGCGTACCGTCCTGGTTGCGACACCGAATGCTGCGCGGGCAATGTCCATCGCATGGCGCCCGCTTACATCGCGCGCATGTGGATGTTGGATCGGTCCGGACACAATCCCGCGGCGATGCTTTACGGCAACAGCGAGTTTGCATTTGTCGCAGAAAACGGCGCGAAGGTGAAGATTCGTGAAGAGGGAAATTATCCCTGGAGCGGGGGGATAAAGTTCGTGGCGACGTCCGACAAACCGACTCGGTTTGTGCTTTATTATCGCATGCCGGCGTGGGCGAACGACGGCAAGGCCGAAATGCGGTCGGTTGAGGTCGAGATTGGCGCCGGCGAGACCTGGTCGCATGGTATTATGATTCCGATGCGGCTTCGCCAGGAACGTCATTCCGGTGGTATATCGCTTTATCGCGGACCGATTCTCTTCGCGCTTCCAATCTCTGCGAATGACGAGGTTGTAACGGAAGGGGAGGAGAAGTGTTCAAAGGAATGCCCCGCGCATTATCTCACGCCGGCAAGTCCATGGAATTACGCGATGCCGGTATTTCCGAATGTGTCGGACTCTACGGATTTCCAAATCTCTTACACCGGTAGAAAGTCGCGTCCGAGCGTGTTTGTGACGGTGCCGCTTTTCCGTCGGACCGATTGGGTGCCAGAAACGGGTTACAATGCTGAGCGTACGCCCTGGGTGCCGGCGCCGAAACCTGTAGGCGCGGAGAAGGTGGAGCTCAAACGGCTCGCTCCGATCGGAGAGACGACTCTTCGTATCAGCGTTTTCCCGATTGCCGAATGAATTTGATATAATACCTTAGATATGAGCGAAAAAATCACTATGGTTGGCGGGAAGCTTAATGTTCCCGAGAGTCCTATTATTCCTTTCATTGAGGGCGATGGTACGGGCCCTGATATTACGCGTGCAGCGATGACCGTTTGGAATGCCGCGGTAGAGAAGGCCTACGGTGGTAAGCGCAAGATCGAGTGGAAGGAAGTCCTTGCAGGCGAGAAGGCTTTTAACAAGACTGGCGAATGGCTGCCGAAGGATACTCTCGACGTCTGTCGCGACTGCCTGGTTTCAATCAAGGGTCCGCTGACCACTCCTGTCGGCGGCGGCATCCGTTCGATCAATGTCGCGATGCGCCAGGAGCTTGATCTCTATGTATGTCTCCGTCCGGTGCGTTATTTCAAGGGTGTTCCTTCCCCGGTGAAGCGTCCCGAGCTTACGGACATGGTGATCTTTCGCGAGAACACCGAGGATATTTACGCTGGCATCGAGTGGATGAACGGCACTCCCGAGGTCGAGAAGGTCAAGGCGTTTCTCCTTGGCGAGATGGGGGTGAAGAAGATTCGTTTCCCGAAAACGGCTTCGATCGGCATTAAGCCAGTTTCGCTCGAAGGTACGGAGCGGCTCGTCAAGGCGGCGCTTGATTACGCTATCGAGAACGATCGCAAGTCGGTTACGCTCGTCCATAAGGGAAATATTCAGAAGTTCACCGAAGGAGCGTTCCGCGACTGGGGATATAAGCTTGCGCAGCGAGAGTACGGCGCGACGCTGATCGATAAGGGCCCTTGGTG
>CAMGEN010000012.1:0-40485 GCA_946055075.1 uncultured Verrucomicrobiota bacterium | reverse complement strand
CCCGCCGGGTGCGGCCTAGTCACCGATTCGCGGAGCGCTGGCCTCGATCATTCCGTCATCCATCGCAATTCGCTATCTTGCTTGCAGTTTCACCTTGGCGATATAGCGATCGAACCTGCGACGGACCTTTAACTGCACGATCCAACGACCGAGATACTCGATTGGAATCAACGTGCGAATGGTCGGATCAAAATCCGCAACTCTCAAAACGAACCGTCCGTCCTTCAAATTTTCCACCATTACATTCTGAGGATCAAACATACGGACGGCGTATTTCTGAAACGAATACTGCAACCGCCTGTAGGCATGGCACAAATGCGCGCGTCGCGCTTGATCCGCCGCACAATACTCTTCCTCGAAACACTTTACCGGAGAACCATCGTAATTGGCGATAACGCTTTGGATAAGTCCATATCCGCGCGAGGGAAATAACGCCAACGATATCCTACTCGGGAAAACCGCAAGCAAGCTCTTCGGCAACGTACGCGTCAGATGCGTATAATACGCGTATTCCTGAGCGCATATGTTCGCCCAAGAAAAACGATTTCGGGTGATTTCGGCGATAACAGACTTCTTCAGCGGTACGAACCGATCAGAACACAAGCTCCTGCCTTCACGGATCTCATCATCACTGCGATAACATTTTATGCACATTTCATTGCCGGGGATCAGATAGCAGGACCGCCGCTGTCCGATGCCAAGGCGAGTCAAGGCTCCGCCGACCAGCAATTGATCATACTCAAGTGCGTCTTGTCCGAATATCTTGGCGATTTGAAAGACACTTTCTTCGTGGGTGATGGACGAATGAACTATATTTGAGTGCCCAGTCATCCGACGCAAACTACGTTTCATCTCGTAGATTCGCTCGTTAACCAGAAGTTCATTGCCTCGCGTGTCCCGGTGAAGAGAAAAAGTCGGCGAAGGATCTTCGACTATATACGCCTTGAATGCGCCGCGCCCGCACTTTCGAGCCTTGTTCCACCAGGTAAACCATCCGCCAAATTGATAAAAATCGTGCAACTTGCGGACAAAATCCCTTCGTCTCCAAATGACCTCGCACTCGCTCTTGATGAGAAACTTATCTTGTAAAGCCTCACGGACTTCATGCTCGAATCTTCGAGCCTTTGACCAAACAATAAAAAGATATATGTTGTTCGCTACCATACAAGATAAAAGGCAAACCACTCACCGCTTTGAGTTCGGGGAGGTCTGACCCTTAATTCAGATTCTGCTGATCGCCGGTGGCGATGCAGAAAGACCAGCCGAGATTCCAGTGTCCGTTCTCGCAACGAAGCAGGATCTTGTTGCGTCCCTTCTGGAAATGCACGCGGCGGTAGTCCTCATTCAGCTTCCAGCCCTTCAGCTTGTTGGACGAACCCCAGACATGGAAGTCGTTGATCCAGACGTCACTGCGGTCATCGGAGCCGATCGCTATCCAACGGTCGCATTCCTTATCGAAGAACACTTCGGCATAAGCGTAATAGATCGCGTACTCCTCGAATTTCTCTGGTACCACTTCCGCGGCATTGTATTCGGTCGCGCCCCAAGGCGTGATCTGATTGCGGTTCTTCGCCTGCATGAACTGCCACTTCAGGACCTTGCCGTCCTTGCCCGCATAGGTCGCGTTGAGATCGATGACGGACTCCGGCGGGAACTTGCGGCGGAGATTGATGCGGTTGGGGTTGGGGAACGGACCGATCACGTACCACGAGTTGATATACATCCATTTCGCCGGCAGCACGTTGTCGTCCTTCTCTCCGGTAAGCTTCATCACGTTGCCCATGAGGATCTCCGGACTCTTCGGATCGAGCGGCGGCGGCATGGAATTAGCTGCGTCCGCAGCGGCATCGGACATCTTCTTTGCGACTTCGGCGGTGATATTCTTGCTCTCGTCTTCCGGCTTCTTCTCGGCTTCCTGCTTGTCGGCATTCATCTCCGCCATCATTGCGGCGAGATCCTTCGCCTTCTTGCTGTCGTCTTCTGCGGCAGCGGCGTCCATCTGCAGCTGGAAATCCGCCTCGGCCTGCATCTGCGCGAGCTTCTCCTCCATCGTCGGTGTCTCGAAGTCCTTCTTCTCGAGCCACTTGATCTGCTTGGACTTCTGCTGCTGTTGCTGCTGCTGCGACTTGTCCTTGGACATGACGATCTCCATCGCCTCTTCCATCATCTGCACCGTCGCATCAACCATCTTGTCCGTCTCGACGATCATCTCCTTCTGCGCGGCCTTCTGCTGGTCAAGCTCCTGCTTGGTTCGCGGCTTCGCCTCCAGTGCCTTCTGATCGACTTCAAGACGCTCCGGCTTCGCGACGTCGGTGATCTTCTGCGCAGCCTCAAAGCTCATCTTGTGAGCGATTGCGGTCTGCGTGGCCTTGATGTCCTTGTAGCTCTCGGTGATCTGCTGCTCAAGCTGCTTCGCGAGCTCGAAGGCCTGACTCATCGTCATTGTCTGGGCCTGCTTCTGGACGAGTTCATTGTCCTTGAACTCCTTCATCTGCAGCTTCTCGAGCTTTGATTCATCCTCCGCCAGCACCTTGCGGAGCAAATCGATTGTCGCATTTAGCGCCTCCTGCTTCTTGGCGGCGAGATCGGCGTCCTTGAGCTGTTGGTCGTTCGCACGATCCTGATATACGCGTTTGAGCTCCGCGCGCCTGATAAGCGCCTTCTTGAGGCTTTCTTCCGCTTTCGCGATGCGTTCGGACGCTTTCTTCTGGTCCTCGGCATTCCTGACGATGCGGTTCTCACTCTGCTTCAACCGGTTGTTGGCATCCCTACGGACTCTTTCAACATGACTGATGCGCTTGAGAATCTCCGCCTTCTTCCTGGCGAGCTCCTTGGCCTTCTTCTGTGCCTCGACCCTAGCCTCCTTCTCCGCGGCGGTTTCGCCGCGCACTACTGGAACGACGCAGAGCAGCGCTGCCGTCAAAATGATGATGCGCTTCATTGCTCGAGCTCCTCCAGCTGTTTGCGCAGTTCCGCCAGCTCTTTGTCGCAATTGGCGACATCTTTCTGATTCTGCACGATCTGCTGTTTGATCTCCGGCTCCTGCTGCTTGAGATTCGCAAGCCACTTCTTGCAGCTGTCAAGATCCCGCTGCGGATTGGGGATTCCCCACTTCTCATTGTAATAGACATTGAAGAGTCCTTCGGCGATATCCGCGACATCGGTTTGCACCTTGTCCTGCATACGCGAGGCCTCGGCCTGCGCCTCGAAGAACTTCGCCGCGGCTTCCGCAGTCTTTTTGAAGCCGCCGAACTCCGCCCGCACCTGGAGCTTGTCTAGCGCGTTAACGGCGTTGCCCTGCGCGGTGTTGGTCTTCTCTACGGTCTCGTACTGCAGCCGGTCACGCTTCTGCTGCAACTCGTTCTTGACGGCATCCTGCAGATAATCCTTCCGCTCGGTATCGACGATCGAGGCGATGTCGTCACGGACCGCCTTCTGGGCGAGAACAGCCTGCTTCTGATTGCGTTCGACTTCGTTGATGAATTCCTCGAGTTCCTGACGGATGGGCTTGGGTCCGTTAGGATCCGCCATCTTCGCGGCGAATTCGTCATAACCCTTAGCCAGTTCGTCCTTCATCATATCCATGTTGTGCAGTACCGCCTGCATCGCCAGGATCTGCTCCAGAAGCTCGTTCATACGGACGTCTGAAAGCTCCTCTCCGATCTCCTCGATGCGGTCGGAAGACAAGTCCTCCGCTGCGTTCCTGGTCGGTTCCTTGGGTTCGAAGATCAGACTCTTGACCGGGGTCAGGAGGATGATCACCACGAAAAGCGCCGCATGCAGGACGAATGAGGCGATGGTCCAGACCGGACCCTTCTTGCGCCGCGCCTGCTCACGACGCCGGATTTCATCGGAGAAAAGTTCTGCGTCCATGACTTACTTGTTCGGAGCCTTGATTCCGTCGGCGGTATGGATGCCGACGACATTGAGACCTTCCTGCTGACAGACGTCGAGCACCTGAACCACCGCACGGAAAGGCGCGTAGATGTCGCCGTTGATGCGGATGCGGCGATCGACGTTCTCGGCCTTCGCCTTGGTGAGCGCGGAACGGAGACCCGCGGCGCCAACGGGCTTGGAGTTGACGTAAAGCTCGCCCTTCGCGTCGACGGACACCGTGAT
This sequence comes from uncultured Verrucomicrobiota bacterium, assembly GCA_946055075.1. GTDB lineage: Bacteria > Verrucomicrobiota > Kiritimatiellia > RFP12 > UBA1067 > UBA1067. Next base: position 36,366 of record CAMGEN010000012.1, on the reverse strand, counting down.
GAGGTCGGGAGTAGCCTTCACGTCCTTCGCGACGTTCGCGGTCGGCAGCTCGATCGGAACCTCCTTCTCGATCTTCTTCAACTGACTCGAAACCAGGAAGAAGATCAGCATCAGGAAGATGCAGTCCATCATCGAGGTGAGCGACACCTCGGGTTTCTCGTCCTCTTCGTATTTAACCGCCATGGCTTACTTCCTGACGAAAAGCTGATTGACGAGGTCCGCCACTTCCTCTTCGAGAATGACGGCGTAGTAGTTGAGCTTGTTCTTGATGATACCGAAAACGAAGAGACAGGGCATCGAGACCGCAAGACCCGCAACCGTCGTCACTAGCGCCTTGCCGATGTCGTCCGCAAGCACGGAGGCGTCGCCCATCTCGCCCATCGCGGCGACAGTGCCGAATGCGCCGAGAAGCCCGGTAACCGTGCCGAAGAGTCCCAGTAGCGGCGAAAGCGACGCGGCCGTGGAGAGCATCGCCGCCTTGCGGTTCTCAAGTCGAAGCTCACGGCCGATCTTGTCTTCCGCGAACATCTTCACCTCGTTGTAGTCCTTTGAATCCTGGTGCTGAAGCATCGTCTCGATGACGCGCGAGAGCATGGAGTTGGACTTGTTGCAGAGCGCGGCGACTTCGTCGAACTTGCCGTCCTTCCAGAGCGTTATCACGTCTTTCGTGAGATTATCCGGAACAATCTTCGCCTTGCGCATATTCCAGAAGCGTTCGAGCGCACAGCCGATGCCGAGAATCGAAAGCGCGGCGATGAAGTACATCGTCGTTCCTCCCTGCTGCCAGTAAAGCGCCCACTGGTCGAGGGAGGATATTTCCTTGGCGGCTCCGGATGCGACTTCGCCGATTGCGTCCACGGCGTTGGTTACCGCCTGTGCGAGAAGAAGACAATTCATTTTGTGTCTGACCTTTCAATTTGATTTTCAATGTTGTTATTATACCAAATTCTTCATTCCGAAACACTACTCTCACGGGTAGTAAAAAGCGCGGCGGTTAAGACCGTCGCGCTTTGTGTTCTATCCGAGAGGAAACGCCGATCAGACGCGGCCCTTCGACTTGAGGAAGTTGAAGGACGGGATGACGGCGCCCTTCGGATCGTCGAAGTGGCGTTCGCACTCGACGACGTACCACTGGACGTTGTCCGCGTCGGTGACCGGGAAGAGCGCATCCCAGGCGACGGGGGTCGCGCAGCGCTTGCCGTTTTGGTCGCAGCCGGGCTGGCCGAGGATCGCGTCGAACTTGACAACGCCCTTGCCCATCCCGTTCTCCTTCGCATGAAGCGTCGGCGAGCGTCCCGGATACTTCTTGTACTGATCCATCGGGGTGAGCCCCTTGATGAAGTCGCCCGCACAGGTCGTCCAGCCGACGTCCTGCTCCATGCAGACGGACTTGTCGGTGTTCTTGAAGAAGTAATCCCAGAACGAGGTTCCGTCCGTCATGAAAATCGCATGCTCCCAAGTATGATTGTGGAGACCGATCTTGATGCCGTACTTCTTCGCGTCCGCCGCCGCCTTGTTGTAGAATTCGACGAGCTTCTTGGTGAATTCGTCGATTTCCTTCGAAGGAGGACAGGCGTCGCCGCCGCGTCCTGTGCCCCAACTACATCCGGGCGGGAAGTTACCGCCGCCGGGACAGATCACGAGGTCATTGCCGTAGGCGAGGTTGAATTCCGCGGTCTTGGCGAGGATATCGGGATTATAGGTCCAGGCCTTGGTGTCGAAACCGTACTTATCGTTTGACACGTGCGTGCCGCAGGCGACCAATCCGGCATCGGCGAGCATCGCCTTGAGTTCGGCGGCGCTGGCGCCGTAGTAACCGGCGAACTCGACGCCCTCGAATCCGATGGCGGCGACTTCCTTCAGGGCTTGCGCGAGCGCGGCCTTCTGGTTCTCCTTATTGAGGTTCGGGATGTACTGGTTGAGCGAGTACAGCTGAAGCGCGATCTTGCCGGGACGGCAGGCGCGGCAGGTCTTGGTAACGCAGCCAGGCGCAACCGTAAGCGCAGCGCCCGCAGCCATTCCGCCGAGGAAATTCCTTCTTGAAATGTTCATGTCGTTTTTACCTTTCACTTTTGCTTTTCACTATTTAGGCGAGATCCTTCATCGTCTTGACCGCACCGACGTCGCGGGCTGCGGCCATGGGCTTGAGGGACGTCTTGTCAAACTCGTATCCGTTCGGACCGAGCGGCCAGATCACCGGCGCGGTGTTGAGGATCGTCGCGCGGAAACCTTGCAGCGTCGCCCCCATGTTGCCGGTATGCGAGGAGTTGGAGCCCTCGTTTTCGATGACAAAGGGATTCCTGAAACCCTTCGCCATGAGCGTCTCGAGGAACTTCGTCCAGTCGCACGAATCGTTACCGCCGAAGCCAGGCAGCCGCGGCTCGTAACTGAGACGGTCCCACTCGTTGCCCGGCAGCGGAACGCCCGCCTTCTTCGCGAGATTCGCGTTGACGGACTGCTGCGGGAAGAGACGGCCCCAGTGCACGGCCTCAGCATCGTTCGTATAGTTGAGCGTACCCTTGATGTGCACGCGGCGGATGCGCTTCATGTCAGACGCGTTGATGACGTCGGAGGGATCGATGTGCTGCCAGATGTCATGCGACGGATCGTAGGTCTCCTGCAGCGTCCAGCTGAGATCGTCGGGAAGCGAGGCGTACATCAGCTTGCGGGCCGCGAGACAGCCGGGCAGGTTGTTGTAGCAGTCCGGCGCCGTTACGGGCTGCCAGCCCTCCATCGGACAGTTCTCCACGCAAACCGTGACCCCAAGGTCCTTCGCGTACTTCAGGATTGGCGTGAACACCTTGGCGAACTTCTCGAGGTTCTTCTCGAAGCCACGGTCGGTGCGGCCGAGCACGTGATCGTATCCGACGAACGTTCCGCAGACCACGTCATTGGCGTCGCCGCCCAGCATCGCGGCGATGCGGATAAGCTTGAGGATGTGGTTCTGATTGACTTCCTGCAGCGCGGGATTGCCACCGATCAGGTTGTCGTACGCGCCGACGGAGATGCGCATACCGGTCTGGTTGCAGAAATCCAGCACCTGCTTGGCTCGGTCGAGCGTGAAGTTGTCGTAATCGAGATGTGTCGCGATGTGGTCCGCACGATCGGTATCACGACGGAACACGCAGAGCTCCAGACCCTGCGCACCGACGGACTGCGCGCGCTTGACAACAGACTCGAAGTCGGGATCGCTCGCGAACGCCGAGGTCATCAGCCAGATCGGATTGTTCCCAGCCTTAGGCTTCGCATTGTGGGCGAAGACTTCGCGGGACGCAAGCGGGGCGACTGCGGCCAACGCCGCAGCCCCCTTAAAGAAATCTCTTCTGTTCATTTGAAAAACCTATTCACTGTAAGCCGTTAACTGTTGGTTCAATCAGAACTCCCAGCCCTTGCGCACTGGCTGGTTGACGAGCGCGTTCGCAGCGGCATCGCCGAACTTCTGGGTCTTCGAATCCCAAGTGTGCTTGCCGGGAACCTGCTGGGCGATGATGCCGACGAGGATGCCCTCCATCTGCGGAATGCAGTAGGCGATGTCGGAGAAGCAGCGGGAATTGGTCTGCTCGTAAACCGGGCCAATGCCCTTGATCGCGCGGAGGAATTCTCCGTAGTGATCCTCTCCCAAACCCTTCATCTCGACGGACGAACCACCGAGCTTGGCATCGGCCTTCTCGCTGCAGAACGGGATCGAGCGTGCGACGTTCTTGGCCTTCGCGTGCAAAAAGACATCGACATACGCCTTGTCCTCGTTGAGCGCAATTGCGCACTTGGCGCCATAGTCATCCTGCATGAGAACCGAACCGTTCGTGCCGATGATGAAGCAGCCAGTGTTCGGAACCTTGCCCTCGTGGGTGGCGGCCCACTTCGGCATGATCTTGGCGCTGGGCTTCTCATCTCCGTCGTACCAGAAGAGCGTCACCGCCGGAAGCTTCTTGCCCTTCTGGGGGCCGAACTTCGCGACACGTTCACGATAGGTGAGCTTGACGATGGACTTCACCGGGAAGATGAGGTCGCTCTGACCTTCGATCATCGTGCACTCGGCGTCCTGGACGTCTGCGAGCTCGAGACCACGGAAAGGCAGATTCATCGTGTGGCAAGCCATATCACCGAAGGCACCAGCGCCGAAATCGAACGAGCCACGCCAGTTGAACGCGTGATAAACGTTCGGGGCGATCTTCCAGTCATTGTGGAACGGACCGAGATTGTCCGGGAACTTGCCGAGATAAGGACGGTCCTTCGCGGTCGCGAGGAAGGAATCCCAGTCGAGGCCGGCCGGAATCGGATCGCCCTTGTCACCACGGCTCTTGATATAGTCCGCGAGCACCTTGCCCTGCGGCCACACGGGACGGTTCGTCCAAACATGCACTTCCTTGACTTCGCCGAGAATTCCGCTTTGGAGGATCTCGGTGCAGCGACGCATCGAGTTGAGCGCGGAACCCTGGTTGCCCATCTGAACAATGACGTTGTTCTCCTTCGCAACCTTCTCAAAGTACTTCAACTCGCCGAGGGTGCGGACAAGCGGCTTCTGAACGTAGACGTGGATACCCATCTTCATCGCCTGGATGGCGCAGGGGGCGTGCACGTGATCAGGCGTGGAAATCGTCATCGCCTGGATGCCGAGAATCGACGCGTCCTTGAGAAGCTTGCGGAAATCGGTGTAGAACGGAACCTTGGAAAGATCGCCGAAACCCTCCTTCTTGGCACGCTCGAGGCAGCTCTTGTATGTGTTGGCGTCGACATCGCAGAACGCAACGATTTCCGCCATCCCAGTCTTGAGCATCGGAGTCCAGTCGCTGTAGCCCTTGCCGCCGACGCCGACAACGGCGAGCTTGATCTTGCTCTCGCCGCAGCAGGTGCAGCAGCCAGAAGCGCTGAGAAGCCCCGCACCGGCAAGACCGCGAAGAAATCCTCTTCTTGAAGTGTTAATCGTCATTTTCATTTTCCTTTCGGTTGGTTGTTTCGTTTCTGAATGTTCAGTTAAAAATCCTCTTCTCTTCACCATACTCACGATTAGTTCACTTATCCCCACCTATCGTCTTGCCAGTGTAACGCGACTCCTCGGCAAGGAACGCAATACGGTGAGATTCGAGCGCTGCCTCAAGAATCGCGGTGTAACGCTCTGGGTTTGCGGTACGGATCATACGGACGAATTCCTTCATAATCTCGCGATCGCCACCGCCGTGATGCCCGTTCTGCTGGGGAATGAGCGTTGTCGATTCGCCGAGGAAAGGCAAAATCTCGATCTTGTGTTCATCGGCGATGATCTCGCCCTTCGTCCCATAAAAATGGGTGATACGGGTGCGCTGCTGCGAATAGCTCTCCATCTCTAGGATGATGGTAAGCCCGCCATCGTATTCCATCAGCACCGTCTGGTGATCGACCGAATCGTTGCCACAGGCGTACACGCAACGTCCGTACGGAGACTTCTCAATCATGTTGAGAATAGCCTCGTCCGATTCGTCCGCAAAATGATAACGAAGGTCCGTACGGTCATAATAAATCTTATAAGCGTCGAACGCGCACCGCTTACGGATGTCAGCAGGACAGTCCATGCAACGATCCGCGGCACCTTCCGGCTTGTTCTCTGGGCGCCAATGAAAGAGCGATCCGAAGGACGATATCTTCTTGATCTTCTTTCCCTTCGTCCACCATTCGATCAAGTCGAAATCATGTGTGCACTTGTTCACCAGCATGCCAGTGCCTTTGGATTCGACGGACCAGTTACCGCGGCAATAAGCATGGCTCGCCTTGCCGTAGGAGATTGCGGCAAGATGATGCACACTCGTAAGCTCACCGATACAACCAGACGCAATCACCTCACGAAGGCGCTGATAGAACGGCGCATAACGAAGCACATAACCTGTCAGCACCAGCCGTTTCGCCTCTATCTGCGCCTTCTTGATGCCAAGGCACTCTCCCCAAGTGCACCCTATCGGCTTCTCCAATAGCACGTGATAACCCTTTGAAAGAGCCTTCGTGCAAGAAGCATAATGAAGACGATCTGGGAGCGCAATAATCACCGCATCGGCATCAACGCCAGCATCCAGCGCATCCTCCCATTTCTTCCAAACGGGATAATCCCGATCTTCGGGAAACGCCGCAATTGGATCGGCAAGTCCCGCAATCTTGAACTCGTCCGGATGCGTTTTCGCATAGGCCGCGTACGCGCGCCCACGAATTCCATACCCAAGAATAATCGCACTGACCGGTTTCATTGTTAGGTTAGAGATTAGTAATTAGGTCGAGGTCGACAATGGAAAGCTCATCCTTCGGCGGACCGCAGATACGCCGAATACGCCTTATAGGTCTCCCAACAATCCTTCTTAGACGCCAACTCCCAGGGCGCATGCATGTTGAGGAGCGGAGTGCCAAAGTCAAGCACTTTCATTCCGAAGCGCGCCATATACTGCGAAATCGTACCGCCGCCGCCCTTTTCCATCTTGCCGAGTTCCGCCATCTGCCAGGTGACGCCGCCTTCATCCATGATTCTGCGAATCGTCGCGACGAACTCCGGAGAGCAGTCGCTGGCGCCGCCCTTGGAGGTGCCGCCAGTGTATTTGGAAGCACACGGGCCTTTATGGAACGCGGCGGAATTGCCGGTAGAATCAACATCGGGGAAATGAGGATCGGCAACCGCAGTAACGTCGGCCGAAAGCATCGAGCTCTTTTCGAGCGCGCGACGCACAAGAATGTCCTTCGCGTTTTTCTCCTGACGCTCGATCATCTCCGCGACCGTGTTCTCGAAGAAGGAACTCTGCATTCCGGTCGAACCCATCGAACCGATCTCCTCCTTGTCGCACATCAGAATAGACGCCGTCTTCTCCGGGATCATATCGCACGCATCCAACAGCGCCTGTAGGCCGGCAAACGAACAGACACGGTCGTCATGCCCGTAGCCGGTAATCAGAGCCCGGTCAAACCCGACCTCGCGAGGCATCCCTGCCGGCACAATCTCGAGCTCCGCGCTCATCAGATCCTCTTCCGTGATCTTGTATGTCTTCTTCAGATACTCGACAACGAGGTTCTTGACCTTCCGATCTTCAACTTCTGACTTCAACTCTTTGGACGTAGTCCAGCAGAACACATCCAGATCCTCAGCCGGGAAGAACTCGCTGACCTTCTTCTGCTCCTGATCCTTGCCGAGGTGCGGAAGGATGTCGCTGATCATGAATACTGGATCGCCATCCTTGTCGCCGACCGCGATCTGAACCTTCGTGCCGTCCTTACGGACCACGGTTCCGTACAACGCGAGCGGCAGCACGAGCCACTGATACTTCTTGATGCCACCGTAGATGTGGCAGTCGAAATAGACATAGCCGCCCTTTTCGTAAAGCGGTTTCGGCTTGAGATCGAGACGAGGCGCATCGGTGTGTCCGCCGACCACTTTGATGCCAACCTCGGCGATCGGCTTCTTACCGATGACCGCAGCCATCACCGTGCGGTCTTCATAACCGCGATAGACCTTGTCGCCGGGCTTGAGAGTCTTGAAAGTGGAGATATCCTTGAAACCCTTCTTTTCCAGAAGGCGCACGCTTTCCGCATAACTGCGCCGCGCCGTCTTGGCAATGCCGAGATAGCGCATGTACTCCGCGCAATACTCGGACTCGCTCTTATAATTCATTTTCATACAATGTATTATACCAAAAGCGAGACCTTTTATGGGCGAAATTCTACCCCTTCTTTTGTAGGGCTTTCAGCTGATCGCGGATGTATGCGGCCTTCTCGAATTCGAGAGCATCGGCCGCGGCAAGCATCTCGCGCGTCAACTCTTCTTCGAGTTCACGGAGCGGAAGGGATTCCGCATCCCCGGTTATCGTCGGCGAGCGTACAACAGGGGATGCGGAATCCTTACCGCTCCGATAGACGTATGCACTTTCATTGATCGCGCGATTGACGCTCTTCGGAGTGATGTGGTGCGCCTGATTGTAGGCGATCTGCTTTTCACGATGCGCGTTCGTTATCCTTAGTAGATCACGAATCGCATCCGTCTCGTGATCGGCATAGAGGATAACGCGTCCCTTTTCGTGACGGGCGGTACGTCCCGCAGTTTGAACGAGCGAGGTAGTCGAGCGGAGGAATCCTTCCTTGTCCGCATCTAAGATCGCCACCAGCTCCACCTCGGGAAGGTCCAGCCCCTCGCGCAACAGGTTGATGCCGACGAGGACGTCGAATTCTCCCTTGCGCAGACGCTGCAGGATTGCCACCCGTTCGATCGCGTCAATGTCGCTATGGAGATATTCGACGCGAATCCCGAGACGGTGCAGATATGCGGTAAGGTCTTCGGATGAACGCTTCGTCATCGTCGTCACCAGCACTCGTCCTTTCTCGCTGCCACCTCCCACCACCGCTTTGATCTCGGACACCAGGTCGTCGATCTGATTCTCGAGCGGACGGATCTCGATCGTTGGATCCAATAGCCCCGTCGGACGGATGATCTGCTCGGCGACGGTCTTCGCCTGTGAATACTCATAGTCGCCCGGTGTCGCGGAGCAATAGACGATCTGCTTGACCTTGTCGTTGAACTCGTCAAACTTGAGCGGACGGTTATCCTTGGCGCTCGGCAGTCTGAAGCCGAAGTCGACGAGCTTCTGCTTGCGCGCCTGATCGCCGTTGTACATCGCACGGATCTGCGGAACGGCGACATGGCTCTCGTCGATGATGGTGAGAAAGTCGTCCGGAAAATAATCGATGAGGCATTCCGGCGCACTGCCGGGGGCGCGACCGCTCAGCGGACGTGAATAGTTCTCGATGCCGTTGCAGTATCCGAGCTCGCGCATCATCTCGATGTCGTATTCGGTGCGCTCCTTAAGCCGCTGCGCCTCGAGGAGCTTGCCCTTTGACTCGAAGTACCTCAAACGCTCGTCTAGCTCCGCCTCGATCCTCTCGAAAGCACGTTCGAACTTGTCCTTGCCCATTACGAACTGCTTTGCGGGAGTGATGCAGACGGACGGCATAGAGGCGCCTTTCCTTCCCGTTACCGGATCGATCTCGCAGATCGCATCGACATCGTCGCCGAAGTATTCGATCCGCACCGCCTTTGTCTCATACGCCGGGAAGATGTCGAGGATGTCCCCGCGCACCCTGAACGTTCCGGGCTTGAAATCAAAATCATTTCGAGTGTACTGCGCCTCAACCAATCTCTTGATCAACCCACCTCTTCCCCCGTTCCCCGTTCCCAATTCCCCATTCCCCGTTCCCACTGCCACTTTAATCGCCAGATCTCGGTATTCGTCGGACTCGCCAAGGCCATAGATGCAGCTGACGGACGCCACAACGATGACATCCCTTCTCGCAATCAGCGCGTTGGTCGCGGCCAGCCGGTAGCGTTCAATTTCCTCGTTGATCGACGCGTCCTTCTCGATGTAGGTGTCGGTCTGCGGGATGTAAGCCTCGGGCTGATAGTAGTCGTAGTAGGAGATGAAATACTCTACCGCATTGTCCGGGAAGAACTCCTTGAGTTCCGCGAAGAGCTGAGCGGCCAGCGTTTTGTTGTGACTGAGAATAAGGGTGGGGCGATTCCACTTGGCGATGAGGTTCGCCATCGTGAACGTCTTGCCAGAACCGGTTACGCCCTGAAGAATTAAACGATCATCGCCGCGCTTCAATCCTTCATGAAGCGCGGCGATGGCTTCCGGTTGATCACCGGTTGGTTTGAATTTTGATCTTAGCTTAAATATCCCCATCCCATTCCCAATTCCCTATTCCCAATTCCCTTCTTACAGGCACGGGCGCAGGATCATATTCTTGTAATCTGCATCGGAATGATCACCCTGGAGATAGATGAAGCCCGGGATGAATTCGTTCGCATCTACCGCACCTCCAGTAATGCCGACGACCGGAGCGTTGTCAATAATCTTGACCCCATTGAGGATAACGGTGATGTGACGCTTGTAAAGCGTGACGTTCACATGCTGCCACTCGCCCGGAGCCTTCTCGACCTGAACGGACGGAGCGACACGCCCGTAATACGCCCCCATGTTGTGGATGAAGTCATCCTTCTTGCCGTAGCTGTCGACGACCTGACACTCGTAACGACCGCGGAGATACACGCCGGAGTTAGAACCTTTCGGAACGCGGACGTCGTACTCGAGGTTGAAATCGTAGAAGTCATCACGCTTGGTCCGCAGATTCACGCCGCCACCAACCCAGCTGCCATCCTCTTTGACGCCGAGCTTGTTAGAAAGGACACCGTCCTTGAAAGACCAGCCGAACTTGCCGTTTGTTTCGAGCTGCTCCCAGCCGGAAAGTCCGTCCTTGAGCAGGTCGATCGGCTCGCCGAGTTTCGCGTCGTCGGTGCTGGCAGCCGCAATGGGGGGATTCCTCCACCCCTTAATCGAGGTTTCAATGGACCCATCCTTCTTGAACATCGTGGCCTTCAGCGTTCCGCAGCAAACGGAGCCTTCGACCTTCTTGTCACCCCAGGGGTGGACGAAGCTGAAATTGTTGCCTTCGATCTTGAAGTCTTTCATCGGGATCGGAGAGGCCCAACGCCACAGTACCAGCGCCTGCGGATTGCCGTTTGCATCACGAGAAGCTATCATATGACCGGCTTTCATCGCATCGTAACCGAGTTCAAGCCCCCAGTTTCCGATAACTGGATCCTTGGGATCGCCGCGCTTCCAGCAATCATTACATGCGCATCCGGCAAGAATCGCCGCCGCCAACGGAATCAAAATCTTCTTCATTATTCAGTTTCTCCTCATATTAGAATTAAATCTCTTGTAATTATATCAAAAATCCCCTCTCAATGGTAGAGAGTTGTTTTAGAACTCGTATCTCACCGTGACCAGGAAGCTGCGACAGGCGGCAGGGTAAATGTAATGTGAGCCGAAGTATTCGCCGTAATCGAAATACCGCTTGTCGAAAAGGTTGTCAACTGTAGCCGACAGGATCAGTCCCTCCAACCACCCGCTTGTAGGCATCAATCTCAATCCAACGTCGAAAATCACGAACGACGGTATCCATCCGCCATCCGCGGCAAAATCGCCGCCGTAACGCTGTTCACCGACGAAACGCATTCCGCCGCCGACGGAAAGCCAGTCAACGACATAGTAGTTGCCGAAGACGCGGCACGTCTGTCGCGGAACCAACGGCACGTCGTTGCCGCGGTTGTCGCCCTCGGTGAACCTCGAATAGGTGTACGAATACATGATGCCGGCGGACGCGAAGTTTTTCCGCGACCATACCAGTGATGTCTCAAAGCCGGTTCTCGCGGTATCGTCTTCGGCGTTCCGATTCGCGTAGTTCATGTAGAATATTTCGTCTTCCAGTTCGGCATGATAGCCCGTGAAATTGAAGTTCACTTCTCTCAGGAAGGTCCAATCGAATCCAAACTCAAAGTCGTGACCGCTCTCGGGCTTCAGCCCTAGGTTCGGCACTCCGTAGGAAGAGAACATTTCGTCCGCAAGCGGAGCATGGTAGAACCTTGACCACTTCGCGAAGACCTTCATCTCGTCCGTCGGACGCCAGAGCGCTCCCACTTCTCCAGCAGCTTCGCCTCGCGTGGACGACGAATTCATGCTGCACACTGTGGGACTGTTAAACACGTCCTTATTCCACCACCATTCCCCTCTCGTTCCGCCGAAAATCGACCAGTGATCGCCGAACTTCACTTCGTCCCGTGCGAATACGCCACCACAGAAACGCTGAAAATCATTGTCACCGCCCGAACCGGTTCTCGCGTCATAACCATTGACGTCAACAAGATCGTACTTCAGATCGGTTCCGACATCAAGTCGGTTACATTCCTTGTCCCAGGTGTATTTGAGTTTGTAGCCGAAGGTGAAGACGTCATATTTGAGGTAGTAGTAAGATTCTGACTTGCGTTCACGGAATGAGAACTCGGACGTCAGATGATGTTCGTCCGCAAGCACAAGTTTGCTAGACAGATTCATGCCGTAGACGTCATTCCGTGAATGAGAATAAGCGTCGTCGGCTCTTTCGGCACGGTCCTGCCAACTTCCGCTCCCCTCCATGAAAATGCCCCCTGGAAGTCCGTACCTAGTATTGCCGTAGAACGTCCTGAGCGACCACCAGGAGCCGTTGTCGAAGAGATGCTTAATTCCACCCTTCAGCGACCAGATTTCGTACCAGGAATTATCACGCCAGCCATCTGTACGGTCATAGTCTAAGTCTGCATAATACAGAATCTTGCCAAGACCAGCATCAGCCTTCGGGGCATCATCATTATCTTCCTTAAGAGTCTCACCTCCATGCACACCGACATGGGCCCCTGCAGTGCCATAGCTGCCGCCCCGACCTTCTACCTCAACTTTGCAGCCGTCGATGTCGTCGTCGGAGGTGATGTTGATCACGCCGGCACTGGCGTTACCGCCGTGGAGCACAGTCTGCGGTCCATGCATAACCTCCACGTTACGAACGGAGGCGAGCGGCACGCGAATCAGCTCCTGGGGAGACATGTCGACGTTGTTCAGTTCTTCGCCATCCACCAGCACCGTCACTCTACCGAACCCATTCGCTCCATATCCGCGCATCGCTACCCTCGCTTGAGCGGGATTGGCATTCACTTTCCGAACAAACAGGTTGGCCCTTTTCTCGAGCAACTCGACAGTACTCGCCGCACCAGAGGAATCAATTGCCTCGCGGTCGATAACATCAACATGGGACGGGATCGCATGTCGAGGGGCCTCAATTCGACTGGCCTCGACGATTACCTGCGGAAGCACGGCCACGGTATTGGTCATGGTGACCGCGGCTGCGAACATCAAAACGTTCATGACACTACTTTCCCCCTCATGCGAGGGTACTTGAGGATGATGAGACGGCTCGTGTTCCGACTATAACGGTTGCGCGACAGCGCCTGGTTTACACAGGACTTTCCGGTTACCGCCCGAATACTGGTGGGACTGCCGGGAATCGAACCCGGAACCTACGGTTTAGGAAACCGTCGCTCTGTCCAGTTGAGCTACAATCCCGTTGTTGCCGCATAGTATATCAAAAATTCCCCCGCTCTGACATACAGCTTATGACAAACCGCCGGCGGCTACGCCGCACGCAGGATGGCGACCGATTCAAAACGTCGTCGCCCCTCGCGGTTAAGGAGTGATCCAGCTCATCCTGCGCCTTCGGCTTAGTAGCGAGGCGACGTTTTGTAATCGGTCGCGGTCTGGCGGTTCATATGCGATATCATGCAACCAACCGCGAGTTTGAGTTTTTGATACACAGTGTAGAGTACATACTTATAGCCACTGTATCAAAACGAAACAGCTTCTTCATCTGCACCCTTGAGTATCCTTTTGAGGTTTAGTATATCAAAAGCGCTTGCTGGAAAACGCAAGACCACGACCGCCCCCAGACAACTCCGGATACAACTCGTTAAAGACGTAAGACCGCGACCGATTACAAAACGTCGCGCGGGCCCTTGAGGGCGGCTGCGCCGTTGCTTCGCAACCTTTCCTCCGAAACAAGTTTCTGCGGCGCATGGGCATTAAGCCGAAGGCGCAAGACTAACCGACTTCCTCCGCTTCGCCCGGGGCGACGACGTTTTGAATCGGTCGCCATCCTGCGTGCGGCGCAGCCGCCTGCGGTAATAAATAAATTTGCTATAATATTCACAACATGTCCACCCCGCTTATTTCCGTCATCATTCCGACCTATAATCGCGCCTCAATGATCCACAATTATGTCTGCATCTAAATGTAATACTTTTGATATAATCATTGATATGAACAATAAGCTTATAACAACTCTTGGCATTCTTCTTATAGTAGGATGCTCCACCGCCGCCATCACAGTCGATGACTACACCCTCTCCGCATCCATGACCTTGCGTGATGGTTCGACAATAAAGGGCAAGTTGCTTAATGATACGATTAAATGTGCGACAATCTTTGACGACGCCCTTGAACTATCCGCATCCAGCATCAAATCAATCGCCTTTTCCGGAACCAACGGAGTTGCCAAGACAACGCTCGTAAACGGAGATACGCTTTCGACGACCATCAGCACGCCTTCGTTCGACCTGGATTCAACGCTCGGAAAACTGACGATTGCAAAAAGCAAGCTTTGCAACGTTTCCATTGCCGCACAACGTATCGCCAAGCCCAACGGAATGACCGATGGCGAATACTGCATCATTGACATCCGGGGTGGCGCCGAAGCCGCGTCTTTCCCCGTCTGGTACTCCGACACGCTTCCGGATGGCGACGAATTCAAGACAACGTCGATCGTTCTCAAAAAGATTCCCGCCGGGACTTTCAAGATGTGCAACCGCGCGAAAGTCACCATCAGCAAACCCTTCTTCATCGGCGTTTACGAAATCACCCGTCGTCAATATCAATTGCTGTCCAAGGATAAATCATGGGAGAATCGCTGGTGGAAGACAGGCGACAATCCGACTTATCCGGTCAACTTCATCACGTTCAACATGATCCGCGGCGCCCTCGACGGATCCAGATGGCCAGAATCGAACGTCGTCGACAAGGATTCCATTATTGACGTGCTCCGCACGAAGACCGGATTAGACATCGATCTCCCTACGGAAGCGCAATGGGAATACGCCTGCCGCGCCGGAACAACAAGTCTGTACAACAACGGCGGTAGCTACGAATCCGACCTGAAGAAGCTCGGGCGTTATCGCGGCAGCGGTCGCGGACTGGCCGAAGTCGGATCTTACGAGCCGAACGCGTGGGGACTTTACGACATGCACGGCAACGTCTTCGAATGGTGCCTGGACTGGGGTCCGTGGCAGCTCAAGGACTGCACCGACCCAGTCGGGAACACCAACGGCGAGAGCCGTTGTCTGCGTGGCGGAAGCCACGACTACCGTGCCGACGAATGCACTTCCGACTTCCGTTATTACGGATACGGTTATCCGACAAACGAAAGCGTGTTCTTTGGATTCCGCATCAGCTGTCCGGCAAAATAATTATGAAGAACACCAATTGCACAGTCGTCGTCTGTTCTTGTGACAAATACGCCGATCTGCTCGATCCGTTTCTTACATTGTTCCGCAAATACTGGCCGGACTGTCCGTTCGAGCTGACGCTGGTGACGGAATCCTCACCGGGCCTTCATGGCAGCGAATCCTTCGATCGCATCATCGCATGTGGTCCCGGTGGAACATGGTCATCGCGACTCGTCAAAGCGATAGATCAGATTTCCACGCCTTACATACTGATGCTTTGCGACGACTACTATCTGTCTCGGGCTGTCGACACGCCGCTTATACTTAAGCGTCTTGACCAGATCATGCGTCACGGAGCCGCCAATCTCCGGATGATTCCGAATCCGAAGCCCAGCGCGGGAAACACCGTCGGACAAGTCGAGGATCTTTACGAATACAAAAAGAACACCGCGTACTGCGTCGCCACGCAGGCCGGATTCTGGGCCAAGGATTTTCTCAGACGCCTCGCTGCCTCGTCTGCAAGCATCTGGGAGTTCGAACGTTTCGGCAGCTTCTCGGTTTCGGACGATCCGCGTCCGCTGCTTGTAACCCCTACGAAGGAATTCCCCTTCCTTGATGCCGTCCACAAAGGTCACTGGGAAAAATTCGGCGTCGCCTGTCTTCGTGAAAACAACATCGAGTTCGATTTCTCGAAGCGCGGCCTTCCTCCGTTCAAGGTCCGCCTTGTGGAAGGCATCAAAGGCCTGATCTTCGCCATCGTCCCGAACACCTGGATCGTCCGCGTCCAGAACACATTAAACCTTGGCGCAAAGGAAAAACACGCCTAAATTCATTTAGACGAATATCGTCTATGAGAGTTTTTTATGTTTCCAGCTCACGTGCACCTTGGTTTGAAAACCAAGATGCCGCATACCATTTTAAGTCTGCACCATATTCTGTCGATGCCGTCGGCTACAATCTTTCCCTCCTCGGCTGGCAGGTAAATTGGGCCGGATGGGAAACTTCACGAAATCCGATAAAACTTGCTCGCCGAATCGACGACTTGAAACCTGACATCATATATACATACGGATCCCTTTGTGCATTGATGCCGCTCTTCTGTCGCAAATTACTCTGCGAACACAAGACATTCAAGGTCGTACACGGATGGGACGATCATTACGGACGCATCTGGAACGAGATCTGCGGACTACCTGGCCGCATCCTCATGGACTGGATGGAGAAACGCATTGTAAAGAACTCCGACGCAGTAGTAACGCTTAGCTACACGCTCCAGAACCTAGGACGCTCATGGGGCGTTGAATGCAAATACATCCCCAATGGTGCGGACTCCATACCTTCAGCATTCAATTCTCACTCATCAACCTTGAAGTTGAACGGAACTTTCAACCTCGTCTACACCGGCGACAAGGCAAAGTGGAAGCGTACAGCAGACATCTGCCGCGCCATGCAGAAGCTCCCGAAGGACATCAAACTCTACATGACCGGACAGGAATATGGTTATCTGAAGCCCTATTATTCCGAGAACTGCATTTCCCTCGGATGGCTCACCAAAGAAGAACAGCTTTCCGTGATGAGTCAGGCGGACGCATTCGTCTGCACTTCTGACCAGGACTGCAACGCCAAACTGCAGGAGTATCTGCGCTGGAAGAAGCCGATCCTCGCCTTCGACGGTGAAGCGAATCTCTTCTTCCGAAACGGACACAACGCACTTCTCGCCAAGGACGGAGACTACGCCCCGCTGATCTTGCGCCTTGTCAATGAGCCCGAGCTCGGGCCCATGCTCGCAGCAAACGCCGCGGCAGAAATTCCAGTTTACTCCTGGGCCGAAATCGCCCAGCAGTTTGACGACTACTTCAAGACGCTGTTGTAAACCGAAATCATCTGTCTGACGATTTCATCTTCATCAAACGCGATCTTCGCTTCCGCAGCAATCTGCGGACGAAGCGCATTCAACTGACCACTCCGCCACTTGCGGTAGAAGAACTCAATGCCCTTGGCGTAGTCCGCGATATCACCATCCGGCGAGATCCAACCGTTTACCTCATGGCGAATAAACTCTGCGCATCCGGTCCGTTGGAAAACCAACACCGGCAAACCGTCAAGCAGCGCCTCGAATTTCACCTGCGGGGCGTTGTCCTGGCGAGACGGCAACGCCAACACATCAGCGCAATGATGGATCTCTCGAAGCACCTTGGAGTCGGCGATCGCCCCAAGGAACTCCACCTTGACGCCGTTAATCTCGCAGTCTTCCGCATTTTCGCCGAAAACCTTCACCACCATATCGTCCTTGACGTCGTCAGGCAGCAGCTTGAGCGCTGCAACAAGGTCCGACCATCCTTTGTAGGGAGATGTCCGACCGCCGAAAGCACCGAACAGTATGGTGAACTTATCGTGGTTATTAACCAGACCAGAATCATAACCGTACACGGGATCGACGATATTCAATATGCGGCAAGAATTCAGTCCGCACCCAAGAGTTGATTCCCGGAACATGTTGCACACCCAATCTGAAGGTCCGATGAAAAACGGACGTACGGATTCAAGAAACTCGGCCTTGCGCCGACACATCCAACGCTCCGCGACCGAGCTGTTTTCCCTGGTGAACCCTTCCGCAAATCGACGGTCGGACTTCGGATGTGGCTCAATGGCGTTTACCGCCGTCAGATCGTGGAGCGTGTAGACGAATTTTGCGACAACTGCAGACAGCTGGCGAAACGAAACCATGTCCTGTCCGATCCAATGAATATGGATGATGTCAGGCTTCAAGTCTCGCACCAATTTACCGAAGCCAGGCAGCGGCCAGATGTTGGGCATAAGCAAATGTCCGGTGCACAACCTGGACAGCACCCAGAACACCCGGGGAAAGAAGTAGAAAAGCCCTGCCAGAATCTGATTCTCCGGAAGCTGATAGACATTCTTCCCTTCTTCAAGCTTCCTTATGCAGATAAAATGAGAATCGACACCGGCCCGCAGCAACGCCAGATGCAAGCGGGAAGCCGCAATCGGCGCCCCGCTCGTTCCTGACAATCCGTAGTCGTAAGATAGATGAACAATGCTCATTTATCAAATCAGAAATAAAAACGGACAGAATCTCTCGGCGATTCTGCCAACCAACGTCAGCACTGGGCAAAGGCACGGGATCTTACACCCGAGCCAAGTCAGACCACGAGGGAAGGTCGCGCCCTCCATTTGTTCTCGACGTCGATCGGCCCATTCGTCACAGACAACATCTTTCGGATGGACGAGCGGAAAATCAATCGAACCTGACTTGGCAAACCGCGGTGCATAGTAGTTGTATCCGCCCGTATGTGTAGCCTCAGAAACAGCAATCCCATTGTTTGCTATCAATTGAACACGCGGCACAACGCCAAGCATGCCCTTGGCAAACATCATTAACGTGAATTGATAGTCCCACGCGTCATTTCGAACGAGCGCCCTCTGCGCCTCCATTTTAAACGTACGTCTAAAATAGTTTGTCATCGGCGTACGGCTCATAATCTCATCAAGACGCGGCAGATATTCTCGCATCTCAATATCATAGAAGCGCCAAACGCGGCGCCATGTCGCCCACCCTCCGGACATCATAGCGATTCGACTAAAATGATAGGATGCCGCTGCATCAGACTGGAGCCCAAAGAAATTAAATCCCGAAATCATTCCAACCCGTTCATCGTTTCGATAATGCAACAGCATTTCCGAGGCAAACCGAAAGAAGCAAGGCGACGGCTGCGTATCATCCTCAAGAATGATTCCCGATTCTTCATTCTCAAAGAACCAATCAATTGCCCGAGCCGGCGCATACTTGCAACCAAGATTCTCATCATGGAAAAGTGTCTTGACTTCACACGGCCAGTCGACAAGTTTTACGCACTCACGCACGGCGCGACACTTTTCATCCTCATCCAGATGATCTGTTCGCGGCCCGTCAACGGCCACATAAAGCTTTAACGGACGCACCTCGCGCACAGCCGCAATCTGCGCCGCCATGAAATCAGGGCGGTTGAATCCGATCAAAAGGATAGGTGCGCAGGTAAATTCCGACATATCGCCATCACCTCACATCTTCTTGATCCACTCACGGAAAAACGGGTTCTCAAAATGATAGTCGCCTAAATATTCATAAATAAGTTCGTCCGCAACAAGCCGCTTAAGGGCCTTCGTCAACCCGCCCACACTCCGGAGCTCATTTTCATGCATGAACTCAGATGAGAACACCTTCGCATGAGGGTGACGAGCCAGACCTCTAAGCACCGAAAGCTGGACGGCAGTCAGCCGCGAGACCGCCATGCCGAAAGCTCGTGATTCTCTCGCAAAGACCATCTCAAGGCCTATGTCGACATCTCTGTGCGTCAACGTCGCTCCTTCAGACGTCGTCAACCAGACGGCTTCACAAAGCTCCTGAACATCACCAGAAATGCCATCGGCAACCTGAATGATATGCCTTGCAATTGCCGCATCCACAAAACGATTCCCGAATCTGAAGCGGGCGACGATAAACGCCGCCAGATCATCCTCGTCAATGGCTTCGACCCCAAAAGAGATGGCGCTCTTGAAGAACGGGCTCTTCGGCGAATCGAAGATCGCGTGCATACGATTACGCACGCTGCCAAGGAATACAAACGGTACCTCGTCCAAAAACTGAATGCGCGAACGAAGCGCAGCCAGAATCACGTCGGCATCCGGGATGTCGGTGACATCCTGGAACTCATCAAAGACAACGCAGAGCTTAAGCGTTCTCGAAAGCTGCGCGATCATCTCCACGACCTCTTCTACCGATTCGACACCATTCGCGGCCTTGACGTCGATTGACAATGTAGGCGCCCCAGAATCCTTGTCAACGGTGAATACCGGACGCAGACTTTTGACAAGCCCCCCTACTTTCTCCAAGAACGACCTCCCGTCCCCGCATTTCAGCACAGCTGACACCACGCGACGACAAAAGTCACCTTCAGATTTCACACAGAAGAAGTCGACATAGACAAGCTTGTAGCCCTTGAGCGACTTGACGGTCTCACAGACAAGCGAAGTCTTGCCCATACGTCGCGCACCCTGGATGACGACATTCTGTCCGCTCTTCAACAGTTCCCGCAGCTGCCGTTGCAAAACCTGTCGGCGGCAATAGTTCTCACCACCGACAATGCATCCGTACTTGAAAGGATTCACCACCATCTCAAAATTTCTCCGTATGGAATAATTCCATCCGGAGAAATTATATCACAATCTCAACGATCGCGTCAATGCCGACCAGGGTCGGCGCTATATATGATATAATATACATAAAATGAAGAAGTTGCTCGAAAAACTTCACACACGACTTGGTGATTTCTGGTGGTATTCACTGATGCTGTTCTGTGCGGCACGCGCAGCCGACTGTCTCAATGTCTTCGTCGGTCTATGGCTAGTACCGAAATACGTCCCGACCGAAGAACTCGGCGCAGTCATGCCACTCGTGCAGTTCGCAAACTTCCTTGCCATTCCGGCTGCGGTTTTCGCCTCGACGTTCCGTAACGAATTAACAGACCTTGCCATCAGGCACGAATTCGGAAAGATGAAGACGCTGATGCGCAGTGTATTTGTCGCAACTGCGGTCTTCTTCTTCCTCGCGCTCATCATATGCCACTTTCTCCTGCCGCAGTTCCTAATCCGCATACGCGTTGCCGAAGGCTCGCTCGGAATGCTCATTCTCGTCGCATCGTTTCTCGGAACCGCCGCACCGGTGTTTTCTAACGCCCTTCAATCGCTCAAGAAATTTAAAGCAACGTCCTTGATTTCCCTTATCGGAGCCCCAGTTCGTTTCATCACAATGATCTTCATGATGCCGTTTCGTGCCATCTCCGGATATTTCGTCGGACAGGCGTCCGTTCCGGCATTCTCCATCGCCGCATCGGTCTTAGCCCTGCGCAAAGAACTTTCCGTACCCGCAGAACCATACTGGACTAGACCTGCCGTAAAACACTTCACGAAGCTCTTTTTAATCCTAAGCATCGGAGCTACCATTGGCGCATTTTCAGAGCTCATTCCTCAGACAATCATCCGTCAACGTCTTTCCGAACTCGACTCTGCGGCATATTATATGGTGACGCGTTTTTCGGATATAGCCGGTTTTTTATATGCCGCGCTGTTCGTAACCATTTTCCCCTTCGCGGCTGAACTCGGTAAAAACGGCAGATCGACATTACCACTGATCCTCAAGTCCGCTGTTGCCATCTTCTGTTTTAACGCACCACTCGCTCTGTTTTTCACACTATTCGGCAAGACAATCCTTTCGCTTTTGCCAAACGGCAGTCTGTATTGCGATTACTGGTGGGCGATTCCCTGGCTCATCGGCATCGTAACAATCCAGCAGTTCACCTATCTGTACACGACGTCAGAATTGGCGCTGTGCCATCTGAAGAATATGTGGCTGTTCTCACCCTGCGCACTATTATACGCCTGCACGATGCTATTCGTGACAGGATATGGTTATTTCACGAATTATCTGCCCAATTGGGCCATAAACTTCTTTTCTGCGCATAACATACGTACGCTTGCGGACATCCTCATGTGGTTTACCGCTTACCAGCTGATCCGTGTAATCCTTTGTATTATAGACTACCGCTGGAGATACGGTCGACACAACAATCGCTAAAGCACTTCCCGAGTGATCGGAAGCGCCTCGACAAACAGCCAAGATTTTCGCCCATTGCGCAAAACATCTGCAAGCATGGCGATGGTCCAACGCATCCAAAACCGTTTTATTCTGGCGGCGCGGTAAAATCCACGATACGTCCAGAACGGAAGATCTCGGTCTTTTAACGACTCTTCTACCATTTTCCGATATTCGTCAACCTTATCAGGCAGGAACCGCTTGATGTGTTCCCGCTCCAACAAAATCATTCCCAGCAGAGCAGCATGGGCATGCATATAGGCCAGAGGATATCGTCCGCGAAAATATTTGCATTGTTCCTCATATGCCGTCAGCGCGTCAAGCCGACGAGGCGTCCATTGAGATTTCGTAATGCTTTCGCCGCGAACAAGATAATTGTAAGTGGCGATTTGACGAAAGGCGATTCGTTTACATTGAAATATAAGTTGATGCGTGGTAAACACATCCTCATGGATTCTGCCGACTGGAAACCTGACTTTCTCAAACAGCGACCGCTTAAACAACTTACCGCAGCTGATCACAACAAGCACATCATACTGCACCCAATATTCCTCGGGCGATAAAACCTTCCATCCGCGATCAGGATACCGGACCTTACGAACGTTCGTCTCGTCAACACGGGCACAACCGGTGCAAACGACTTCGTCAGAAAATGAAAGCCCCTGTATTAATGTTTCAAGGAAATCACGCGCCACCCAATCATCCGAATCGATAAAAGTAATATACTGCGAATCTGAATTAGCAAACACCCAGTCCAGCCCAGCGTTTCGCGCGGCTGACAAACCCCCGTTCTGCTGATGAATCACTTTGACACGGCTATCGGCCGCGGCGTATTCATCGCAAATCTTCCCGCAATTATCTGGACTGCCGTCATCGACCAGAATCAATTCGAAATCCCGAAGCGTCTGACCCAAAATCGAATCAACGCATTTCCTCAAATACGGCTCGACCTTATAAACAGGAACTATGACGGAGATCTTCATGTCTCGGAGTTATGATTCAGACTTCATAAACCAATTTTTCCGGGATCGGCGTGTTCTCCAAAAACATCACCATATAGATCGGGACATATCGTACACGACCTTCGATTTTCATTGCATCATCATTGAACACAATCGCCTCATTAATCCGATAGTCGGATTGCGCCAAAGCAAAGTTTAATGCCCGATGCCGCTGGTAATGCTTGCCGCTCTTCACTTCAATTGGCAACACCGCGCCATCACGTTCAATGACAAAGTCAATCTCTCCGTTCTTCGGCGAATTATAATATCTCGGCTCGATACCGTGTGCCGTCAACTCCTGCGCGACGGCATTCTCGTAAACCGAACCGAAATTGATCGATTGCTCGCCGTTCAAGATGTTCAGCTGAATGCCGTTCATATATTGCGCGGACAGCAATCCGATGTCATTCGAAAACAACTTGAAGAGGTTGGGCTTGGTTCCGAGAACCAGCGGAGCGACCGGCGCCTGGACATTGTACGCCGGCAGCGCCACCCCCGCCTCCTTCAGCCAGACAAATTCGTCCTCGAGGTTATCGTAACGCTCGCCGGGGCGGATGCCGGAAACATAATAACGCTTGTTCTTCTTGTCCAGCTCGGCCGGAATTCTATCAAACACCAACCGAATGCGTAAAGCGTTATCCTGATCGTACTGTGTAATATCTCGACGATACATCGCGAGAATACGTTTCTGTTCGCGCACGACCGCGGCGATATCATGCGTATCAAGATAACATTGCACTGCGGCCGGCATACCGCCAACAACCAGATAAAGACGAAACAACTTAAGGAGACGCTGGTGAAAAACCTTATCAAGCGGCAGCCGTCTCGTCCATGCGTTTCGCGCCGCCTGCAGAAGTTCGGGGACTTCTCCGACCGCCTCGACAAATTCCTCGAAGTCCAGAGGAAACATCTTGGCTTCGTCCATGAAACCAACAGGTACAGAACGAACGTTCTTTAGTTCGACACCAAGCAGAGATCCGCTCAAGACATAATGACAGCTACCCTCCTGTACCAACGGCTTGATATATGTAACCGCCTCTGGACACTTCTGAATCTCGTCAAAAAACACCAACGTACGCCCCGGCACCAATCTCTTTTTCGAAAATGCCGTCAACTTCACTAAAACATCCTCGGCCGTTTCGACATTGTCGAAAATCGCCTGCGCACCCTTCATCGTCGCAAAATTGATCTCCACCAAGACCTCATAATGCTCAGAAGCAAACTTCTCGATGATAAAAGTCTTGCCGACCTGTCTTGCGCCATCTATAAGAAGTGCATAGCGTCCCTTGTCTTTGGTAAACTGCTCAAGTCGCTCTTGTATTTTGCGTTTTATCATTACAAATACCTTAAATTCATCAATATTGTATCACACAACGCACATTTTATCAATAGCGAAAAGTAATCTTACAACATTTTATCAACATTAATCAGCCGTACAATCGTCATTTTATTACGCTTCATACCATCACATGGCAAGCACACACTTATTCCTGCTATCGGACGCGGCATATTCATCGCAAATCTTCCCGCAATTATCTGGACTGCCGTTGTCGACAAGAATCAGTTCGAAATCCCGAAACGTCTGACCCAAAATCGAATCAACGCATTTCCTCAAATACGGCTCGACCTTATAAACAGGAACTATGACGGAGATCTTCATGTCTCGGAGTAAAGACGACGCCCACGCCACGCAAGCTTTGACAGTTCTGTTATTTCGGTCCTCATATTGTGAGCAGAAGCATCTTGATAACGACCATCATACGATTTATACATTCCAAAATCTTGATTGGACAAAAACGAGAATCCGTATGCGTCTAAATATTTAATCGGCATCTTAGAAAGCATAAAAATCAAAGTAAATCCCGTCGTAGGCGCAATATTGTACTTCTTCGCCAATTGGCTGCGAGATGAAGACGAGAAACAACCTATTGGAATTTGCTTCATCTCATCATACATCGCATCAAGATACCCGTCCATCAACGGCCGTCTTAAGACCTCGTCGGCATAATAGACCATTCTCGTTGGCAGTCGGCACTGATTATGATCAATATTTGAAAACGACGCCTTCACCCAAATATCTGTTTTTAAACCATAATCGCATTCAAAACCAGCCTGTGCATAGTTATTGATTCTTATGACAACATCATGACCATCAATCTCCTTGCCAAGCCCTTTATGATTGTCTACAGGTCCATTTCCAACCAATGCGACAGTGGAATTTTTAGAAAACAAACTTTCAAACAGTTTTCTGTCGTCAGATTCTTTAAGCGCCTTGAAGACAGCGCCGCCCTTGCCGACAAAATCATTTTGAAAACCTATATCCCCTCCAAAATCCATCAATGATAGAAATTTGCGAATAACGTCTATCCCCCAGGGAAGTTCACACACCTCTTTTAAACTTCGCGCTGCGTCATCTCTTCTGCCAGAATCTTTTAGCGCCTGAATATAGGCACACCAAAACAATGAATCACTTATCCTATAGTGCCCAAGTTTACGAGCCTGAATGTCAAACTCAGGGAACAAAAGTTCAGAATTTGCACCGGAAAAATAAGCGCCAACTAAATCAGTGCGACAAAATAGGCGATTGAATTTCGCCGTTAAAAAATCATCCAACCGCCTTGATACAACGGCTCGTAAAATGTTATGAAAGAAATCTAACTGTTTTTGAGATATCACTTGAAATGCCAATTCAATTTGCGATGTGATTCTCTAACAACCATCGCTCGGTGCGAACAATGTCATCCATATCATGAACATCAAAGCAATCTTCTACAACAATGGGCTTAATATTATTGCCCATAAAAGTCCACGGTGGTTGCCCAACTTGTTTAGAGTATAAGGAGTTGTGAAGATTCAGCCTCCAAAAATTATGGCAAAAATAATAATTTTCACAAAGATCCTGCCGATTGGTGGAAACATTCTTATCGTGAAAATCAAAATATGGTTCTAAGCAACCGTCAGCACGAAGTCTCTTCGCACGAAAAGGATGATGATCTTGATCCTTTTTTACAGGACAAGCGGCAGACAAAGATTGATCTCCAAGCAACACGTCTATTGATTCCTGCACCCATTCCTTTTTAATAATGCCAGAATTTGCAAGCAGCACAACAAGAATATCAGGACTAACCCCATCCTGTTCCATAACCTTTAGGCCATGTATAATCGCATCAACATGTTGTGCTGTCGGAAGTGCTAATTCGGGAGGTCGCTTAATTGACTTATAGCCACACTCGGAAGCGGCAGACAGAATCTTATCACAATCGCTCGAACAATAAAAATCGGTAATCAATGGACAAGATTTTGCCGCCATTGCCGGATAATATAGCAACGGCTTCCCAAGAACTGGCAAAATATTTTTGTCCTTCAAGGTGTTATTTCCACGACCAGTAAGTAACGCGGCAATTTTCATATCGAGAACTTACTTATTCACGATCAGTGCCATGAAGATGAAATCTTCTTTGCCGCGGGAGTTGTCGACGGCGTGGCCGGAGCCGTCGGGCGTCCAGGTCGAGTCGCCGGCGCGGATCGTGCGCTTGGTGCCGTTGTCGTCGTAGACGGCCTCGCCCGAGAGGATGAAATAGCTCTCGCCGTTGCCGTGATGCTCGTGATAGCCGAGGATCGAACCGGCGGGAATGGTCACGCGCGCGTAAAGCCCACACTTGTCACCGAGCTCCTCGTCGAGGATCTTCTCGATCGTGACCGGCATCGCACCGTTAGCAGATGGCATAGACATCGTTTTCATAAAAATCAATCGTTATTGGCTTTTGACTGTTTGTAAGACTCGTAAAGATAAGCTCCGCTCTCACGATACAATCCAAGACCAGGATTTGACAGTTGCTGAAAAAAACGACTGTGGAAAAGTTCATCCATTGCTTTTGGAATCGTTAACCCTTCATTCTCTACGATTTCGGCAACAAGGTCCTGCGTAGCAAATTCAATAAGCTGTTTCACTTCCGCACTCATAACATTTCCTCCCCATCGTATTTAAGAAAGGAAACCGCCTCTTCGGAATGAAACGAATATTGCATATACAACTGCTTAAATTGAAGCCCGTCAACAAACGCATCTAGGGAAATCAACCCCTTGTCAAACAATCGAAATTGCAATGACAGCTTGTCATTTGCAATCGGACCAATAACAATATCATAACTATTGTCACGATTATGGTCTTCGGACTCAATATTCGCACGGCGATTAGCGCGGACGAACAATGCCCATTCGCGACATGGACGATCAAATCGTCTAACCTTCAGCTGTTCAAATACCGCATCGTCAATCACAAACCGTTTCACTACGACCGATCCGCCCAACCGATCGACCCTCTGCAATGCGGTCTTTTTCGCGCATTCCAACGAATCTGTTAGATAAAATCCACGGCCGAAATCCTTGCCCGGCAAACCTTTAAGAAGGTCTACTGCATCAAAGGCAACATTCGTTCCGTGATAAAGAACCATTATAACGTTCCTCCATTGCCACGACAGACAAGACCGAGATTCAAAACCGTCTCCTCAATAGGATACGAATGCTCAATATCGTAATTCCGCTCGAGAAAGGAAACTCCGCCATAGGCGTTAAGATAATCATAAGCAGAGACAACCGATATGCCATGCGCATCGGAGAAGTCGCTTACGCACGCCACAATATAATCAATCACATTCCTAGTTCTCTCGCTCATGATAAATATTTTACCATTTTACGGCGCCGTTTACGGCAGCGCGGCACCGACGAGGCGCGAGACGAGCTTGCCGTCGGCCTGACCCTTTACCCGAGCCATGACCTCCTTCATGACGCGCCCCATATCCTTCTTGGACGCGGCGCCGAGTTCGGCGACGACCGCCTTCACGATTTCGGCGACCTTCTCCTCGGAAAGCTGCTCGGGGAGATACTTCTTGAGGAACTCCATCTCCTTCTTTTCGTTCTCGGCAAGCTCGGCGCGACCGGCGGACTCGAACTGCGCGATCGATTCTTCACGCTGCTTAACACCCTTCGCGATGACCTGCATGAAAGCGTCGTCGGTCATGTCCTTGCCAGCGTTGACCGTGATATCCTTAACCTTGGCGATGACACCGCGGATCGTGTTGACCGCCGCCATATCGTGAGCCTTCATCGACTCCTTCATCTCCGCCATCATCTTGTCATACATTTCGCATGCCATAATCTTAATTCCTTTCAATAAGCATATTATACCATTTTATTTAGTCGCTAAGATCGCCATTTGCGCCCAAGTCGGTTTGTTGCCGCTCCTCGCGATATGGTGTGAGTCGGTTATTTCCGCGCCTGCGGCTTAGTGCTCGGGCAACAAAACTCGACCTGGACGCGGTTAAAAAGGGACATCCTCATCCGGCCTGTCAGCATCCTTGAGGATAACACGCTTTACAGAACGACCACCGAGAGTCGAATCGCCAAAGTTAATCACCAACCCCAGCGGTTTATCAAGAAGCTTCATATAGGAAAGCAACTGCATTCTGAACCTCTGCAAATCGCATGGTTCAACAGATTTGGTCTCAATAATCAGACAATCATCGACAAGAAGATCACACCGGATCTTTTCTGTAAAGATGCGGCCTTTATAATCAATCGTGCACGGCACTTCCTCTGCGACCTTATGCCCGCGCAATTCTAGTTCCCGAGCAAGCGACTTAACATAAATCGACTCCAGAACTCCTTCGCCAAAATGCTTGTGAACCTCTATCGCCGCCTCAATCACGACCTTAGACAACTCTTGTGCCTGTTTATATAATCTATGCATTCCTCTTTTTCATTATTATATTCAATAACAGAATCTTCTTATCAATACCGTTAAGAACACCTTGACATATATTCTCTCACAATTAATTCATTAAAACCGCGACCAGATCGAGTTTTGTTGCCCGAGCACTAAGCCGCAGGCGCAAACGCTACAAACCTCCTCCTTTTCGCGAGGAGCGGCAACAAACCGATCTGGTCGCAAATAGCGTCCTTTGCGACCAAACCCATCCCCTCCTCCATCATATAGTATAGTGCTTGAGCTGGGTGCCGTCGAAATAGCCGAAGCTGCGCGATGAACCGCCCTTGGGCAGCGATACCGACCCCGGATTGAACAATCTGAGACCCGGCACGATCTCCTTGAGCTCGGGAATGTGCGTGTGCCCGTGCACCAGCACCGTGCCCATCCCAAGCGGAGGAAGCCTGTTTTCGTTGAAAAGATGTCCATGCGTCAGGAAGAACTTCTCCTTGCCCGCTTCAAGCACCCGATAGTCCTCCATGATCGGGAACTCCACCATCATCTGGTCGACCTCCGCGTCACAATTGCCGCGAACCGCAACGATCTTGTCTTTGAGTCCGTTGAGGATCTTCGCCACCTTCACGGGATCGTAGAAGTCTGGAACGCCGTTGCGTGGTCCGTGATACAGCAAATCCCCGAGCAGGACCAGTTTGTCGTAGCCGAGCGTCTCGCCGACCTTGAGGGCCGCTTCGAGTGTGGACGGAACACCGTGAATATCGCTAATGAAAAGCAGTCTCATAGGTCACCCCCTGAAGATGAAGAATACCGCCGCAAGGATGCACGCGGCGGCCGCGGCATAATTCCAGTTGACCCCCTGCTTCATCACCAGCAGCGAGAACGGAACGAACACCAGCAGCGATATCGCCTCCTGCGTGATCTTGAGCTGCATCAGCGACATCGTCTTGGCGCCGATGCGGTTGGCAGGAATCATGAAGGCGTATTCAAACAGCGCGATGCACCAGCTGACGAGAATCACCTTCCAGACCGGCATGCCTTCCATATGCCGAAGGTTCCCGTACCAGGCATAAGCCATGATGAAGTTTGAGGCGATCAGCAGTCCGACTGTAACCCAATTGAAATTGCTCATGTCGATATTATATCAAATCAGTAAGCTTGCGAACATCAGAACACGAAGCGAGCACCGAGAGTTACGATCGCGAATTCAGTGCGATTGGCATAGCCAGTACCGTTGCGAAGCTCGTCACGAATGTCTGGATCGACCACAAAATATCCGGTCACCCCACCGTAAAGTGAAAGATCATCTGCAACCTTATAATCTAAGAACATCTGCGCCAACAAGGAGTTTATCGTCCTGCCGACCGTCCAGTCGTCGTGCTGACGGAATCGCTGCGTATTCCAAGGATGCGTCAATGGCATAAATTCCGCTCAGGATTTACTCGCCTGATCAAGCGGTGTAGTCGATCGACGATCCACCATCAACAACGAGTTCGTGTCCCGTGATCCAATTTGCACGGTCCGACATCAGATAAGAAACTGCGTCCGCAACCGATTTCGGACACCCCAGTCCCAACGGATACTGCGCCTCCAGGCGCTTCACAACATCAACATTCGTCAGCACCGCCTCGGTCATCGGTGTCTTCACGAATCCCGGCAGCACCGAATTCACTCGCACCTTGGGAGCCAATTCGACGGCGAGGCCTCGCATCATACCGTCTAACGCCGCCTTCGATGCCCCGTAGATCGTGTGACCTCTCGCACCCCGCTTGCTGATCGCACTCGAAACGAACACTACGTTCTTTAGCGCGGACGAATTGCCGCGCTTAGACGACAACACCTTCACGATCTCAAACGGAGCCATCGTATTCACGCCAAAGGTGTTGCGCACATCTTCTACGCGGGTGACGTTAACCGGCATGATCTTAGAGACTCCGGCCGCATGAACGAAACGAGAGATGGTTATCCTGGAGATCGATAGGAACTCCGTCAACGCCGCTCCAATCTCCTCAATTTGTCCAAGATCGTAATTCCAGATACGCTTCCGACAACCCTTCGCAAGACTTGCGGCAGTCTCATTAAGCCGTCTTTCATCTCGTCCGTTAAGAACAAGATTGTATGCTTTTGAAAGCTCGATCGCGATCGCCTTGCCGATCCCCGACGACGCCCCAGTAATCAACACCCACTCTTTCATAGTCGTCACTATTATAGCAAATTATTGCCTGATAAGAGCGACTTTATCACTAATAGGTGTGGTTGAAAGTGAGCCTAAGCGACTAATGCAGCTGTTACAGTCCGCGAGCGGACTTGATTTCAGACCAAGCTGCATTGATCTTTGCCATTCGTTCATTGGCCTTGCCAATCATCTCGTCCGGCAACCCCTGTGCACGAAGCGCATCCGGATGATATTTTTTGGCGAGATCTCTGTATTTACGCTTTAGCACAGCGTCATCATCATCAGAATTCGCCCCTAGCATTTCATAAGCGTCAGCAAGCGCGTCACGTGACGACTGTGATGACTGCCGATACTGCTGGCGACCACCGTTGGTCCTGTAGCCGCGGACCCGTTCGCGTGCAAAGAACTCAAACCAACCAGGACGAATCCCAAGCGAAAGCGGAATCCCACGGAGAATCATCAACTCTTCAGGACCTAGATGTCCGTCAGCACCTGCCACATCCCACAATAGCTCATAAAGCAGTTCTCGCACCTCGACCGATTGTACGGCATTAGCAAAATTATAGGCGTATTCGTATATAGTGTGGTCATCGTCCTTCGCCTTACGGAACACGTTAATGGCGTAATTACGAGCGTCCCGCGAAAAACCAAGCCGCTTGAACGCTAATTCGACCATGGTAATTTCGCCACTGGTCACCACACCGTCAGCCTTCGCAATCTTCGCAAGCAATGCCGCAGCACAGGCACAGAAGATCATTCCGTTGTTCACCCCACCAGCCCCGCCGGAACTTGGAGCGCAACGCTGACGACGGCCACGATTGGGACGATTCTCTTCAGCGCGCTCGCCCTCCTTCACACGATTCTCGGCCCAGTTACCGAATATGGAACCCAGTAACAAACCGAGATGTCCACCCACGAACCATCCGGCGAAGCCACCAATCGCTGCTCCTTTAAGCCCCATCGAAAATCACTTCTTAGCTGTAATCGCAAAGATCTTCTTGAGTCCAGACTTTGCGAGCTTGATCATCGCCGCGAGATGCCGATCGGAAAACGGCTTGTGCTCCGCACATCCCTGGAGTTCGACGAAGCGTCCGTCATCGGTCATGATAACGTTGAGATCAACTTCGGCCGTCGAATCATGTATATAGTCGAGATCCAGCGTCGGAACTCCGTCACACACGCCGACGGATACCGCGGCGACACGGTGAATTATCGGATCCTTGGCAATCTTTTTCTCCTTGAGGAGCTTCTTCACGGCGATCTCAAGCGCGACCATCCCTCCGGTGATTGACGCACAGCGCGTTCCGCCGTCAGCCTGCAGCACATCGCAATCGATCGTTATCTGTCGCTCGCCAAGGAGCGACATGTCTACTGCCGCGCGCAAGGAACGACCTATCAATCGCTGAATCTCCGTAGAACGGGCATCCTGCTTGAGCTTCTTGATGTCGCGGTCCTTGCGTCCGCCTCCGGTAGAAGACGGTAGCATCGAATATTCCGCCGTCACCCACCCCTTACCGGTGTCCCGCAGAAACGGCGGGACCTTCTCTTCAACGGACGCCGTGCACAGCACCCACGTATCGCCCCACTTGATCAGCACCGATCCCGCTGCGTGCTTAGTAAAGTTCCTGACAATCTGAATTTTCCTCAGCTCATTTGCTTTTCTCATAATGACCATCCTTGCTTAAATCGCCGTTGTAAGCATTCCTAAAGCGTGGGTTACGGTAGCGGCGCGAACCTGAGCGCGATCACCAGGAAAGATCGCCTTCTCAGTACGAACACCGCTATCAGTCGCCAACCCGAACCAGACGAGTCCCACCGGCTTCTCCGCACTGCCGCCGCCAGGACCCGCAATACCAGTGACCGCAACCGCGACATCTGCCTTCGTAAGTCTACGGACCCCTTCCGCCATCTGCGCCGCGGTCTCGGACGATACAGCACCGACCGTATCAAGCGTATCCTGGCTCACTCCAAGCACATCGCGCTTTACCTCGTTCGCATATGAGATGATACCGCCGAGAAACACCTCACTGGAACCAGCGACGGACGTGATCGCCGCGCCGATTCCTCCGCCGGTGCAACTCTCTGCCGTCGCGCAGGTCTTGCCGGACGACTTGTAGAGTTCTACGAGTTTTTCCGCAACCGTCATGATTCTCACTTCTCGGACTGCTTCTGCGGCGGCAATGCGACCGAAGCATTCTTCAGATCAGTCCAGAGCGTACCTTCGCCTGCGTGAATCACGCTGATTTTCACCTCGGGATTGAGCGTGTCCGCAAAGGTAAGGTCGGCCCAGAGGGACGGATCCTTGAACGCGGAAGCGCGGCGCTTCATACCGATCGCCTCTTCGTTCTCGACGACGAACTTCGCCTGCACCGCGGCTTCGCCCTTCGTCTCGGTGATCTTCGCCTGCACCCTTGCCGCTTCGAGATCGATCTGCGCAACCTTGAGCTTAGTCTCCGCGCCGATCGTCGCGACTTCCTTCTCCATTTCCGCGCCGATCTCCGCAACCAGCTTCTGGGTCTCCTGATCGACCTCACGCTTGAGCTGCTCGATCTTCGTGACTTCGGCATTAAGTTCCGCACGGCGTTTCTCAGTCTCCTGCTGAGTCTGGTTGGTGAGATCCTGTTCCTTGGCGACAGAGGCGGACTGAATAGGCTTCAGGATATCCTCTGGCACTTCAACATGACGGACAATCGCGTTGCGAATCACGATATGCTTCTCCTTCATCACGCGGACGAGTTCATCGGTCATATCCTTTTGGAACTTGAGTCTTCCCTCGCCGTCAATGAAATCGCGCGCCTTATAGTCAGAACCCTTCATTCGCGATATCGAGAGTATCTGCGGCATCAGGATCTTGGAGACGACGGCCGGCAGATCTCCGTAAAGCATGAAGATCCTCGAGATATTCTCCGGCAACAGTTCGAACTCCACGGTCATGTCGAGCATAATCGAGAAGCCGTCCGAGCTAGGGAACTGCACAAACTGGTTCATGCCGAAGGCGACGGAATCACCGGACGGAAATGCGTTCTGGCGTCCAGTCGAAGCGGAGGCACCTTGGGCGACCGGTTTTGCATCCAACATGCCGGCGTTCGACCTCGACCTGGTCGCGGTCATTTTCGACTTTGAAGCTGACGAAGAACGACTGAGCGAACATCCGAGCGAGCCAATCGCCTGTGAGAAATTACGCGCGGCCGAGTCATCTACAATGCCGAGGTCGGCGTTCTGAGTGACGTATTCGGCCCGCTTCATGTTCTGCTTCTGAAGTGTCAACTGCTGGAGCTCGTCAAGTCCGCCCGCGCTCTGATTCTGTGCCTTGGTAAGGACGACGGTTCCAGACTTACCAATGATCGAAACCTGATTCATGCCGATTTCCACAACATCGACCTGATATGCGCGAGGATTGATGTAGTAGAGTCCGGGCTGAAGCGGTTTCTCCATCACGCCCTTCTCGCCAAGTCCCGCAAAAAGCCCCTGCTGCGCTGGCTTGCCGGTAAGCGAAGTAACAACACCTACATAGCCGATCGGGATGTTGATCGCGGCTAACGTCTTCACCTCATACCCTTCGGGATTGAGACGATATGAACCCGGTCCAAGCACGTCCTTCCAGACGCCCTTCGAATCCCGATCCGCGGCAATAATCTCGCCGGACGGAAGCTCCTTGCCGGTCTTCGCTGTGACGAGTCCGACGGACCCCGCGGGAATCGTGATCACTGGCACTATCTTCCAATCGTGAGTAACGGGATTAAGGAAGTGACGGCCCTCGGCAAGGGGAATACGCTGCACACCCTTTTGTCCAGGCTCGGCGAGAATCGCACCATGAGGAAGTTCCTCGCCGGTCTTCGCGGTGACGATCGCCATCTGTCCCTGCGGCACATAGACGCGACATCCGAACCAGATGAATCCGAAAATCACGACAAAGACGAACGCGAGAATGAAGCCCACAGCAACGAGCCAACATCCGAAATCGGAATTCACCGGAGTACCGAGTCCTTTGGCGAAATTGTCGAGATCCTTACTCATTTCGCACCTCCTTTCTTATTAAGGAATCCGCTTTTGACGGGAATCCCTAAGAGTTCACCATCATCGTCGCCGGTGATCACACTGGTAATCCTCGGTGCGGTCTTTTCATAGATACGCGCACGAAGATAATCGCGCTCGTCTTCATAGACTGCAATTTCGCTTTTCAAGACGTTCGCCTCAGCGGTAGTACGCGCTTCGACGACTTTACGCTCGGCTTCGGCCTTGGCAAGAAGCGCGGCGGCTTCAGCTTCAGCACCCTTAAGATTTACGGACGCGATCTCGAGGCGAGTCTGAGCGGAGATAGTCTGGACACTCTGTTCTTGTTCCGCGGCGATCTTACGCTGAATGCGTTCGGTCTCGGCGGCGACGGTACGGATGTTGCGTTCGGCGAGCGCCTTCTGCTTGCCGAGCTCGGCTTGGCTCTTCGCCTGAACTATCTGCTGATCGATCTTCTTCGCCTCCTGCACCGCGAGTTCGCGGGCGCGGATAATAGAGGCGACTTCCTGTGGAGCGAAAATATCGCGGATCAGCACCGAGTTGAGCGAAATGCCCCAAGGTGCGCAGACGCTCTTCAGGTAGGTCTCGAGCGAATTCTGGAAGGCCTGACGCGATTCGCCAACGATGAATTCGGTGGCATGCTTCTTCGAACCTTCGATGCGCGAAAAGCCGCGGGCAGAAGGAAGGATCAGCTTCTGGAGAATATCATCCATGTCACCGACTTCATGCGAAAGCAGCGCGACCTTGTCGAGCGAGAGATTGAATTCGAGAGTGCCTTCGGCACGAACCGTGAAACCGTCCTGCGTGAGGAACGTGATGGCGTCGTCTCCGCTCAATTCGAAGCGCTGGCTTTGGACGTTCACAATCGTCACGGAATAAAGGAACGGATTAAGACGGTGGGTGCCTTCCTTGAGGATGTCACCGGTTACCCCCTTCTGTCCTACGCCAACGATGAACGCTGAGGCTGATGGTTGGTGGCCGACATCGGCGGAAAGGATATCCATGCCAGTGAGGCGCGTCACCACACCGACGTAACCAGGCTTGATGGTAATATCTTCATAAAGCTTGACATCGTAGGCGTATGGATTAATACGATGGCGCCCGGTTCCGAGTATGTCACGTACGATGCCCTTGTAGGTTTCGTCGCGGGCGATAATCTCTCCAGCGGGAAGGTCTTTGCCAAACTTACGCACGAGCACGCCGAATTTGCCGGCGGGAATATCCATTGCTCGGAAATACTTCCATTCCCAAGTCCATGGATTACGGAAATACCGACCTTCCGGCAGGACCTCTGCCTGAATACCCTTATACTCCGAACTGGGAGCGATGATGGCCTCTGGAGGAAGGTTCTTACCGGTCTTTTTCATTAGGACGGCGATCTGGCCGTTTTCGGGCTCGATTCTCCATCCCCACCAGATCCATCCTGCGAATATCGCCGCAACAACCCCCAATATAAATACTATTGATGATTTCATAAATTTTAGCCTTTTTCTTGTGGTATTATTTTATCATAATACCATAGGCTATTGGCAATAAAAAGCGGCGCGTCAGTTTCGCCGCGGCATAGTATGGAGCAGGATCGGACTACACCTTTCGATATCCGCATTTAGGGCAGACTCCGTTCTTAAACGAAATACCGCACCAGGGACAACGGTCCATAGACATGCGAGGCTGAAATTCGGCCGTCGCGACATTGACGCCGCTGGTGAAGGCGATCTTGACGATATTCATCTTCTCCTTCAGCAGATCGTACACGATCTCGATAGAACCTTCAACGGTCATGGTCTCTTTGGTGACGACGAGACGACAATCCGGAACAGATTTAATCTGGGTATCATCTCCCGCATATAAGCCACAGTTCATACTACTTCCTCTCCTCACCGCCACCGATATATGAGTCATGACTCGTACGAGTTCCTCGCCTCACCGCCACCGGTATATGAG
>CAMGEN010000011.1:0-49608 GCA_946055075.1 uncultured Verrucomicrobiota bacterium | reverse complement strand
CTGTAAAGTCTGATTGCGCGCAGATGTTCTTCGTGTTGGAATGAGCGGGCGTTTTCAGATGGAAAATTCTACGACGAAAAAGAAGGGGTGTGAAAATAAATTTTCATAGGGTGTTATTGGGCTTTTTTGAAAACTGGGATAAATTACCCCAGAAAAAGTGGGATAAGGGTGAAAAAGCTACCGATACTCGAAATCAAGCTCATTAATCGCAAAAATACGATCCTTACGCTTCGGAGCGACAAAAGTGACGCGGATACCGAACTTCGCAGGATCCTTCACAATCGGCGAATGAACCGTCAGCGCAAAGCGATGCCAGAACGCCGAATGGATGAGTCCGCGCCGTGCCAACGACTTCACATATCGTTCGGCGCCCTTCTGTTCCGACTTGGTTTCGGACGGGAAATCGTACATAAGATAAGTATGAACGAGGATTCCTGCGCGTTTGAACGCCTTCAGCACCTTCTCCGCCCCTGCAAGCGTGATACCCTTGTTCATCAGCTTGAGGAGTCGGTCATTCGCACATTCAAGGCCGCCAGTGACGGCGATACATCCCGCCTTCGCCATCAGTTTGGCAAGGGACGGCGTAAACGCCGCATCAAATCGCACGTTTCCCCACCATTCGACCTTCAGCTTGCGTCGGACAATCTCCTCGCATACGCCACGAACCAAAGAAGGCGGCATCGCCTCGTCCACGAAATGAAAGCGAGAGATTGGTGGTTGGTGGTTCGTGGTTCGTGGTTGGTGGTTCGCGGAGAAACGCTCCATGCAGTCAACAATAGAGGCGGCGGACGGCATCCGGAACTTGTCGATGTAGGGAAGGCAGACGTCACAGAACGCGCACTTGTGCCAATAGCAACCCTGCGCCATCACCAGTTTCACCCATTTGCCGGAGTTCCAGAGGTTAGTGACGAAGTTATCGGTCTCGACCACATCGAAATATTCGTTCCAGTCGATACCGCGGTAATCGGGCGCAACGAAAGGTTCGGTGTAAGGCGAATCGAACTGAAACTCATCGAAATACCGATAAGGACGCTTGTCCGTCATCGAACGAAGCTCAGTGTTCACATATCCGCCGCCGAGTGCAAGCTTCACCTTCGGATAATGTGCGCGCACGTATTTCGCGATCTTGAAAGCACCGACGAGAGTCCCGGGGAACGGACACGTCACCCAGACCTCAGTGGGTTTCGCCACGTCCATCGCCGCCTTCAAGTGCTTGCGAAGCGGCGCATCGATCACACCCCGGCGACGCACGAGCTTCTCGAGCGCCACGAAATCGTCGACGCGGCGACAGGCTTCCTCGGCATAGCGTCCGAACCCAAATTCCGGATCGATCTCGTCGCGGATCCAGATCGCGAGTCCGTCGATCATCTCGCTCGCCTCGCGCTTCGCCTCTGGCGGAGCGTTACCGCCGAGGAATTCCAGGAGCTCTTCCATGGTCTCGTCGCCGTATTTCAGCAGAATATCACGGACCACTTTGATTGAAAGATCGCACTGCTCCCAAGCGACGCCTTGCTTATCAAGCCAACCTGCGAGATGCATCGTCGCCGGGTAAGGCGAATTCGTCTGCAACAGCGGCGGCGTCAGCAACAGGATCTTACGCTTCATTAGACGAAGACACGGGCAACACGATTGCCGAGAGAGCAGATAATATCGTAGGCGTGAGTGCCCTTCAACGCCGCCCAGTCGTCGGGAGTGATGGAAAGCTTGCCGGACTTGCCGAAACAGATCACCTCGTCACCCGCCTTGACGTTCGGAACGTTGGAGACGTCGACCGTCGTGTAGTCCATCGAAATCCTGCCGATCACGGGACACATCCGTCCGCCGATGATCACCTTGCCACGGTTCGTAAGCGCAAGGGGGAGTCCGTCCGCATACCCCGCGGAAATCGTCGCCACCTTCGTCGGCTCGCGGAGACACCAGGTACGTCCGTACCCAAGGGTCTTCCCCGCAGGGAGTTCGCGAACCTGAGCGACACGGGTCTTGAGCGTCAGCACGGACTCCACCTTCAGCGCACGGCGTCCGTTCGGATCGAAGCTGCCGTGCAGGTTAATACCGGTGCGCACATAGGTGAACGGCGCCTTGGCGCACTCTGGGAAGTTGTTGATCGCGTCCGAAGCCGCGATATGCACCTTCTTGAAGTGGATACCCGACCGCTTCGCGGCCGCGACGACCTCCTTGAAGATCGCGATCTGCTTCTTAGTAAACGGATCGGACGGATCATACGCCATCGGAAAATGCGAGAACACGCCTTCACAATCGAGGTTCGGCAGCATCTTCACCTCGCGCATCAGCGCAATTGTCGCAGGGATGCGTTCGCGACAGTCCGCGATGATTCCAAGCCGTCCCATCCCAGTATCGAGCTTGAAATGCACCTTCGCCGTGACCTTCGCCTTCACCGCCGCCTTTGAGATCAGATTCGCCGTCTCGAGATCGGTGACCGGCAGGATCACTCCCGCCTTCACCATCGGCTCGATCTCATCCGCAAGAATGCTGGAAAGGATCTGGACGGAAGGAAATGGGGAATGGGGAACGGAGAATTGGGAAGAGGAGAACACCTTCAGGAGTTCCAGCGCTTCGAAAGGTTCGGCGACGCCGAAGGCGTTGCAGCCGGCGCCAGCAAGAGCTTTCGCATAAGCGCCGACACCGAGTCCGTACGCATTCGCCTTGAGGACGCACAGCACTTTCGCGGGCTTCGCCTTGGCGGCGATCTTACGATAATTGGCGACGAGCGTCTTGAGATTGACTTCGACCCAAACGCGACGGTTCATGGAAAGTAAAAAGTAAAGGTGAAAGGTGAAAAAGTTCGGAGGAAATCATTCCAGACCTTCAACCAGGAAGGAGAGCTTGTATTCACCGGCGCCGAGCATATGCTGATCGCGCGGCTTCGCGCCCCAGCTGTCATCACCGCCGACACCCATCATCGCCGTGTCGACATTGACGGTAATCACATCCTCAACCTTGAGATCACGCATATGGCGGGCCTTCTCAAGGGACTTCTGGGAGTACGGCCACGCATTGAATCCGAAGCGTCCGCTGACCGCGGTCACGCGAATCTTCTTACCCTCGGCGTTCGAGAACTCGACCCAATCGCAATCCGTGCGATAGCCCATTTCGCCTGGCTCGACGTAATTGTTCGGATTGAGCTGATCATCCGCGACGGAGAGTCCAATCTTGGCGGACCACTCGCCGAATCCGGTCGCGATGTTGCGGTCACAGTAGTTCTCGTACGGACCACGTCCCGACCACTTGACGGTCGTGAAGTCCTTCGGGATCGTGAAGGTCACGCCAGCACGTGGCAGCGGAGCGAGTCCCTTGGGAACGGAAAGCTTGAAGTCGACGAGCTTGCCGCCCTTCTCAACCGCTCCGCAGGTAACGCCGCCAGTTACGCCTTCGGGGAGCTTCTGGGCCTCAGTCGCCTGCTTCCAGACCTTGCAGGCGTGGGCCATGTTCCAACCGCGGTCGTTGTCCGTCGGCGCACGGAACAAATTGAACCTGAACGCATCCGTCTGGTAGGGCGCGGACTCCGGTCGCGCCGCAAGCTTCGCCGCCGGAGCCGGATCGGGATTAAGCTTGCCGCCGTAGACCGCCTTCACTTCATAGGCGCCGGGATGGTAGCTGCGGTCCGCCGCGATAATGCCGTTGCAGTTGAAGTTGTCGTCATTCGGTTGATCGCCGTAATCGCCGCCATACGCGAGATGACCATTCTTCCACAGCGCCTGATCGGCGAAGTCCCAGATGAAGCCGCCCTGGAAGGACGGATATTTCTCGGCGAGCTTCCAGTAGGCGGCGATGTCGCCAGTCGAGTTGCCCATCGCGTGGATGTACTCACAAAGAATGAACGGCTTCTTGGGATTGTTCTTCACGTAGTTTTCGCAGCCCCTAGGACGGTGGTACATCGGACACTTGATGTCGCTGTGATCGGAATCCTGAGCGCCTTCGTACTGAATGGGACGGGTGTTGTCCAGCGCCATCATCGCCTTGTAACCGTCGGACATGGCGGGTCCGTCGCCGGACTCGTTGCCGAGCGACCAGAAGATGATCGAAGGATGATTGCGGAAGATCTTGACCATGCGTGTCTGCCGTTCGACGATCGCGTCATGGTAAAGCGGATTCTTCGGCAAGTACTGTCCGTTCTTCCCGTAGAAGTCATCCACGCCGTGCGCTTCGACGTTCGCCTCGCAACAGACGTAGAAGCCCTCGCGGTCGCAGAGTCCATACCAGCGCCAGTCATCGGGATAGTGACAGGTGCGCACGGCGTTGACGTTGAGATCGTGCATAATCGCGGCGTCCTTCTTCATGCCGGCCACGGAGACGGTGTAGCCGGTTTCTGGTTCCATTTCATGACGGTTGACGCCCTTGACGAGGATGCGTCTGCCGTTGACGTAGACGACGGAGTTCTTGATCTCAATCTTGCGGAAGCCGAAGGAGACGGTGCGGAAATCAGAGCCGGTCTTCACGGTCTCGTAGTACATGTTGGGCGTAGCGGCGTCCCAGAGCTTGACGCTCGGATAGATCTTCTCGAGCACAGCCTTGCCGTTCTCGTCGCGAATGACAACGCTGCCCGACTTGAGGTCATCCGCAAGCTTCGTCTCAACGATGAGATCCTTAGCGGCACCCTTCTCCTCGGCGACGAGCCACACGCTGCGGAAGATACCTGAAAGACGCCAGAAATCCTGATCCTCGAGGAATGATCCGTCGCAGTGCTTGATCACCTCGACGGCGATCTCGTTCACGCCGTCCTTAAGAAACGGCGTGACGTCGTATTCGGACGGTAAACGCGAATCCTCGCCGTAACCGACCTCCTTACCATTGATACGGAGGTACATCGCGCTAGAAACGCCGTTGAAATGGACGACCACGCGACGATTCTTCCAGTCGGCGGGAATTGTGAAGGTACGGGTATAGAGTCCGACCGGATTCCGGAACTTATACGACGTAAAGTGTTTCGGCGGTTCCGTCATCGGATCGCCTTCCTTATAACCGAAGATCGGATAGCGCGTGTTGGTGTAGACGGGCGGATCATAATCGCCCTGCAGCTGCCAGCAGCCCGGGACGGTGATCTTGCCCTTCTTCGCAAAGTCCTTATCGTAGACATTGGCCTTCCACTGAAAATCCCATTCGCCGTCCAACGAGAGGATCCACTTCGAGACGGAAACGTCCGCCTCGCCCTTCGCCACCGCGAGCGCCTTCTCGGCGTTCTCGCACGGCACCGCGATCGCGCGGGCGGGGAGACGGTTGATGGAACTAACAGTCGGATCCCGCCAGGGTTCCTTACCGTTACCCGCGACAAGCGAAGTGGCAATACCGATGGTCAATGCAGAGCAGAGTAGCTGTTTCATATTCATTCAACCTTTGAGATACTTCGTTTTGATCGCCCGCCAAAGGACGACACAGAAAGCGGAGAGCGGGATCGCGAGCAGCATGCCAAGAAGCGGCCCAAGCACGATCGCCCAGAAGAAGAACGAGAAGATCACGCCCACATAGCCGAGTCCGGTCTTATCGCCTTGGATCTTCGGCGTAATGAAATATCCATCGAGGACCTGCCCAAGTAGCCAGACGGCAAGGACCAGCGCGAGGCGCAGTCCCGACCCGCCGTTGCCGAAATACGCAAGCGGCAGCGCCAGCGGCAGACACATGACAGAGCCAAAGAACGGGATCAGATTCATGACGCCAAGCGCAAATCCGATGAGGAATCCGTAAGGAAGCCCGACCAACCAGAAACCGGCTCCATAGAGACAGCCCTCGATCAGGCAGATGATGGTCTGACGCTGAAAGAAGCTGACGAGGATATCGATGAAGGCGTCCACCTGCGCAGCCACGAATGCCTTGGTATCTTCCCTGAGACACGGAAGTTCGGCCACGATATCACCGCCGCGGCGATCCTTGGTCATCAGGAAGAAGACGAAAAAGATCATGGTCACCAATGCCGACACCACGCCGCCGAGACACTTGAGCGCACCAGCACCGGCCTTGATCGCCGTGCTGCCGTAGTTCTCGTAGACATTACCGAATTCGGCGTATGGAACACCGAAACGGTCCATCAGCGCGCGCAGGTTCGGGAACGTGGCGTGGAACCAGTCGATCACCTTGGCGACGGCCGTGGGACCTTGATGTATGAGGTTCGTGATCTGATCGACCATCACGGCGCCGGCGTACCAGGCGAGGAAACCGAGCGGAATGAAGACGGTGAGCAGCATCACGATCAGGGACAGCGTCGGGTTCTTCAGCGTCTTCTTCCACCAGGAGTAATATGGCTTGAAGAACAGCGCCAGAAAGAATCCGAGGATCACCGGAACGATTGCGGGCGAAGCGAAGGACAGGATGGCGAACGCCGCCCAGGCGAGAAATGCGACGAACGCGAACACGATGGTGAACGCAACCACAGTCAGCGCACTTGCAACGATCTTCTTCTGATTGTCCGAAAATTCTATCATCTTCCTCCTCTCCCAGTCCCGAGGGCGGGACGGAAAACTTTCATTATCAGTTCTGATGCTGCATATCGCAGAGCTTGCGATACGCACCGTTCGCAGCGTAAAGCTCGTCGTGGGTTCCACGCTCGACGATTTCCCCGTGGTCCATCACGAGGATGAGGTCGGCATTACGGATCGTCGAAAGACGGTGGGCGATGGCAAAGACCGTGCGGTTCGCCATAAGGTTCACCAGCGCATCCTGAACGAGCCGCTCGGTGACGGTATCTAGCGCACTCGTCGCCTCGTCGAGAATCAGAATCGGAGGATTACGGAGGATCGCGCGGGCGATGGCGATACGCTGACGCTCGCCGCCAGAAAGCGCGAAGCCCTTCTCGCCGCAGAGACGCTGATACCCTTCCGGCTGAGACATGATGAAATCGTGGGCGTTCGCCATCTTAGCCGCGGCAACGATCTCCTCGTGGGTCGCATTCGGCGAACCGTACTTAATATTTTCCTCGATAGTGTCGTTAAAGAGAATCGTCTCCTGCTGCACCGAACCGATAAGGCGGCGGAGATCAACGAGACGGAGATCACGAAGATCAACGCCATCCATCGTGACGCGTCCCTCGCGGGGATCGTAGAAGCGCGCGAGGAGTCCGGACATCGTGGTCTTGCCGCTACCGGTCCCTCCGACGACTGCGACCATCTTGCCACGAGGGATGTCGAAGGACGCGTGCGAAACTGCATCGTGATCGGCGGTGTCGTAGCGGAAGGAGACGTCGTCGAACGTCACCTTGTCAAAGAAATCCTCCTTCGCCTTCGCATCGGATTTTTCTGGCAGCCGCATATCAATATCCATCAGCGACCAGATACGCTGGAGGGATGCCTGTGCGGTCTCGATCGAGACCTGAAGCGAAGCCATCTGTTTGATCGGACGATAGATGAGCAGCAGCGGCGTCAGCATCGGCAGAACGTTAGCGAGGGTAACGTGGGTCGCGAAGCAATACACGAGAAACGCGCACACCAGGACAATACCGATCGTTTCGATCGTCGGAG
This sequence comes from uncultured Verrucomicrobiota bacterium, assembly GCA_946055075.1. Classification (GTDB taxonomy): domain Bacteria; phylum Verrucomicrobiota; class Kiritimatiellia; order RFP12; family UBA1067; genus UBA1067. The sequence goes on along the minus strand of CAMGEN010000011.1, from coordinate 42,142 downwards.
AGACGATGAGCCCCCAACGGACCGCGCGCATATTCGTCTTGAAAAGCGTGCGGTTCACCTGTTCGTACTTGACGTTCTCAAACTCTTCGGTGTTATAAGCCTTGACCGCGCGGATGCAGGTAAGGATCTCATGGATACGCGAACCGACGACGGACGACTTCTCCAGTGTTCTGCGCGACCACTTGCGAATGACCTTGCCGAGTCCGCACACCGGCAGCATGAACGCCGGCATGCCGATAGCGATAACGCCGAGCGTCGGCAGCATGTGATTGACGATCGCGAACCAGATGATGAAGCCGACGGACACCAGAATCTCGAATGGTGCGCGGGCGACTTCGGCCAACATGGTATGGATGATGGACTGCATCACCTGCGGATCTCCGGTGGCGCGGGACATCAACTGCCCGACATCGATGCGTCCGTGAAACTCCAGCGCCTGCTCCTGGATCTTGCGCAGGAGATCCTGCCTCAAATCCATCACCACCTTCGACGCGGCCCACGTCAGACAGTACTGGTTGAGGAAGATCAGCAGCAACCGCAGACACGCGACGAGCGGGATACCGATGACCGCCATCAGCACGAGCGCACCGCCCATGGCGCCGTCTTCCTGTTCCAGCGGGATGCCGAGCTTGTCCGCGAGCGCCTTCGCTTGCGGATACCAGGAGGGGAGGTTGGAGGTCGAGGTGGAGGTGGAGGTCGAAGGTGAAGGCGAAGGTGCATCAAGCCCGTACTCGGCCTTCATCGCGGCGATCCGTTCGGTGCGGCTGACCTTCTCAAGCGCCGGCTTCACGACGGTGAAGATCGGCACGAGCGTACCGGCGGTCAGCATACCGCACAAGATGCCGATGAAAATCCGGAACTTGTATTTCCGCGCGTACTTCCACGCGCGAGCATACGCCTCTCGCGCGGTATACTCCCTATCGAAAAACTCTTTCTTATACTCTATACCCATAATCGCAGATTATTATACCACATATTCGGCTACAACTCCTCCGCCCAATCGAGCGACACTTCGCCGGAGCGCGACGTCTCAGCCACGAAAAGACGACAGACGACCTTCTTATACCGCGCGGCGAACGGCAGAAGCTTCGACTTGGACTCCAGTTCCGCCAACGCGTGTTCGGCTTCGAGCTTCGTCAGTTTCAGCTTCGCCTCGCCAACCAGCAGGGTCTTCCCGTCCGACGATTCCGCAACGACATCCACCTCAAGCGGCTGCCGGTTAAGGCCCGCGCCCCACCAACGCCCGACCTTGGTCCAGCGAACGGACGATCCCGGCAGCGGCTTCGCCAAAAGCGTCGTCCGCACCAGTTCTTCCCATGCATGTCCCAGAAAGACACGGAACGGATTTTCAATCTGATGGAAGTCCGCCGTATTCTGCAGGAACTGCGGATCGGAATAGTGCGGCAATGCAAACGCGTACCAGAAGTTCAAAAACGGATCAGCCAACTTGTAAAGCGACTTCTTATTGCCCTTCACATCGTTCCCGAACGGGATGTCACGTCGAATCAGCCCCAATTCCAGCAATCGTTTGAGCGGACGTGACAGTGCCGTCTGAGGCACCTGAAGCCGTCCCGCCATTTCCGACGGACGTTCCGATCCTTGCCCGATCAGCGACAGCACACTGGCGGCCTGTGCCGCACCCTCGAGATCATCTTTCAAGACAAAACTCGGCTCTTCATGGAAAAGTCCGTTCGGAGAGAACACTTCATCCCGAACCGTCTCCCACAGATCCCCCTCATCTTGACAGACCTCCCAGTACCGAGGGACTCCTCCCCATATCGAATAATGTTCAAGCCGCTGAAGCCGAGAGCAACCGGGGAAGGCCTTGCGCAGCCAGCCGTAACCGATGGGGCCGAGCTTCAGGATTACTCGGCACCGTCCGTAGAGCGGCTCTGCCTCGTCCAGCACCAGTCCCTGCATCATACGCTGAGACGATCCGCAGATGAAGATCTTCTGTCCGGTCTTACGAAGATTGTCGGCGATCTTCTGCAAGACGCTCGGCAATTCCGGCGACTTCTCGACCAGATACGGCAATTCATCGATGACGAAGACCGATCCACGGGGTGCTTCACGCTGCCAGCGCTCGAAGAACGCTCTCCAGTCCGAATAGGCGACATCGGAGAATCCAGGCAGCAGTCGAGAGACGTCCTGTGCCATACGGTCACGTTGCAACGCCGGTTCACTTCGGTCGGCGCAGTAGGAGACGACATTAGCGAATCCACCCAGAACTTCATCTAATAGCCGGCTCTTACCGATTCGCCGGCGTCCGTAGATGCAGGCAACACCGCCCTCGGCGCTCTGCAGAAACCTAAGCAGACGCCTACGCTCGTCGATCCTGTCCAAAAATTCCATAATAATTATTCCTCGTCGGCATTATTCCAACAGTGCATAATTATATAACATCTGACAGACGCCGTCAATAGCCCAGCATTAAACACATGCCAACTAAAGTCCGCTCGTGCGAATGATGCTCGGCGCAATATGCCCGCGCCCGTTCGCCCAGCTGCCGCTGGAGGGGCTCGTCCGTCATCAGCCGCCGCATCCCCGTTGCAAAGCCGGGGACAGTCCCCTGATGATTACACCGCAAAATGACGGACTTGTCCTCGCAATTCGCGGAAACCCTGATAGATCGTGATCAACGCGAAAATGGCGATCATCATTTCGAAGCCCTCTTCAAGCGCAGTGCACATCGCCCGCGCAGTGGAAAAGTCACCAAAACGATGTCCGAGCCATGAAGGCAGACGATCAGCGACCTGCACGATTACGCCAGAGGCGCCCAGACAACCGAAAGACCATGCGGACGGGACGAGTTTGAAGACGCCGAGCAACCAGATCTTGAACAGGTAGGCGAAACCCGCGGCAAATACGCCGAAGAACGCGACAAAGTACAGGACGATCCAGGCCTTCATCCCGACCGGGACGCCGGCATTGGTAAGGACGCGCATCTTGAACGGCGTGCCGACGAGCATCTTGCCGTTCGGCTTATAAAGTCCGGGCAGAAGACTTCCGTCATTCGCGACAATATCCGGATAAAGCCAGTGAATGGCTACAAGATGAAGATCCATTTCCTTAACAAGCGCCATGACCACAACAACGCTAACCATGGAACAGAGAACTATCCGCCGCACCTTGGAACCGGCGAATGGACATTTCCACCATATAAGCGGAATAATAGCCGCAAAGAAAGGCAAGGTCAAAAGCTCGAATGGGGAATACCCTCCTTGATCGAAATTACGAATCAGCACGGCAGGGTCCATCACGCCTCCCATCACGGAAAACACTAATAGCGCCACAAACCAGATCATCGGAGCAAGGGCGAATCGTTTTTCCATTTTTACATTACCTCCACAATGAGGATTATATCACAAAATATCTTACGTTTCACCCAGCTGCTTGCACCACAGCTGCTTGCACCATCGTCTTGGCTACGCTATGTCTGCCAGCAGCGCTTCCCACTGATCGAGAATCTTCTCGCGGGAGTAGCGTTCGCCGCAATATACTCTCGCGCGCTCGCCCATCTGCCGCCGCAAACTGACATCCATCATCAGCCGCCGCAGACCTGCGGCAAAAGCTGGGACAGTCCCGGGGACGACAAAGCCGCAGCCGATCCAGTCCTTGATGCAGAGGGTCGGCTTACCAAACGCAGCGGCATCGGCGATGACGAGTCCGAAGCCCTCGGTCTTCGAAGGAAAGGCGACGAAGGCGCACGTCGCGTAGGGCTCGGCGAGATCGGCGTAGCCCTTGAGTTTCACCTGCGGATGCGGTTTGAAGGTCGGCTTGCCTTTCCCGTAGAGATGTACCTCCCAATCAGGAAAGTCTGCGGCAATCGTGCGGAAGGCGTCGACGAGGAGTTTCTGGTTCTTATCTTTGTTGAGCGCCCCAGGGCAAAGGATGATCTTCTTTTCGTAGAGGAGGCGACCTCGCCTCCTCATAGTTGAATCCGCATCCACACCATCAAACGAGCTCCAGTTGCCAATAACTTCCACGCGCGGCGCCGTAATACCGAGCTTCTTCAAAGTCGCACGATGCTCCTCGCGGAGAACCTGAATCGCAGCGACTTTCTTAAGCGCTGCTTTAATCGCGCGATTACGACGCCACTTCTTAATCCAATGACGGAACGGATAGGCGGGGTCGGTGTGGAACTGCTGAACGATCGGCGGTAGTCCTTCGACCTTCGCCAAATCAAGAATCTCGTTCGTCCCCGTCGAGATGATGATATCGTAATCGCCGTGCACCTTCGCCGCGAACTCAGCTTTCGTGAAGAGTGCAACCGAATGTCCTCGCTCGGCGAGGCCTTCTGCCAAGTTCTTCACCGCGATATCCGCCCCGCGGTTATTGGCGAACGTGTCTTTATAGATGGCAATCTTCATATATGATTGTGATAGTAGAGACTTAGATTGGCCCTTGACGCGATGGACATAATCGTGTACAATGTCAATATGGTTGTCGGAGGTTAAATATGCAAATACTTGAAAAGTCCACCGTAAGGCGAAATCGAACGCGCATTCCGCGCCCGGTGATGACGGAAGATGTTATCTCTTTCTCGGAATGTCGCAACAATCTTGCCTCCTGCTTTAAGCAGGTTGCCGAGTCACATCGCCCGCTCTTCATCACGCAGAACGGCAAGCCGACGACCTTGATCGGGAACATTGCCGACTGGGAAGAATACATTGCATATCGCGAATTAATTGATGATGTTAAGGTTGCAGAGACCGAGCTTGCCCGCGGTGAATACCTGACGCACAATGAGTTTCTCAATCGACTCAGTGAAGAGGAAGATAGCCTCCGAAGGGAATTGGGTCTGTGATTCGTTGGACGCCGAGAGCGATGATGCGTTTGCTTCAGTGCGAACGCTATATTGCGATAGAAAGCCAAGATTGGCCAACCGTCATTAAGTGGCGCGAGCGTATTATGGCGACGGTTGAGATCCTGAAGGATTTCCCGGAATCCGGCGGCCGCGTGGTTGAGCTTAGACGAGAAGATGTTCGCGAACTTTTGGTCGGCGACTATAGGGTCATCTATCGCCTCAAAGGTCGCAATGTCGATATCCTCTCCGTTCGACATGGGCATTTCCTTATTAGTTCAATACATTCGCTTTAACAACTGTTGGCGATTTAGCTTAGTATCAGGAAGCAAGTTCTCTGCATAAAGGCGTAACCGATTGCCCGCGCTCGGCGAGGCCTTCTGCCAAGTTCTTCACCGCAATATCCGCCCCGCGGTTATTAGCAAATGTATCTTTATAGATGGCGAGTTTCATTTTGTGATTCCTAGACGATTATCATAATTCGAGAAAATCGGTCAGACCGAAATTATCGATTTATGATAAAGAATACGAGTCGGGTTGCCGACCACTGTTGCGTCGTCCGGCACATCCTTCGTTACAACTGCTCCAGCACCAACAACAGCATTCTCACCGATTGTCACGCCTGGCAGGATAACTGCACCGGCACCGATTGAGGCACCACGCTTTACAGTCGTTTTCTCAAGAATAAAATTATGATTGCCGGATCTTGGGTGTCGATCGTTGGTAAAGGTTACATTCGCTCCGACAAAGACATCGTCTTCCAGCGTGACTCCGTCCCAGATCTGAACCCCGCATTTAACGGTAACACGATCGCCGATAACAGCACCCCCTTCTACGAAGCAATGAGAGCAAATGTTACAGTCGGATCCAATAGCGGCCTCTGGCAGAACGACACAAAATTGCCAGATACGGGTTCCTGATCCTATCGCGTCACTCTGAACATCGGAAAGCGGATGTATGTATGGCTCCATAATTCCCCTCACAAGTTGATTCTGTCTTCATTGATGATACGAGTAAGTTTTACGACTCCCTGGGCATTGAGATGATCACAGTCCATAAAATCACGATCGGTAAACAATGAGCAGTCGTGATAATCAAGGAGCTTAAGAGTTGGCTCCTTGCTCATAAGATCAAAGAGTTCTGGGAAAAGAGTAGGCGAATCCTCTGTCAGCTTATTGCGGTAATCCGCACGAAGCGGCGGAAGTACGACGATGAATCGGTCTGCGCGATCCTTAGCGAGATTGAGCATCTTCTCGACATATTCAGTTTGGCGACTTCCGCGTCGACAGTGCTTAAGATGTCCTGCGATTCTAGTATCAAGGTCAATCCAGCTCATATCTACATCATGATCCCCATTCCCCCGCCACGATAGATCTGGCGTTTGCTTTCGGTAATGAAATTTCGCTCGTTCTTCTAGCACGTATTTAGTTTTCGGTGAGACGCCTCGCAATTCGCTGCGATCGCCAATTCCGAAGCAGATTTCATAGGGAATGTGCAATTCGGCATCAGAGGTCATCTCCAAGACAAATCCCGGCGAGAAGACGTCATAAAAGAGAATGATAGTCTTAATCTTGTCGAAACCTTGATTATTCAACCATTGATACAATTCGAAAGAGTGGAAAAGATCGCATGAAGTTCCGCCCAGGTTAAAGACCGATCCTTCCGCATGAAAGCCATAGTGGGCATGAGATGATCCCAAAACAACCGTATCGATCGTGTCTTTGAGTAGCGGCAGCGTATAGGCGTTCTTTAGGACATCTGGGAACGGATTGTCTTTAAGGCGAGACTCGCGATAGGCCTTCGCTCTGGTCGGCGACCAGAGAAAGATCGAGCTGAATTTAATCGCTAGTTTATAAACAATATTATTCCTGCTGCGCATTACGAAGCCTTTAAGTGCGTTTCCAAGAGACCCCTAGCCGTTGATTAGGCAAACAATCCTTCGTTTTCGTTTACGGAAACCAGACACTCAAGTATCCGTATCAGAAGTCCTTTGCCACATGCTTTTGAATTCGACGTAGACATTTCACTTGATCGAATAAACGCCCTAGTCCTGGCACTTGACAGGCAGCCAACTTTAGGCATTGAATTGCTACAGATGCACGATGACGGCAAAAATAGATGTCTTCTGTCAAGAAGCTGACATTTCCTTTACTAGAACTAGCACTTAGACACAATCCTGATGACTGCTCAAGCAAATGGAGGACATTTCTAAATCTATATCTTTCATTGATTATCTGACGACACATCGTAGATATCTCTTTCCGAAGATTATCATTTGCAAGAAGTCGGCGACACTGCTCTCGTGCTTCAAATTTATTGGTGAATGTTGGGATAGGGATACCAGGGAAGAATGCCTCAAGATTTCTCCTGTATTCGGACACTAAGCAACCGGTAGAGGCCATAATGTCACAAACCCTCCAAGAAAAGCCGCTGATTGCTTGCAAGTGATTTACATTGATACAAATACGCGATGAATTATATAAATCTTGGTTATCCTTTAAAGAGTAGATTTGCTTCGGGTTGTAGGCGAGCGACAACATAACCGATTCCGAGGTCTCAAACCATGCCTGCGGTCCATATACCTCTAACCCTAAATCGGCAACAGCAGAAAGCACCCCTACACGTTTCTCGCCAGACAATGCCATCACCAATCCATCCAGCAAAGTGTGATTAACATTAAGCTTCGGATATCGCGCCTGTATTTCTTCGGTTGATAGAAACGGATTTTCTTGCAACTCTACGACAAGATCCTTATAGTCACGAATTAATTCATTGACCGGATTCCTCCGCATGAACAATTGCCATGGTGCTTCAGATCCGAAAAACCTTGATCCAATAAATGATATGTTCGTTCGTTTGGGAAGATTTTCCGCCTGTACTTCAGTAAAGAATGGTGTCAATATAATGCGCTCGTTTGGCACGCCGTATTGTTCTTTCAAGACCTTCAAAGACTCTTCCTGTACAACATAATACCAATATCTATCTGGGTGTCTTTTTATATGGCTTAGATTGTCATAATATAACGGAGAATCAACTTCATATATAAAAATCGGACAATCAACAAACTCGGCATAATTCGGACCAAAGTTATTGAACGCTATGACCAACTCAGGATCAAAGTGCTTAAGTGCGTCTTTTATTCTTTTCGTTGTTGCTGGTCTTTCTCCATACGGTAATCCCCATGAATAGAAGACAAGAAGCTCATTCCCAGCTGACGCTAGTTGGTGAATAAAAGTTTCGTAGAAGCAGGGTAAGGGTGCGATTCCCCCGTCTCGTCGAATTGCATTCATTAATGATAAAAAGATTCGCATTTAGCATCTCCATCTGCATTAATCTGCGTAGAAAATTGTAGAAATGTCGTATAATCGCGTATGTAGTCTGCTTCGTCGTAATGTTCGCTCGCGAGTACCATCAGGACGGCATCCTTCGAGAAATCCCGCATCTCTCGCCAGACAAGGCCTTCAACCAGCAGTCCTTTCGTCGGCCAGTCAAGGCGGTGCGAACTTTTTGTTCCATCGGGCAATTCGCAATCGATGGTACAGGCTCCGGAAACACAGATGAGAACCTGTTTCAAAACCTTATGAGCATGCTTGCCCCGCACCGTACCGGGCGTCGTATCGAAGATGTAATACATCCGCTTCACTTCGAAGGGGACTTGATCGGACGAAGCTTCGAGCGGAATCAGCTTCCCTCGCTCGTCACCTTTGAACGCGAATTCAATCTCTTTGACCAGAGCCATCGTTAGCCCTCCCACGAATTGACGGCGGCAATGACCTGCGCGACCTCATCGTCCGTCAGGACCGGTGAAATCGGCAGCGAAAGCACTTCGCGGTGCATCGCCTCGGTAATCGGATACGAACACGCCGCCCATTCGGCATAGGCGCCTTGGTGATGCGGAGCGGTCGGATAATGAATATTCGTCTGTACGCCATTCATCTCCAGGTGTTTCGCCAGCGACTCGCGATTCGCACACCGAATGACGAAGAGATGCCAAACATGAGAGAGAGAGGTATAGATGGAAGGTGTAGAATTTGGATCGCACGGGAGCTTGATGCGGGGATTGGTGATTCCTCGGCAATAACGCACGGCGATTTCGGCACGTCGGGTGTTGTCGGCATCAAGATGCACGAGCTTCACATCCAGGATCGCTGCCTGCATTTCGTCGAGACGCGAGTTGACGCCCTTGTAGATATGGTGATACTTACGATCGCTACCATAGTTGCCGAGCGCCCGAACTTTCGTGAGCAATACCTCATCGTTCGAGGTTACACCGCCTGCATCACCCATTGCGCCGAGATTCTTTCCGGGATAGAACGAAAATGCTGCGGCATCACCGAGATTACCCGTGCGACGACCCTGATAAGTTGCTCCGTGCGCTTGTGCAGCATCTTCGATGATCTTAAAACCGTACTTCTCGCGAAGTGCCCAAATCTTTGCCATCGGCACGGCCCGCCCATAAAGGTGAACGACCATCACCGCTTTTGTACGCGGGGTAATCGCCGCCTCGATCTTTTCGGGATCGATGCAGAAAGTTTCAGGATCCGGCTCGACGAGAACCGGTGTGCAACCGTTTTCACTGATGGCCAGAATCGTCGCGATGAACGTATTGGCAGGAACGATGATCTCATCGCCTGGACCAAAACCGTAGGCCTTGATGATGAGGTTCAAGGCATCGAGTCCGTTGGCAACGCCGACCGCACCTTTCGTGCCACAGTAAGCCGCGAAGTTCTGATCAAACCGCGCGTTCTCTTCACCTTGGAGGTACCAGCCGCGGTCGAGGATGCCCTTGATACGCGCGTCGATTTCGCCGCGGAAGCGTTCGTTGATTTTCTGAAGATCGAGAAACTTGATCATGATTATGTTCCTAACTTAGCGTGCCTACCAAAGTAACAATGTGATAAATAAGACGGTTATAAGCGCGAGGAGAAATCCAAGGCGGAAGGTCCAGGTGCGATACTTGCAAAACTTGTGGTAGAACCGATTCTGCGAATGAACGTCCTGTGCCAAAGAAAGCATATCCTTAAAGGTGAAGCCAGCGTTCCTCCTAAGAAGATCGGCCTGTGACCGCTCGTTCATCAGCCGAATGATTCGCCTCAGGCCCCACAGCCGCTTGTCGTACTGGTCTGATGTCAATGCAATTCGTGCAAGCCAAAAGGACACCGTCTCAGGGGTAACTGATGCTGACTTCACAAGCTCGAGATGGCCGAATAGTCGCAAAAAAGTCGAGACATCATTACCGATCAAGCGATCTGCATAATCCAGAAGCAAAGAGACCTCCGCCGATTCGCGCGTCTTCGTGACTTGTGAACGATTCGAAGCCCCCGCGCTCTTTCCTCTGCGATTCACCCTGTAGCGCATCAGCGGCGTTCGTGCGAAGGAAAATCTGTGAGCCGAGGTTATCGTGAGATTCATGGCCGAATCGGAGTGCTGGAGGAATCCCTCGTCCAAAGGCCACATCGCCGCGAACATCTCTCTGCGCATCGTCAGCCCTGGCGACGGTAGACAGTTCCGGTGTATAAACATCTCTGCGAAGAGATGTTCGTGCGGAACATGTCGCGGCAATTCGAAGCGTCTCTCGAGCGGGCGACCTTCCTCGTCAATCTCCGTAAGGTTCGTATAGGCAGCGGCAAGTTGAGGATCCTCGGCAAAAAGGGACTTCATCTCGGCAACAAGCGTCGGTTCCGGCTCGTCATCCGAGGCGACGAAGCAAACAAGTTCGCCGCATGAGCATGTAAACGCATCATTCAGCCCAGCAGCAACACCCCTGTTGACGTCATGTCGGATTAGTTTGATACGAGGATCCCCATACTGCGCAGCAATTTCGGCCGTCCTGTCCGACGAACTATCATCAACAAGAACCAACTCCCAATCCGGATCAGTTTGTCTTAACACGCAATCAAGAAAGCGCTCGATGAAGCGTTCATGGTTGTATGCTGGGCAGAGAAAAGAGAATCGCGTGCTCATGCCTGCCCCCTCCGCGTAAAGAAAATCTTGCGTACGCTCAGGCGCAGAAGTAACCAAAGTAACTTAAGCGTGTTCCCGTATCGACTGGATTTTTTAACTAGAATCCAGACGTTGAGATCTGCGCTATCTAGTGCACTTGCGTATCGGTCAAGGGTGCTCTCCGTATAATCAAAAGGCAGGCATAGGAGCAGACTCCTGGACCGAGCGCATCGCACATAGGCAAGCCATTGTGGAGGAACCTCAAATGGATATCGCCGTGCTTCATTGATGAGCGCATCGAACGAATTGTAGATTATTCTCTCAACCCTGCGACGGGATGCCTGACGATCTCTTCTCTTACGCGATTTCCGTCCCGACCGGGTTATGCTCGACTTATTGATCCGTTGCTGAACACATCGCTCGGGAACGCAAATAATATCCCCCAACAAACTCGCTCTCCATGAAAACACCACGTCTTCGGCAATGGACGACTCGGATATTTCCGAAAGCGCAGTTACATCGCGCCGGTAAGCAGCCATCGCTCCAATCAGCATAACGAATGAAACGTCATCGCCCGGATTCTGCGACGTTGTGAGCTGCCCCCCTTGATATCGAGGGTAAATTTTCGGTTCGTCAACGGCATGGGAATCCTCGATCTCATGTCCTTCCTCATCAATCGCAACAGCACTTACACCAATTGCCGACGCAGATGGATATCGTTGGATGTAATCAGCTGTAACGCGCAATCGATTTGGAAGAGAAATGTCATCACCTCCTTGTGTGATAATCCAGTCACCGTGACATAACGCACAGGCTTTGCGCATATGCGCACCGATGCCGAGGTTGCACTTGTTCTCATTGATGACAACCCGATGAGGGCCGCGGTAATCGCGCACACAATCTCTCACAATCTCAATGGTGCCATCATTCGACGCATCGTCTGATATGACAATCTCCAGGTTCACATAGTCCTGCGACAATGCCGACATAACCGCTTCTCGAACAAAGCGGACCTGACGATAAGTCAAAATCAGGAGAGATAGGAGCGGCTCCTCGTTCATGTCTTTTCTCCAAAAGTCCTAAATCCAACACCTAAGCTGCCCGACGGCGCTGCAATTGCCGCCAAGCGAAAGAATGATGTCGAAATCGTTGCGTTTAAGTTTCATTCCGTCAACCTCGCATTCCTTCCTCTCATGAGATACCAAATACCCATAGGCCAAATATGTTGATGCGAGCAGTGCATCCCGCGCGCGAGCATCGCCTCCAGTTCGTCCGGAGTCGGAATCTTCACCGCCGTATCGGTCATTAGAGTCCACCTTTCTGACCGGAGAAGGACCGAGGACCTTTCTGGGAGCTTGATTCCTTCTTCATAAATTCACAGTATTCATCAAGGGACTTTTTGATGACCTCCGCGGGAATCAAGAGACGCTTGTATTCAGCTACCATAATGGGGCTTAGGTTGCTGTCAAGCGTATATTTAACTTCTGTGCCATCGGCTGACGGGCAAAGCAAGAGCCCGACGGATGGATTCTCATGGGGGCGTTTGACATCCCGATCAAGTGCAGCAAGATAGACATTCATCTTGCTGATAAATTCCGGTTTGAACTCTACTGCCTTAAGCTCAACATCAACAAGGCAGTTAAGCCCTCGATGATAGAAAAGCAGATCAATCCGCTTATCTTTGGCGCCAACCTTGACATGGTACTCATCACCCATATAGAGGTAATCTTTACCAAGTTCAAGGATAAACTGCTTCATATGATTGAGGATTTCGCGCCTAAGTTTCGGCTCGGTGTGCTTTTCCGGGAGCCCCAGAAACTCAAGAAACACTTTATCCTTCATCATGAACTCAGCATCGGGATACTTCTCTCGAAGCGTCTTCGTGACACGCTTCTCTTTGCTCATGACCGATTCGTATGCTTGAGAGACAATTGCACGACGCAGTTGCATCTGAGTCATGCGCTCGCGCATCGAATAAAGAATGTAGAAAACTTTTTCTTCAAGACTGCGGCAACGCGCAATAATTTCAATGTGATTCGTAAATGTAATCAAGGCAAGAAACTCCGGCATCTCCGGAATATTCAAACACCCTTTAGATTCATTTGCAGTTACCAACTGCAAACCATCAATCCTCTTTGAATCGTCCTTTGCAGTTGCCAACTGCAAATTCGAAGGCGCCTTGGGTAGAATGAACTCCTGCAACTTCAGTCGATCGACAATCTTGGCGAATTCCGGCGTTGAGTAAATCTTATAAAACTCAACCATATTGTAGATTTGTCGTTGCCCGAATCCTCGCAGTTTTGGATAACGCGTCTTGACGTAATCACAGAATTGAAGGACAGATCCAGCATTCCACGCTTTCGATGCAACTCGATCGGCAACATACGCACCGACAGCCCAATATGTTGATACGGTTGCATAATTCAAGAATCCGATCACCTCATTCCGTCGATTGCGGATATAGGCGCAGATTTGCTCAAATTCTTTATCGAGTTTCTTCATCCTAGACTTCGAAATTCTTCAAACGATACCACCATAACGCCCAATATTATATCAAACATTCAGGACACCCGCCCGTCTTCGAAGCGCCGCGAACGAACAACTCGCGACGGCGCGCATTGAGGTAGGTCTTCAGGAATTCCCGCTGAAGCGCTGTAAGATACGGCGTGTCCGCAATCAGCGCCTGATCGTCGATTTCCGCGCCGTTAATCGATCCGTAAAGCTCGCACCACAGGCAATCCAGAAAGCCCGACCTTTCTTCCAACCCCTGCTTGAAGGCATCAAGATCATGTTGGAGATATCCAGGAAGCGCACACTCCAGTTCCGGCCGCTTGGGCAACGACAGTATCTCAGATCTTGACATTATCAATTGACTATTATTACATCAATAATTATATCAAAACTCAGGACACTTTCCAATATCCGGCCTTGCGCGAACCCACGCGCGAAACACGGCCGTTTTCACGCAAGGTCCGAATTTTGCGTTCGATTGTGCGCGCATCTACCGATAGAATGTCCGCAATCTCCGACGCAGTAATATAATCCTTCAGCACCCCGTGAAACCATCCTCAACAATCCAATAGACATCATTGAGCGAAAGCCCGCGGCTGAAGTTAACAATTGCGCGAACGTCATCCGATGGAATGCCAAGCTGACGCAAGGCAGACAACATGTATTTCCGCCCGCGCGGAACGGTGCGCGTTGAAATCCACTTCCACAGCGAAGCGTCCGAAACCGAGCCGAACATATCAATTGGCAGAAACTTGCGCTCGGACTCGTTTGCCGAGAGCACACGAACCCCGCGCGCTCCGGTCCATTCGAAGCGCAGCAACTCTCGATCTCGATGCTTCAGTATCATTGCCAATCCTTTTTGCAACATTATATCAAATATCCATTGATCATTTGCTAACATTTTGCCCTCTATCAGGTGAAGCCAGAAAGGACAATAAATGGGATTATCATAATTCGAGAAAATCGGTCAGACCGATTTTCTCGAATTATGATAATCCCAAGATGCCATTTCCCACATCACGGCTTTCGCATTTTTCGCAGATATCGATAGACCGTTGGAACGGAACAGCCAACAGCTTCGGCTAGCGCCCGGGCTGATAGATCCGCACCCGAATCAAGCAGCCGCTTGATGTGCGATTCGATATTCGCATTGACCGGGCGCCCCCTTTTCGCACTCGTGACGACACTATCTTCCACGCCTGCGATCATGCACGCCTCTATCTGCGCAGTAGCTTGTGCGATCATAGCCTCCGTGGTCAGTGGATCAGCCTCAACGTGAAATCCAGCTCGTCGCTTTTGCGCTATTTCCTTGGCACGTTCAAGCTTGTATTTCTCAAGCAACTCGGCCATCAGGTGCTTGTGCGCTCCCAATATCTCATCTTTCGTGGCGTCATCACCATAAATTACACGTAGACCGCTTAACGCTATTCCATCTCCCCGTTTCAGTGCTGTAAGACTACTCCAGAGATAGCCGTCAAACTCAGAGGTTATTGCAGCGCGAACAGGATTCAAATGTATGTATCCAGCTCGCTTTGCCAAGGCAGTCGACTCGCCCTTCACCGGTATATCCTTGTAGACTGAATCCCACATCGTCCCGGAATGCGAATAGCGACGATTATATTCCTGCGTCAGCCATTGCTTAATGACCTTCATAAACTCCCCGATTTTATACATGCGATCGGTTAGACGCTTGAGCTCGGCTTGCGCGAGGGCATCGTCTTGTGGATGTGACGCACGAAGCATGGCGAGTCGTGCCATAAGAGCATCGCGACGAGAGGTTCCATAGAGCACACCATATCTACGAACGATCTCGTCCTCGCCTAAGAGTTCAGGGTCTGGCAAATAGGCGAGAAGGTGAAAATGATTCGTCATGATACACCAAGAGATGAGCTTGATGCCGTGAAATTCCGCTGATCGGAGAATCATCTCCATAAGATCATTGCGCACGTCTTCAGTGAGGAAGAAGACCTGATGGGCTATGCGGCTCATCAGGTGATGATAGCTATTCGATTCAGTGATGCGATTATTGGAAGCTGACATGTTGAAATTTTATCATAAATTGATAAAATCGGTCAGACCGAAATTATCAATTTGCTCACTGATTCTGCTCGGATATCAAGGCATCGAATTCGGATTGTTCGGGGCCTTCGTTGAAATAACGATAATTGAGGACCCAGCAAGAGGGATGACGGCGAATGACCCGCTCAAGCACCCCAAGAATCTCCTTCGTGCGTCCGCGGATATCAACCTTGCCGTCACCAGAGAAAGTGGCAAGTTCCTCGCAACGATACGAACCATCCTTCAACGGACGCGACCAGGCCACGATGATCGGCGCGTGCGACTTCGCGGAAAGAAACGCTGGCGCCACAGAAACGCAGATGGGGCGTCCAAGGAACCACACCCAGATTCCGCCGTCCTTGCGATTGACGAACTGATCCACGAGCAGGCCGACGTCCTTCCCGTCCGCCAACGCCTTCATCAGATGACGGAACGCGCCGTCGACCGGCACAATCTCCTGTCCGATCGCCTGCCGCGACCGCATCAACAGCTTCGTCATCGCGTCCGTGCCGATGTTCTTGGCGACGGAAATAATCGGATGCCCTTCCATGACCACCAGCTGCGAAAGAACCTCCCAGCATCCGAGATGCGCGGACACCGTGATGGACGGCTTGTGCGTCGCGAGGAACCGGCGACATGGCTCGGTCAGGACGGCGACGGACTTTGCCCGCTCAAGAGCGTTAACCGAAGTCCAGAAGATATGCGCGATCGTCCGAGACATGTTCCGATAACTGCGGCGGATCACGATCTCCTCACGACGCGTCGGATCATACTTCAGGTTACGGACATTGAAATCGGGCTGCCAGTGTCCGGGCCGAAGCTCAGGCCCCATACCGCGGATAATCCGCAGATTCAAAAGCGAAAGCTTGCGTCCGCGCGTATCCAGCCAATAATAAGCGGCGCTAATCAGATCGCAGATAAGGAAAAGCACCCGATGCGGCACATGAGCGAACACCAGCCATGCAATACCGATGCCTACCCAGGCGAACGGCTTGACGATCGCGTGCTTGATACGCTTGCGGAGAAATACCGTCTCGTGCTTCACCTATACACCTCCCCGCCCCATTCATAGGATTCCGAACTCGGTCCGCCGAATGTTGTCTCCGCAATGTACCGCAACACTCTCGCGGCGTTGAAAAGCGCATGATAACGCGCGCGACCGGCGGACGCGATACGCCGGGCCGCTTCGGGATCGGACGCGTAGCGGACGACCTTCTCCGCAAGGTCAGCGGCATCAGTGAAGAACACCGCCTCCTCATCAGGACGGAAAAACGCGTCATAACCGCTCTTCGCGGAGATGAACGTCAGGATTCCACGGCCCATCAGATGCGCAAGTCGGTCGGACGAATACCACTTCCAACCCTCGACGCGGTTGAGCGAAAGTGCCATCCGGCTTGAGAGCAACGCCTGCTCGTAGTTCGCCCCGGAAATCGCGGGACGTCCGCAGGTGCCGAAAACCCCCAGACGCACCTTCGATTCGATCTGGGGTAGCAGCTCGCGAATCAGCGCAATACGCTCGTCATTCGGTCCGTCATGTCCCGCAAAGAACACATCATACGCGCAATCCGACTTCCTCGAAACATCCTCGTTCTCCATCACCGGATCGCACATGTTCGGCAGGAATCCGACGATGTTCTTCCCTGTCGTCCACTCCTTCAGCTTCTCACCTGCCGTCGTCACGAAGATCGCGTCGCAGGAATCCACGCGTTCGACGATCTGTCCCACCGTGTGCGGCTGCCAGATCGGATCGACGTTGATATGCACGAGCTTCGTCTCCGGCAGCTCCGCACGGATCTTCGCCAACGTCGCGTTCGTGACATAGTCACAATGTCCGATCAGCACGAGATCGGGACGGAAGTTACGGCAGGTCTTCACCAACCGACGATTCATCATCGCCGCGCCGATATTACGCAGAAAACCGAGCGGCGCGAGAAACCGCGTGATATCACGCTCGGAGAAAGTCATCACCCGCCAGTTGTTGCGGATCGCGCCGCAAACGAAACGATAGCCCTGCCCTTCCCGTCCCGCGCCATAACGCCGGATCTGAAAGTTGTCCACGACCAGAAGCCGCAGCTGACGGTCAGGCATCATACGCCCAGTACCTCCAGGATGTCCGCCAACTGACGGCGGATCACGCTCATGGCAAGCTCACGCTCGAACCACTCGCGCGCGGCGGTGAAATACGCGTCACGATTCGTCCAGTCGGCGCGATACTCCTCAACCGCCTTGACCAACGCCGCGGCATCACCGGCGGGGATGAACTTGATCGACTTGCAGTCCTTCGCGCTCGGCGGATAACCGGTGCAGAACTCGTTGATCGTAGGCCGCGCACAGGCCATGCACTCGTAAACTTTATTGCCGATTACGCGGGCGGCCTTGGCGGTGGTGCCGAAAACACCGAGCACGACATCATGCGCGGCAATGACCGCCGGCACCTGGACATAAGGGACCTTATCGAGAAAACGCACGTTCTTGATGCCGGACGCCTTCGCCTCCGTCGCCGCTTTGTACGCCCCCCAGCCGAGGAAATCCCACTGAATCGGCAGATCCTGCGTCATCCGCGCCGCCTCAACGATGAATTCGGTTCCGTGCAGCGGCAGATAAGCGCCGTGATAAAGGACGTGGAAGAGTCCGTCGGACGGCGGCAATGTCTCTGGTTGCGGTTTGAAGACCGACTCGTCCGTACCCGTCAGCAGCACCCGCATCTTCTCGCGCGGAACATCAAGATACTCCGCGGCGAAATCGACGTGGCAGCTAGTGTCCCAGGTAACGAGGTCCGGCATCGCCATCAGCCGCTTCTCGAGTTTCAGCAGCCGCTTCGCGCGCGACTCCTCCGCCTTCCACTTCTTCTGCTCGAGCACCTTCTTGTCCCAAGCCGAAATCATCGGATCGAACAGCACCTTGATCCCGCGCTTATGCGCCCAGCGGCAGGCCGCGGCAATGTCACGCTGACGCGCCACCGGCACCCAGACGAGGTCCGGTTTCGGACGACTGTCGAGTCCGCGGAAGAACGCCTCCACGTCCCCGAACCGCGGCCAAACCTTCACGAAGAAGAAATCGACCTCCCAGCCGAGTTCCTTGAACAGCGAGATGTACACGCGGTTGCGCGAATAACCAGGATCGAACCGACCCCACCATAGGACACGCTTCATTTCGTCCCTCCTTCTGCGATCTCCAGCGCTTTCGCGACGGACTGATCCATGTCGTAGTAACGATACTCTCCGAGCCGTCCCCCGATGATCAGATTCGGATAACGCCCGGCCTCCTGGCGATACTGCTCCAGCAATGCCGCGGACTCCGGACTGTTAATCGGGTAATAGGGCTCGTCGCCGGACTTCCACGCCTGCGGGAACTCGCGCGTGATCACCGTCTTCGCGACCTTGGGCGTCTGCTCGGGATGATAATGACGGAATTCGTGAATGCGCGTGTATGGCACCTCGACCTCGGCGTAATTAACCACCGACGTCCCCTGATAATCGGCGAGGTCGAGCGTCTCCGTCTCGAAACGCAGACTGCGCCAGGGTAACGGACCGTACTTATAGCCGAAAAGCGTGTCGATAGGTCCGGAATAATAAACGCGACATCCCGAGCCGAAGTCGAAGTCCGACAGCCGGACCTCCTCATTGCAACGGACCGTGATGTTCGGATGGTCAAGCAGCCGCTCGAAAAGACGGTTATAGCCGTCGGACGGGATACCCTGCCAGTAGTCGTTGAAATAATTGGTGTCGTAGTTGTTCCGCACCGGCACACGTTTGATGATGCCGGGATCAATCTCCTCCGGCGGCTTGCCCCACTGCTTGCTGGTGTATCCGCGGAAAAACGCATCAAAGATCGCCTGCCGGCGCTCGTCCGTGAGGAACGAGTCAAGTTCGGACGGCTTCAGCTCCACGCCGAAGAACTTGTTGATCAGCGTGAGGCCCAGCGGGAGATGATAGACCTTACCCTGGTAACAGGCGAGGACCTTATGCTGATAACCGTTGAACTCGGTGAAACGGCGGATGAAATCCCAGACCCTCCGGTTATGCGTATGGAAGATGTGGCTGCCGTAGATATGGACTTCGATTCCGGTCTCTTCGTCGATGCGGCAGCGGACGTTGCCGCCGACCACCGGACGCTTTTCGAGCACCAGGACCTTCTGTCCCTTCTCCGCAAACACCCGCGCCACCGTGCATCCCCAGATGCCAGCTCCCGCCACGATCACGCCCGCACCCTCTTTCAAATTCTCCATATTCCGTCTCTCCGCTCGGATTATACCATCTTCAGATACTGAAGGAAATGATGCCAACCGTCCTCCAATGCCGCGGACGGCGAACGCCAACGCAGCGCCTTGCGCGGGAAGAGCCGCGTCCGCGGCCTGCCGTCGGTTTCCTCCGCCGTCTCGATCAATCTGATGATCTGCGCATGCAGGTTGTACTTCTCGAACAGCAGCCGCTTCGCCTCCAGGACGGACGCGCGGCGCTTCTCGTATTCGCCGTCGGCGATGGACTTCTCGATGATCTCCACCGCCTTCTCCGGATCGTCGATCGGAATCGGGATGAACGAATCCGGCGGCAGCGCCTTGCCCAGCTCCGGGTCGCCCGCGTAGAACGGCAGACACTCGCTCAGCAGCGCGTCCGCGACCTTCTCACTCCAGTGTCCCGCCCCGATGTGGTTCTCAATGGCGACGTGATACCGGTAGGAGTCCAGCGCCTCGTACTTCTTCCCGATCGGCCTTACACCGCGTCCGTACCAGTCAAAGCCCTCCAGCCGCTCGGAGAGGCGCCTCATCAGCTGAAGCCGCGCATGATGCTTCGTGTGCCGCATCTGCTTGGAGGAACAGACCGCCGAAAGCAGCTTGTCCTTCTTCGAGAAGTCCAGGGTCTTCAGCTCCTCCAGGGAGTGTCCGTTGTACCAGAGGTAATACCCCTGTCCGAAGAACCAGCCGGGATGACGCTCGGCCTCGAAGGGACGGTTGGTGAGGTAATGCGCGAACTGACGGACATAGGCCTGCGAATACGATTTGACGCTGACCGGCTCCTGCGTCGCCAGGATCGTGTGCTGCCAGGGACAACAGAGCTTCTCCTCGCACGGCATCTCGTCATACACCACCAGCCAGTCGTAGTCCCGGCAGGCGTGGTCAAGCGTGAACGTGTAACCCGGCGCGAATTCGAATTCGTGTCCCGCCCACTCCGTCTTCTTCAGCAGCTTGATCTTCATCGCGCCGCAGGCCTCTTACCGATTCCGACAACCTCCCGATACACGCCTAACGAACGCTCGATCATCTTCTCAAACGAGAAACGTTCCAGGGCGGATTCGCGAAGTCCGGCAAACGTCATCTTCGACACCTTTTCAATTGCCTCGGCGAATTCGGCGTCCTTCGTGAGCACGCCGTCAATGCCGTCACGAACGACATCTAGCGCCCCGCCGAAGGCCTTGGCGACCACGGGACGATCCATCGCCAGCGCCTCAGCCATCGAACGTCCGAACGCCTCGGGCTTGCGCGTATTGGAAGACACGACGACATCGGCGATCGAAAGACATTCCGCGACCTTCTGCTGATTTCCGGCAAAAACCACGCGATCCGTCATTTTCAGCTCCGCGACGAGCCGACGAAGGTCCTCCTCGACATCCTTCCGGCGTTCCTCAGCCTCCCCGACGATGACCAGCCTGAAACGACTTGGGAGTTTGGAGACCTCGCGGATAAGCACGTCGAAACCCTTGAGCTGGGTGATGCGTCCGATTGCCATAACCACGAACGAACCATCCGTCTTCCACTCCGTCCGCTTCGCGGCGATGAAGTCGCGATCCAGACGAGAGCAATCGAACCGCTCACGGTCGATTGCACGCGGAATCACGCGGATCCGTTCCTCGGCGAGAGCGTAATTCGACTTGAGGTAATCCGCGATGAATCCGGACGGCGTGACCGTCAGGTCACCCATCGTCATGACCTTCGAATAGCCGGAGACCGAATTGGCTCCGTGCGCGAAGGTGATCCAGGGGATTCCGAGCGTGCGGTTCGCCCAGACGAACAGCCAGGCCGGAACCCTAGAATGCGCGCAAACCGCATCCGGCTTCTCGATGGCGAGAATCTTCCGCAACGCATAGGCGCGCTGAAAATAAGTCAGCGGATTCTTCGACTTGACATCCAGCCTGACAAACCTTCCGCCATCCGCCGTGATCCGCTCGGTTAGCCGTCCCCCGGACGTCACGACCACGTTCTCCCAGCCGGCACCGATAATCGCGCGATTCATCTCGACAACGCCTCGTTCGACGCCGCCCTGCTCCATCGCGGGAACCAGCTGGACGATCTTCATATGCGCTCTTCGACCCCTCGGAAACGGACATTGAGCTCATGCAGCGGCTTCAACAGCTCGCCAAGCGGAGTGCCCCGGGTAAGAACCGTAAACGCGTTGACGTCCTTCGGGAAGCACTTGCCGCCATACCCGAACTTCCCGTCCGGACCGGGAACGCGGGTGTGGGTCTCGTTGATATAGCCAGACAGCAGCATGCCCGCATGAACACGCGCCCAATCGGCGCCCATGCGCTTGCAGTAGTCGTAGACGGCGTTGAAATAGGTCACCTTGTACGCGCCGAAGACGTTATGCGCATACTTCGTCACCTCGGCCTCCAACGGCGTCATGGTCGTGAACTGCTTGCCCTTGAAAATCCGCGTCAGTAGCTCGACCGCACCGGTGAAGACCATCGGCTGACGGCGGAAATCCTCGATATGCGTCCGCTCGGTCAGGAACTCCGGCATGAAATACACGCGATGCCCGGTCTCGCGGGAAAGACGCTCGGAGGTACCGGGCAGGATCGTGGTACGAACGAAGACCGGCACATCCGGCAACTTGCGGATAAGCTCGGTCATCAGCGTCAGATCCTGAGAGCCATCGTCTTCGGTCGGCACATGAATCTGCAGGAACGCGATGTCGATTCCGGACAAGTCATCGTTATATCCCTTAGGCGGATCCGAAACCAGCACCTCGCACTCCTCCGAATTGTTCTCCTCAATCCAGGTCTTGAGCGCCCCACCTACGAATCCGCAACCGACAATGCCTACTTTAATCTTGTCGCCCATGCGCTTTCCTTTCTTTCACCCATTACGGTTATTATATCATTTTTCATCAACGGCGCCGAATTCTGGCGATGATCCTTGAAGCTCCGAGATTCTTGAAGCCGAGCGCCAGCAGAAGCTTGCCGATAAGATGCCGCGATTCCGCCTGCACCTCGACGATCTCGATCTTCTCCGCGTCGCAGAGCGCCTTGAAATCCTTGAGCGTGATACAGTGGATGTTCGGCGTGTCGTACCACTGGAACGGCAGTTGCTTCGAAACGGGAAGCCGACCGGTAAGTGCCAGTGTCAGCCGAATGCGGTACGCGGCGAAGTTGGGGAAGGTGACGACCGCTTCGTCCGCGATTCGGAGCGCCTCGTGGAGGAGTCCGCGCGGATTCTTCACCTCCTGGAGGGTGTCGGACACGACGGCGGTGTCGTAATGCTCGTCCGGCGCACACTCGATACCGCACTCGTCCACATCGTCGAAAAGCATGTCGTGTCCGTCGGCAATCGCCTCCTCGTAGCGCTCGATGTCGAGCTCCACGCCGTCGCCCTTGACCTTACGGACCTCACGCAGCACGTTAAGCAGCGAGCCGTCGCCACAGCCGATATCGATCACATGAGCGCCGTCCTTCACCATCTTCACGACCGAGCGGTACTCGCGCTTCTGCGATTCCGTGACCTTCACCTCGCGCCGCGAAAGGAAGCCGCCCACGACCTTGGAGAGATGCGCGATATCGGTAAGGAACGAGTCGTGTCCGGTGCCGCTCTCGAGGTGACAGTAGGAGACCGACTTGTGCGACTTCATCAGCGACTGCACGATCTCCTTCGACTGCCAGACGGGGAAGAGGATGTCGTTCGCGTAGGAGACGACCAGCGTCTTCGCCTTCACCCGCGCGAACGCGTCGTCAAGTGTTCCGTACCGGTCGCAGGGATCAGAGAGATCCATCGAACGGGTGATGTGCAGGTAACTGTTGGCGTCGAACCGCTTGAGGAACTTGCCGGCCTGGTAGTCGAGATAGCTCTCAATCTGGAAATACGTCTTGAAAAGCCGGTCGCGTTCGCGACGCTCCGACTCCGGAGCTTCGACGAAGTTCGCCTGCCGGCGGCGCTCGAACTTCTGCTGCAGGAGCTCACGCGAAAGATAGGTGATGTGCGCGAGCTGACGGGCGCTGGCGAGGCCGGCCCGCGGACCCTCCCCGCACTTGCCCTCGGCTTCGCCTTCCGCGTAGTAATCTCCGCCCTTCCACGCCGGATCGTCAGTGATGGAATTACGACTCATCACCGAGAACGCGATCGCCTGGGTGTTGAGGTTGGCACTCGTCGCAACGAGTACGACCCTCTCCATATCCTCGGGATAACGCGTCATCCAGTTGACCACCAGGACACCGCCGTAGGAGCCGCCGATCACCGCCGCGAGCTTCTTGACGCCGAGCTGCTTCAACAGCAGCCTGAAAACATCGACCGCATCGTCGAAATTATACTGCGGGAAGGCGGAACCGTAAGGTCTGCCGGTGTCGGGATTCGTGGACATCGGACCTGTCGTGCCGCTGCAACCGCCGAGCACGTTCGCGCAGACCACGTGATAACGGTTGGTGTCGATGGCCCGTCCCGGACCGACCATCCCCTCCCACCATCCGCTCGGCTTCTCCTCCCCCGGACGAATGCCCGCGACATGACTGTCACCGGTCAATGCGTGGCAGATGTAAATCGTGTTATAACCATCGTTCGGGACTCCGCACTCCTCGTACGCAATCTCAATCTCCTTGAGAATCCCACCATACGCCAGCCTTAATCCCCCCTCTGGAAGATCAAGCTTCATTTTCTTCAATTCGACTACTCCAACACCCTCTTGCATAATTGAAGATATTATATCATAAATCAATGCCGCCGTGCGTAAATCGCAAGTGATTGACGAATGATTTCATTAAGAAACGGACCAGTATTTCGGTCGGCGTACGGCACTCCTTGCAGAGCCCAGTAGACCGCCGAATACAAAGGATCCGTTCTATCGGAGATATTTGCAAATTTCTCAACTTTTTCCATGGTTTTCTCATCCATAGACAATTCGGACCACGCATTACGCCGAGCTACATCCTCAACGATACGTTTCCATTCGGCACGATAGTGATCCGCCGCGTCATCGATATCAAGCCCCAACTTGAACTCGAACAGCAACGCCAGCTCCTTGTAAAGCTCGGCAGATTTCGGATTGTATTTAAGTCCCTCGTCCCTCAACAGCGAAAGCGCACTACGAACCCAACGCCAGCGGTCTTCCGGCTTCGGCATCATCACCGAAACATTGTAGGCGAGATTCCATGCTGCGTGGCTCCAGACTTCTGGCGTGTGCGGCTCGGAAAGCGTCAGCGCATGAGCGAGCTGAGCGAGCTCGACATAGCGGCCTTCATCTTGAAGTCGATCAGCGCGAAACCAAACGATCTCCGACGCAATGGACCGAAAGCCGCCGAACGCGGCAAAGGCACTTTCAGCCACCGCGGGACCGGTCGCTGGCCGCGCCTTCGCGACGGCGATCTGCGCACCTACTGCAACCGCCGTCAGTGCGAACAAGATGATTACGCAACGAATCTTCATTGACGATATTATACCATATTCGACCCGTCGCAAGACGCTGCGGTGCATTGCTCCTCGCTTGCCTCGTCGTCGCCGGGGAGCTCGCTTCGACGTTTTTTTCGATACGGCATGGTCAGTGTCGGCGATCCGAAGCGAGCGGGGATGGAGAAATCATGAAACCCCAGCATGCATTCCCGCGTACACACGCGCGCGTGATTGTGCTATACTATGCAGTATGGCGAAACCCAAACAAAATGCACTCCGTTCGTGGCTGGTGATCCTCCTCATCGTACTCGCTTTCATGTCGATGTACCGGATGGGGCCAAGCTCCGCCCCGAAGACGGAGGAACTCACACTGCTCGATTTTTTCAAGAAGATCGACGAAGGCAAGATCCTTGATCCGGTCACCCGAGTCATCGACCGCGAGGCCGGCGATGCCACTTGGCTTACTGGCGAAATGGAGACCGACGAGCTCATCACCAGTGATGATCCGAAGCTCAACGGCACCGCGGTCAGAAAACGGTATCGCGTGGCGCTGATTCCCGGCGAAAACGAGAAGCTGATGGAAGACCTCCTGGCCAGCAACATCCAAGTGAAGATCGAGGAGAAACGCAGCGTTATTCCCGCATTCGTCTTTCCGACGCTTTTCTTTGTCGGCATGCTAGCCCTCTTCTACTGGTTCATGAACGCGAAGATGAACGGCAGCCACGGTCCGTTCGGCTTCGGCAAGTCGAAGGCCAAGCTCCTCAACAGCTCCGAGAACAAGAAGAAAATCACCTTCGCAGATGTCGCGGGCGTCGACGAGGCGCGTGAAGAGGTACAGGAAATCGTCGAGTTCCTCAAGAAGCCTTCCGACTTCACCAAGCTCGGCGGCAAGATTCCGAAGGGTGTACTGCTCGTCGGTCCGCCCGGCACCGGCAAGACCCTGCTTGCGAAGGCGATCGCGGGCGAGGCCAACGTGCCATTCTTCGCAATGAGCGGCTCCGACTTTGAGGAGATGTTCGTCGGCGTCGGCGCGAGCCGTATGCGTGACGTATTCTCCGAGGCGAAGAAGAATGCCCCGTGCATCGTCTTCATCGACGAGATCGACTCAATCGGCATGAAGCGCACTGGGGCCGGCGCGATGGGCGGCAGCCACGCCTATGAGCAGACGCTCAACACGATGCTCGTCGAGATGGACGGCTTTGACGCGAACGAAGGCGTCATCGTGATCGCGGCGACCAACCGTCCCGACACGCTCGACTCGGCGCTTCTACGTCCTGGCCGCTTCGACCGCCAGGTGGTGGTCGAACTGCCGACCCTCAAGGGGCGCGAGGAGATCCTCGCCCTTCACGGGAAGAAGATCAAATTCGCCGAGGGGGTTGATCTCAAGCGCATCGCTCGCGGCACGCCGGGATGCTCTGGCGCGGATCTCGCGAACCTCCTCAACGAGGCGGCGCTTCTGGCGACCCGGAAAAAACTTGAGGCAGTCGACGAGAAAACGCTGGAGGAAGCGCGCGACAAGGTCCTTTGGGGGCGCGAACGCAAGAGTGCGGGCTATTCGCAGAAGGAGCGCGAGACGACCGCCTGGCACGAGTCTGGCCACGCGGTGCTGCAACTGCTGGCGAAGAACGCCGATCCCCTGCACAAGGTCACGATCATTCCGCGCGGCCGAGCGCTCGGCCTTACGGCGTCGCTTCCAGATCACGACGTCCTGAACCGTACAAGGAACTACTTCCTTGACGAGATGGTGATCTGCTGCGGCGGACGGATTGCAGAGACGATGTTCACCGGCGACCTTTCGACCGGCGCCGCGCAGGATATCGCGCAGACGACGGCAATCGCGCGCGAGATGGTCTGCAAGTACGGCATGAGCGAGAAGTTCGGCTTCCAGGCGTTCAGCGAGCGCAACGAATGGTCCGCGGCGGAACTGCCTCCGGCCTTCAGCGAGGAGACTTCGCGGGCGATCGACGCGGAAGTGTCGAAGATCGTGAACGAAGCCTACGCGAAGGCGGAGAGGCTCCTCAACGAAAACCGCGACAAGGTCGAACGCCTCGCGAAGACCCTCCTCGAAAAGGAGACGATGGACGGGCGCGAGGTCGCGGAGCTCCTGGGGATCGTGAAGGAAAGTGAAGAGGAAAGAGCGAAGAGTGAAGAGTTGCAGAGTGAAGCATCTTACGACAGCCAACAGACAACAACTAACAGCTAAGAACTAACAGCTAATGCCATCCTGGTTGACCCACATCTCGATCTCCGCGGTAATACAGATCTTCATTCTGTATCTCGCGATCTACGCGATTCTGAAGCGCGCCAAGGGTTCGCGTTTCGGACAACTGCTGATGGGGGCCGGCATCATCGCCGCCTTCGCCGCACTCTTCACGCTCGTATTCCAGTTCGATGTTCTCAGCGAAATCGTCCGGATGATCCTGATCTATCTCTCGCTCTCGACCGTAGTCATCTTCCAGCCGGAAATTCGCCGCATCCTTTCCGCGGTCGGCGCATTCAACTTTTTCGAAAGGCCGACTCACAGTCCTGACGGTGCGGCCGAGCCCGAGTTCATCGCGAAGACGATCATCGCGCTCGCCGACCGCAAGATGGGTGCGCTCATCGCCTTTGAACGCGGCATCTCGCTTCGCGGCTACGAAATGTCCGGCGTTCGTCTCGACGCCCGCTTTACGCCGGAGCTCATGATCTCCGTCTTCACTCCGCCGATGCCGCTCCATGACGGCGGCATGGTGATCAGGAACGGGCGCATCAGTTCCGCCCACTGTGTCTTCCCGGTATCCAACAATCCTGATTTCGCCGTAGGCGGCATGCGTCACCGTGCGGCATCGGGACTGTCCGAGGAGACGGATGCGATCGTCGTCGTCGTATCCGAGGAATCGGGGGCGATATCAATCGCCCATAACGGGCACTTGGTCAAGTTTTCCACCGAAGACCGCGAGGCAAAACTCGTTCGCTGGATCGGCAAGGCGATGAACCGCAAAAGGAGGAGGAGAGGACTATGGAAGTCGTCCATTTTCTCATCGGCGCACTGACTAGAAATTGGGGGCTTAAGATTCTCGCTCTAGCGCTCGCCGTCGTAATCTATCACACCATGAAGCCCGCGGAGAACTCCCGCACACATCAAGACAATGACCGAAACTTCTTCCAAGAATCCCGATAATCAAGATGAAAAGCACGCGCTCGGCTGGATTCTGCCACTCTTCGCCTTCTTCCCCCTGCTAGCCCTCGCGACCTACGATTGGCACGCGATTTCCGCGCTCAACGTTCCCGCAGCTCCGAGCGCCAACTGGATCGGTGCGCTCGGTGATCAGTTCGCCTACTGGGGCTATAAGTTAGTCGGATTCGCCATCTGGCTGGTGCCGGCGATCTGCATCGCAGGCGGCATCATGTTCGCCACTGGGCGAAGACTGCGCACGGGGATGAAGAAGCTCTGGCTGATCGTCTTCGTCGCAACGATCGCGTGCGTCATCGAATCGCTCACCGCCGGGCTTCCCGGCACCGAAAGACTGCTCGCCAAAGTCAATGCCGACAATGCCGGCGGCATGATCGGCTATCTGCTCATGACACGACTGCTGTGTCCGTTAATCGGCGGCTTCGGCGCCACCATCATGATGGCGGTCCTCGCGGCGGTGACGCTGGTGCTTGCGATCGGGCTCCGGAACCTCGTTTCGGCGCTGGTAGCGCTTTGGCGCTGGTCGATCGCCGGCATATCCCGCAAGCCGGCTCCGCCGATCGACGGCAACGCCGAAGACCTCGCGCGTTACGAACGCGAACAGGCGGAATACCTCGCGGCGATCAAAGCGAAGGAAGACGCCGCCGCCCAGGCACGTGCCGAGAGGGAGCGCATCAAGGCCGAGAAGCTTGCGGCGAAGGAGGCGGAGCGTGCGGCGAGGGAGGCGGAGCGCGCGGCGAGGGAGGCAGAGAAGAAGTCGAAGTCTGAAGTCGAAGAGAAGAAGGCGGGCGTCATTTCTCAACCTCAACCTCAGGCCTCAACCTCTCCGGCGGCGCCGGAGTCACCAGAGGACAAGGGTCCGTACATCCTGCCTGGAGTGGACCTCCTCTCTCCGCTCAAGACTTCCGCCGCCGATCATTCCGACGTAGACGTGATGAGCAACCGCATCATCAACACGCTCAAGCTATACAAGATCGACGCGACGCTGAGCTTTACGGTGCAGGGTCCGGTAATCACAAAATACGCGATCAAGCTTTCCGAGGGCACGCCTTACTCCAGCGTCACCAAACACGAGCTTGAGCTCATGGGCGCCCTTCACGCGAAGTCGCTGCGTATCGAAGCCCCGATTCCGGGCAAGGAAGAGGTCGGCATCGAAGTGCCTAACGCCAAGCCCGCGGGCATCTCATTCCGCGAGATCTTCGAATCGAACGCCTGGAAGATCGCCAACTCGAAGATGGAGCTGCCGTTGCTGTTCGGCAAGGACGCCTCCGGCAAGGAGCTCATCGCCGATCTCGCCTCGATGCCGCACATGCTCGTCGCCGGTGCGACCGGACAAGGCAAATCCGTATGTCTTAACTCGCTGCTGTGCGGACTCCTCATGACGCGCACGCCCGAGCAGCTGAAGCTCATCATGGTGGATCCGAAGTCCGTCGAATTCGCAGCTTACGCGAAGATCCCGCACCTGCTCATCCCGGTTATCGCGGACAACAACAAGGTCGTCAAGGCGCTGATGTGGGCGGTGGTCGAAATGGAGAAGCGGCTCAAGCTCTTCACCCGCGCCAGGGTCCGTAACATCTACGACTTCAACCACCGCAAGTCGTTCACGCAGACGGACATGTTCGGCAACGACACCGAAGTCGGCGCCAACATGCCAAAGACGCTCCCTTATATCGTCATCATCATCGACGAAGTCGCCGACCTCATGATGCAGTGCGCCAAGGTCGTCACTCCGCCGATCAGTCGCATCGCGGCGAAGGCACGTGCGGCCGGCATCCACCTTATCCTCGCCACCCAGCGTCCCGATGCCAAGATCATCACCGGCTCCATCAAGGCGAACATTCCTGGCCGCGTCGCCTTCAAGACGGCCTCGTCCGTTGACTCGCGCACGATTCTTGACGACTCCGGCGCCGAAAGCCTGATCGGTCGCGGCGACATGCTCTTCAAAGGCAAGGACGGCATCCTCACCCGCGCGCAAGGGTCTTGGATTTCTGACGAAGAGATCGCCAACGTCACTGCGTTCATCGAGGAACACTCGAATCTGCAGTACGACGACAAGTTCGCAAAGAACCTCGCGCGCGTGCAGGAGGCGGGCGTTGAAGATCCGTTCGCCGACATGAACGAAGAGGACGCGAAGCAGGCTCGCGCCGAACAGCGCGAACAGATCAAGGCCGCGGCGAACGCCGACGACTTCAAGAAGGCCGTCGAATGCGTGATCAACACCAAGCGCGCCTCGACCTCGCACTTCCAGCGGCAGATGGGCTGGGGCTACAACCATGCGGCAAAGATCCTCGATCAGCTCACCGAGCGCGGCATTGTCGCCCCGCAAGAGGGTATGGGCTCGCGCCGCATCATCATGGACGAGGATCAGATGATCGCGATCCTGCACGAAGGCGAAGGCGGAAACGAGTCGGAGCCGGGAGCCGAATCTGAAGGAAGCGACGACACTGGTCTTCAACTCGAGACTCCAACTTCAACTGATCTAACACCGGAGGAATAACACATGGAATTCGGAAAGACACTGCGTGAAGCCCGCGAAGCCAAGGGATACTCGATCGCCCAGCTTGCCGAGATGACCCACATCATGAGCCAGGCCATCGAAGGTCTTGAAAACGAGGACTTCAAAAAGATTCCGGCGCCGATTTACGGGCGCGGATTCGTGAAGCTCTGTTGCCAGGCCCTCGACCTCGAAGCGAAGCCGATGATCGACGAGTTCATGGCCATCTACTCCGGCGAGAAGCCCCCGGCGAAGCACATATCGATTCCGGCTTCGAAGCCGATTGTCGAAGAACCGGTTGCTCCGGCTCCCGTTATCGAAGAGACGCCGGCTCCGTCCGTTCCGCAACACGACCTCTTCGGGCAGCCCGTCAGCCCGCAACCGGCAGTCAGCGGTCCGCTCCCCGTAACCCCGCAGCCCACTGCACCCGCGAAGACCGTCAGCCGCTTCGCTCCGCCGACCTCCGAAGCGACCTACACCCGTCCCGCCCTTGAAATGCCGGCGATTCCGTGGCGGCTCGTCATGCTCATTGTCGCCGCGATCGCCGTGATCTGGTTGATTGTCGCCGGCTGCAACTCGCTCTATCGCTCGCTCAGCAGCGAAGGCGGGGTGTCCGCACCATCTCAGAACGAACAGAAGGACAGCCCTTCTAACGACCTCGAGAAGCAGTCCGTCGCTCCCAAGGCGCAACGGACCCCGAAGCCGGTGAAGCCACTTTACATCGATTAATCCTAAAACACCAGAAACGAAAGAAGCATTATAATGGAAGTCGTTATCTGCAAGACCAAAGAAGAAGCCTCCAAGCTCGCCGCGGAAATGATCACCGCGCAAGTCAAGAAGAATCCGAAGACCGTGCTCGGACTCGCCACCGGTTCCACGCCCGTCCTCATGTACAATGAGATGGCCAAGGCCGTCAAGGCGAAGAAGGTCAGCTACAAGCAGGTCAAGAGCTGGAATCTCGACGAATATTACGGACTCGCCGGCACCCATGACCAGAGCTATCGTTACTTCATGAACGAGAACCTCTTCAAGAAGATCGACATCCAGATCAAGAACACCCATGTCCTCAACGGACTCGCCAAGGATCCGGTCAAGGAATGCGCCGCGTACGAGAAGCAGATCAAAGCCGCCGGCGGCATCGACCTCCAGGTGCTCGGCATCGGGTCCGACGGACACATCGCGTTCAACGAACCCGGCACTTCACTGAAGAGCCGCACTTCGATCGTGTATCTCACCCCTTCGACGGTGAAGGACAACGCGCGCCTCTTCTTCAAGGGCGACATGAAGGCCGTTCCGAAGAGCGCCCTTTCCATGGGCGTCGGCACGATCTGTGAAGCGAAGAAGATCATCCTCCTCGCGTTCGGCGAAAACAAGCAGGACGCCGTCAAGGGCTGCGTCGAGGGTCCGATGACCCAGTTCTGCACCGCTTCCGCCCTTCAGGCGCACAACGACTGCTGGATTTTCTGCGACGAAGCCGCAGCGAAGAAACTCAAACTCAAAAAGTACTACGCCTGGCGCTCCGCCACCAAACTCGGGAAATAAAGCCTATGAACGAAGAAGGTTTCGTCTCCTTCGAGTGTGAACACTGTCACACTGCCATTGAAGCCTCTGCCGATCTGATCGGCGAGGCGACAGAATGCCCGGCATGCGGACAGAAGATCGTCATCCCCGCCAATTGCGGGGATGACGTGATACGCCACGGAGCCGATGATGACGACTCCAGAAGCCTGCAAGCGGAAAAGAGCAGGACCATTCGTATAGAACTCGAAGACATCTGATACGATGGCTAAAAAGAAGAAGAAGTCCAAATCCAAGTCTCGGCGTATATCTCGGAGACTGACGTTGGTCATGGTTCCGTTTGCGATCGCATTCGCAGCGGCTGGCGACTGGTTCGTGCACCACTCCGGCAAATGGATTGACGCCAAATGCGAGTCTTATCCGGCGTTCGTCACCGCGCCGCTCCTCGCCGTCGGCAATCCCGTCGGCGACATGACAGACGCGCTCGGACTGACCGGACATGATGCCGTGTACGAATATGACGAACCAGCGCCAGAAGGCGAAACCCTCTTCGCAGGAATACCTAGACGCACTGGCCTCCCCGCTCCGACCGACATCCGCATCCTCGACCGCGGCGATTTCGTCGTCGGCTGGTCAGACAAACTCCGCCATCCCGTCTGGTGCGCGTATCACGTAATCAAGGATGGTAAATACGAAGTCGGACAACGTCCTAACTTCACCAGAGACCGTGCCGTCGAAGCCTGCCCTGCAGCCTCTACCTATGAACGCAGCGGCTATGACCGCGGACACATGGTGCCGAACTACGCGATTGCTACTAGATACGGACAGGACATGCAGAAGCGCACCTTCCTCATGTCGAACATCGCACCACAGTCCCCCTCCCTCAACCGCGGCGTCTGGCGTCAGGTGGAACACCGCATCGCCGATCTTTGGACTGCCAGATACGGAGAAATCTGGGTGATCGTCGGCTGCATCTCAGGCAACCGCAACGGCGAGACCCTGAGCGGTACCGACATCGATGTTCCAGGTCAGTTTTATCAGATCGTCATCGCCCAGGAAGGTTACGACATCCGAGCGTTCGCATTGCTTTTCAATCAGGAAGTAGACTGGGACGCCTGGCCGACACGTCACCTCGTCACCATCGATGAAATCGAAGAACTCTCCGGTATCGACTTCCTACCTGATCTTCCTGGATTCATTCAAGAGCCACTTGAAGCAGAGCTTCCATCCCGGCTCTGGCCGATCCGTAAGATAGACGCCTTCAAACAGATAGCCTTGCGCTTCAGCCGTTAAAGAACACGTGCACAGCCCAAGTATCCATCGCCGAAATCAAAATCTCAATAGCCACACGGTATTGTAGAGTCCAGAGCAGGCATCGTCCGAAGGTACTGAAACAAAGCAATTACGCGGAAATACGATTTCCACACATCCTCACCACGCAAGCGCAGTAAGCGCGTCGCTCATCAGCCGAGCAGCTACCTCGTCACGATCTTTCGGCGAAGCCGATCCGAGTACCACGGCGATCGCACGTCTCCCGTTTCTCACGCCGGTAATCACGATAGAGCTTCCGCCGGCGTTAATAAATCCAGTTTTAAGTCCGTCAATAGCCTCAGTCCCATCCGGATTAACCACCTTCAGCTTATCCCTGACCATCACGTTATTGTGATTAGTCCAGCATATCTGACGCCTTGTCTTGCCGTCAATTACCGGTTTTCCCATCGCGGTAACATGCCATTCCTTCATTGATGTATACCGTAGGATCTCAGGATGCTGACGCAACAACGCAACGGACATCCGCGCAAGATCTCGACAGGTAGAATAGTTGAAGTGACGCTCCGCCTCCCAGGGCGGCGGAGGCAGTCCGTTAGGATTGAAGTACCTCGTATTCTTCATCCCCAACCGCATGGCTTTAGCGTTCATGCGCGCGACAAACGCAGTCACACTTCCAGCACACCTTTCGGCCAAGAACAACGCGGCATCATTGGCGCTGTTGACCATCAGCGCCTTGAGCATTTCATCCACCGTCATCGACTCCCCGACACGAAGCCCAGTACAACTAGGCTGCCGAAAATGCCGGTCCGACCGATTGCGCTCTGGACTAACAGTCACCTTGTTCGTTAGCGACAGTCTCCCGTCCGCGATGTCATCCAAGACGATGAACGCCGTCATCAGTTTAGTGACGGACGCTGGATACGCCTTAACATCTGCCCTATCCTCCGACAGTACCGCACCCGTCTCCGCATCAACCGCTATCGTCCCCATGTACGGTACACGCACATAAGGCGAAATCGGTTTAACGGCGGCGAATACCGAAACCGTCGCACAAAGAACGGTGCAAAATGTCATCAGCGAATGGTTGTCCTGGTCGCTTTGACGACAGCCTTCCAGAGCGCTTGGGAATCCGCGGACTTAAGAATGTTGTCTCTAGAATCCTTCTTGGCGAAAGCCTGAGCCAGCCCAGAGACAAGCCGGAGATAGAACGCCGAAACCGCGACCGGGATCGCGGAAAGACACACGATATGCACCGTCTCGCCAGCCCAATCTATGCCTTCCTTGGATACGCCGATCGCAAGCGTCAGCGCTCCGCCTTCAACCCCGCGCACGTGAGGCAACGCCACGCCGCCGTCCATCGCGGTCGAAAGCACCGCCTCGCGA
The DNA here is from genome assembly GCA_946055075.1 of uncultured Verrucomicrobiota bacterium. GTDB lineage: Bacteria > Verrucomicrobiota > Kiritimatiellia > RFP12 > UBA1067 > UBA1067. The sequence continues at coordinate 7,398 of CAMGEN010000011.1, read as the reverse complement.
TCCATCGCCGCAGAGACGAGACTGTCGGCATTGGTAATGAACTTGCCGTCCTCCATCACCTGCGCAAGACGCGAAATCGCCTCTTCACGGGATACCGCACCGAGATCAGCCACCATAAGCGTACTGTCGGAGAACCTGGAAATGCCTGTTCTGGGTTCATCGGAACGCTCGGCGACGTTATGGGCCGCATCAGCTTCATCAGCGAATAGTACCCGCCCGCAGCTCGAACAGGTGACGAGATGCTGCGCCTGACGGATCTGCTGACTCTGGGCGATCGGCACCTGCATACCGCAAGCGGAGCAGCAACCATTGGACATCGCCGCGAGAACAATATGATTCTTCTTGTAAAGGCGATCGTAGAGCGCCGCCGCCTGCGGAACGAGTTTCTGCTGGAGCTCGTTAATTGAATCGTTCAGCTGGTCAAGATGGCTACCATCTCCGGTCTGATGATGTTCGTCTCGGGTAAGAACCAGCTCCTGAAGCTGGCGCATGATATTAATCTGGCTTTTCATTTATGTTTCTTCTTCTCAATAAAGATACGCATGAGGCTCTGAATCATCTCACTTGCCAAACGGACTCGTCCGCTTCATTAGACTTGAGAACTTGACCGCTTCGATGGAATCCTCAAGCGACAACGGGAACGGCGCCGCAATACGCACCGTATCGTAAACGTGCTTCCAAAAGGCCGCAAGCCCGTACGGCGTACTCGGAGGAAGACGCACCGCAATATCTACGACCGGGATCTCCTCATGCATGTCTCGAATCGGCGGCGTGCGAACCGACGAACGGCGCCGCGGCAGTCTGTAATCAGGATCGATTACATGTAAAACACCTTCAGGCGAACCAGGCTGCACTCGGAAACTACCGCGTTCACCGAGAATCTCGAAAGACGGACGCCGGATTCCAGGAAGAGAGCCGCCGTTGTACTCGATGTCAACCGTAAGCGTTCCACGCGTCTTGAGAGCGACATGACAACAATCCTCTGCATCGCCAAGCGACGCGACACGGCGAAGTTCACTCCATAACTGAACCGGCGGCATGGTCAACAACTTCAACGCCTGGATCGTAAGGTCGGGCATCGCATACCACGCGGCGCCTCCGCCGAGCCGCTTTACCGTCTGCCAGTCGTCACGACGAATGTAATCCTCCTTGCAGATCCTGATCTGGTAAATCTCGCCGAGCCGCGGGTCAGACATCATCTGCTTTGCCAACAGAAAATCAGGCGCGAAGATGCCACGGTTGAAAACTATCAGCCGATTCTTTGATTTCACCGCCTGCCCACGCAACATGTTCGCATCCTCAAGCGTAAGCGCCATCGGAGACTCCAAAAGCGTCCAGAAACCCTTCTTCAACGACATCATCGCATGCTTCACGTGGTCGCGAGAACAGGTCGTGATGTCGACAAGATCAATGTCATGCTCATCGAGCATGTCACGGAACTGACGGAACATCCGCGCCTTGGGGAAATCGCTCAACAGATTGTCCCTACGGTCCTTGACAATGTCACACGCCCCAACCAAGTCAAACAAAGCCGGATGCTTACGAAAAACCGGATAGTGATCGGCATACATCGCTCTTCCGCAGCCCATGACCGCGACCTTCAGCGGTGGACGCTGATAGTTAGCGACTGTCACCTTCATTTTTTCACGATCTCCGTAATTGCCGAAAGGAACTGCGCAACATCCTTGAACTGACGGTAAACGCTCGCGAAACGAATGTACGCGACCTCGTCAACCCGATAAAGTTCGTTCATCACGAGCTCCGCTATCTTTTCGGCTGGCACCTCGTCGCCTTCAATGTTGCGAACCACATTGTCAATCATCGTGCGAATCTGTTCATCGGAAACCGGGCGCTTGCCGCAAGCGATGCGAATCGCCTTGTCAACCTTCGAACGGTCAAACGTCTGACGCGTGCCGTCACGCTTGATGACCAACACCTCGTCACGATCGATCTCTTCGTAGGTCGTAAAGCGATAACCGCACTTCTGACACTCGCGGCGACGACGAATAGCCGCACCCTCGCGCGCCGCACGCGAATCCAGTACCTTGTCGTCATCTGCTTGACACTTAGGACATTTCATGATCTACCCCTCAGCCTTCAATCTCTTTCCCCTTGCCGCACATCGTGCAATGCCGACAATCAAGATTAATTGGAAGCGGCGCCGGAGACCCGTGACGACGGGCATTCCAGGCCGCAACATGGTTAATAAGCGCCAACAACAGCCCGAGCACAATGAACCCTCCAGATGGAAGAATCGCGAGTGCCACCGGCCCAGGATTCAAATTTTTGAACACCAACCCTCCCCAGACCGTAAGCGTACCAGCTCCGACAATCTCACGAACCGATGCAATCAGCGAAAGCGCAAGTGCAAAACCGACGCCCGAACCGAGCCCGTCAGCCAGCGAATCAATAACCGTATTCTTGCACGCAAAAGCCTCAGCACGCCCAAGAATGATGCAATTCACCACAATCAACGGAATAAAGATGCCAAGCGACTTCGAAAGATCCGGAAGATACGCCTGCATCAGAAGATCAATGGCTGTAACGAACGTCGCGACAATCACAATATAGCACGGAATGTGGACCGCGCTTGGAATGACTTTACGAAGAGCAGAGACAAGCCCGTTTGAACAGATCAGCACAAAGGTCGCAGCCATTCCCATGCCAATGGCGTTCTCCAGCGTCGTCGTAACCGCTAGCGTAGGACACAGACCCAACACCAGACGGAACGTCGGGTTGTTCTTGAAGATTCCATACCAAAATGCCAGCCAAGTTTTCATATCTCTTATAGTATAGAAAAAATCCTGAGGAATATCAACTCGAAAATCAGGCTAAACCAGGCTAAACTCGTCACCAACACCTGACATGAACATTCCCGCCGCGATTTGCAGCAAAGCACTGGCATTAAATCAAGACGGGCAATGCGATTTGCAGGCTCTGCACTCTGAATCGCCGACCACCTGCAGCATGTCGCCGCTTATACCGCCTCCTGCCGAAGAGATTTCAAATCCAGAATACGCTGATTGGAACTGCCGCGGAAACGCAATGAAATATCCTTTAGTTCCTCGATAAAAGGGCCGTCCACGAGCACATCAACCATAGACAGAAACTCGTCCGTAACCTCGCACCGCCATCTATAAGACGAACCCTCCGCCATTCCCAATTCCTCATTCCTACTTCCTAACTTCTCCCACACACATCCCGTATAAACCCAAAGCGTCTTCTTCTTTCCAAATTTCGCACGAAAACGACGAAGAAACGGCACCAAAACCCGCTGATTTGCAGGTTCCATCGGTTCTCCGCCTAGCAGCGTCAGCCCTGCGATAAAGTCTGGCTCGAGCGACTTCAGAATTGAATCCTCAACCGCACTAGTGAAAGGCTCGCCGTAATCGAAGGCTTGAGCCTCTTCGTTGAAGCAGCCCTTGCAGTGATGAGTGCAGCCGGAAACGAAAAGAGAGACTCGCACTCCCTCTCCGTTCGCGATATCACAGGTACGGATGGATGCGTAGTTCATGGAATTAGGGGTAGACCAGCGATGCCAGTGTAGGATGGAATAAAACTCTCCACCCTACACCTGCACCTGCACTTCACGAAACGTGAAGAACCCTCTCCTTGATTTCCTGCGTGCGGCCCTGGTTCCAGAACTGAGATCCGATGTAACCACAGGTACGACGGGCCACATTAAGTTTCGACTCGTCGGTATTGCCGCACTTCGGACACTTCCAGATGAGCTTGCCGCTCTCGTCCTTCACGATTTCGATCTCGCCGTCGAAGCCGCACACCTGGCAGTAGTCGGACTTGGTGTTGAGCTCGGCGTACATGATGTTGTCGTAGATGTACTGCATGATCGAAAGAACCGCCGGCAGGTTGTTCTGCATGTTCGGCACTTCGACGTAGCTGATCGCGCCGCCGGGCGAGAGCTTCTGGAACTTCGCCTCGAGCTCGAGCTTCTTGAACGCGTCGATCGGCTCGGTGACGTGCACGTGATAGGAGTTGGTGATGTAGTTCTTGTCCGTCACGCCCTTCACCACGCCGAAACGCTTCTGCAGGCACTTCGCGAACTTGTAGGTCGTCGATTCGAGCGGAGTTCCGTAAAGCGAATAGTCGATATTCTCGTCGGCTTTCCACTTGGCGGTATACTCATTAAGCTTCTTCATCACCTCAAGGCCAAAGGACTCACCTTCCGGCTCAGTGAGCTTCTTACCCGTCATCTCGAAAACGCACTCCCAAAGCCCAGCATAGCCGAGCGAGATCGTGGAATAGCCGCCGTGGAGGTACTTGTCGATCTTCTCACCCTTCTTAAGCCGCGTGAGCGCACCGTACTGCCAGAGGATCGGCGCCGCATCGGACAACGTGCCGGTAAGCCGCTCGTGCCGGCACTGCAACGCCTTGTGACACAATTCACAACGCTCGCCGAAGATCTCCCAGAACCTATCCATGTCCTTGTTGGCGGAAAGCGCGATGTCAACCAGATTGATGGTGACGACACCCTGGTTGAAGCGACCGTAGTACTTGCCCTTGCCAGTCTCCGGATCCACATAGGGAGTAAGGAACGAACGGCACCCCATGCAGGTGTATACGTTACCGTTACCGTTCTTGTCAACCTTGTACTCAAGCATCTTCTTCGCGGAAATGTAATCGGGCACCATGCGCTTCGACGTACACTTCGCCGCGAGCTTCGTGAGCTCCCAGTAGGGCGTGCCTTCACGGACGTTCTGCTCCTCGAGCACGTAGATGAGCTTCGGGAACGCCGGCGTGATGTAGACGCCCTGCTCGTTCTTGACGCCCTTGATGCGCTCGTTGAGGACCTCTTCGATAATCATCGCGAGATCCTGCTTCTCCTGCTCGTTGCGCGCCTCGCCGAGATACATATAGACGGTCACGAACGGGGCCTGTCCGTTAGTCGTCATCAGCGTCACGACCTGGTACTGGATCGTCTGCACGCCCTTCTCGATCTCCTTACGGACCCGCTTTTCGACGATCGCGTTGAACTTGTCGGCCGGCATCGTCACCCCCGCCTCTTCGCACTCCTCCTGAAGCTCCTTGCGGATCGCCTGACGCGAAACGTCGACGAACGGGGCGAGGTGGGTAAGCGAGATGGACTGCCCGCCGTACTGGTTAGATGCCACCTGCGCGATGATCTGCGTCGCGATGTTGCACGCAGTGGAGAAACTCTTGGGCTTCTCGATCATCGTCCCAGATATAACTGTTCCGTTCTGCAGCATATCCTCAAGATTAACAAGGTCGCAGTTATGCATATGCTGCGCATAGTAATCCATGTCATGGAAATGGATGAGACCGTCCTTATGCGCCTGCACGACATCCTCCGGCAACAACAAACGTGCCGCGACATCCTTCGAGACCTCTCCCGCCATGTAGTCGCGCTGCACCGAATTGATCGTCGGATTCTTGTTGGAGTTCTCCTGCTTCACATCCTCGTTGTTGCACTCAATGAGCGAGAGGATCTGCTTGTCGGTCGTGTTCGCGTGACGCAACAACTGCTGCTTGTAACGATAGACGATATACTTCTTCGCAATCTCCTTGGCACCAAACTCCATCAGCTTCGTCTCAACGACATCCTGAATCTCTTCAACCGTCATCGCACGATCACGCGCCGCACACACGCCCGCGACTTCCTCCGCGATCAGCTTGATACGGCCCTCGCTCAACGCGTCCTTGTAATCCACAACCGCCGAGGCCTTGCGGATCGCGTTCTCAATCTTCGTAACGTCGAATACCACTTCCTGACCGCTACGCTTGATGATCTTCATCGACTTCATAGTTTTAGCTGTTTTTATTAGTTGTTATGGTTTTTACGGCGCAAATATACCTTCTATAGGGGTCTTGAACAATATGATACACTAAATCTTGTATGTGCGCAAGGGGGAAATTATAAAAAGTTTTCAACAGGTTGTGTACATCAATCGTTTGAAATACAAGAAATTGTGTATTTCTGATAAAAAACTCAAATTCTCGCTCAATTGCCTTATATCTTCACTTTTATTCACTTTTAGATACTATGCCGAAGTCTAAGACAATCATGCGTCACAAAGCCATCTCGGACTCAGCCACAATATCACTTCTTGAGGCGGTCACGGAGATCTTTATCACGGAGTTTGCGGTGGAATGTAATGGCGAAACGATGCGCTTCGTCACGAAGGCGAGTGCAGACGAAGAGCGACTGGGAGTCGCGGGGGAGGAGAATTGAGTTGGAGTTAAGAGTTGGAGTTGGAGAAAGGCGGGACTCAGGATCAAGGACAATCTCCTCCTGGCGTTCGGCGAGACCGACCGTCGGGATATCGGAAAGACCAAGCGCCGCGAGCGCGGCACGAGTGGCGCGGAGCTGCGTCACACCGCCATCGCAGATGATCAGATCTGGTTTCTGATTGAAGGTTGAGGTTGAATCAGAATCTCCATTCGCTACCTCAGACCTCAACCTATCACTATGCGTAAACCGCCGAGTAATGACTTCCGCCATCGAACGCGGATCGTCTGCGCCCTCAATCGTCTTGATCTTGAAATGACGGTAATAGCGCTTGTCAGGAAGCCCATCCCTCGCAACCACCAGCGAAGCGACAGAATGCGTGCCGAAAAGATTGGAGATGTCGTAGCATTCAATCCAGCGGGGCGGCTTGGCAAGTCCGATCGCTTTCGCAAGTTCGACAATCCCCTGCTCGGCGCTCTCCTTCATCATCTCGGGCGAGTGCCGGACAAAGTTGTGCTTCGTCATCTCCTTGAGCGCGAAATACGTGTCACGAAGCTTCGCCGCAGCCTCATAGTCGCCCCTCTCGGACGCCGCCTTCATCGCCACTCCGACCTCAGCAATAACCGACGGACGCTTCCCGTCTAGGAATTCGCACGCCTCCTCAAACCGCGCACGATACTCGGCAGACCCAATCCTGCCAACGCACGGCGCCGAGCAGTTACGGATAATATCCGCCGAGCAGTGCTTATGCGCCTCGGCATCGGGACACTCACAACGACAGTTGCGAATACCGTACTTCTTCTCAACGAAATCCTTGGCAGCGCGGACCACGGGACTTGAAGGGAACGGACCGAAGTATCTCGCCCCGTCGTCCTTCACCTGCCGCACGCAGCTGAAACGCGGCACTTTCGCCGCGGTGTCTGCCCGGAGCGCGAGATACCGCTTGTCATCGCGCATCAGAATATTGAAGTGCGGCTTGTACTTCTTGATGAGCGAAGCTTCTGTCAGAAGCGACTCGGCCTCATTACGAACCGTCATGAACTCGAAGTCGTAGATCGTGTCCACCATCGAACGGACCTTCGGAGCATGATGCGCACCAGCGCGGAAATAGCTAAATACGCGACGTCGGAGGTTCTTGGCCTTGCCGACATAAATGATCACGCCCCGGCGATCTCGCATGAGATAACAGCCGG
>CAMGEN010000010.1:0-52009 GCA_946055075.1 uncultured Verrucomicrobiota bacterium | reverse complement strand
CCGATGCCTCGAGGTTCAATTCCGGAGAGCAAAACTATTATATCATATTTTCGCCTTGCATTTTGCTATAAGTCTCATTGGCGCAGAAAAGTGTACCAATGAGACTTATAGCAAACCGATCTGCAATCTTCAATCAATGCTAACAGATATTAAAGATTCATCAAGACAACAGAGAAGCAAGATCTTCGGTAGAAAGACGCTCGACTATTGCCGTGTCAGAGGTGGAAACCGTGGCCGCGATGATAGCTTCCTTACGACGCTGAAGTTCGAGGACTTTCTCCTCGATAGTATTCGAGGCGATGAGCTTTACGACATAAACCTTCTTTTTCTGTCCGATGCGATGAGCTCGGTCGGTAGCCTGATTCTCAACGGCCGGATTCCACCACGGATCATAATGCATGACCATGTCGGCGCCAGTGAGGTTCAATCCAGTACCTCCAGCCATCAGCGAGATCAAAAACACCGGAATCGACGAATCCTTATTAAACCGGTTGCACTCTCCAAGTCTATCCTTGGTCGAACCATCAAGGTAACAGTACTTGATACCCGCATAGTCCAACGTCTGACGAAGTACAGAAAGCTGTTTGACAAACTGCGAAAAGACCAACACACGATGTCCACCGTCTATCGCCTCGTCCAACTGCTCCATAAACGCATCGACTTTACCGCGCGATGCGATTTGACGCAGTTTCATCAACAACGCCAGCATCTGGAACTTCGTCTTGGCGTTACGGCGTTCCTTCGCAAGCACCTCGTTATATTCACGCTGAACATCGTCTGGAACAGGACAGTATGAAACCTTCACGAGCTTGTCCGGCAGGTCCTTGGCGACTGTCGTCTTTAGACGCCGCAGAATGAACGGGTGCAGCTTGCGCTTCAACTTGAACTGTGCGTCATCCGCCGCACCTCCGCCCTCAGCAATAGGCAGCTCGTAATTAAGCTTGAACATCTCGTAATCGCCGAGATAATCAGGCATCAGGAAATCGAAGATAGACCAAACGTCTGTAACCGAATTTTCGACTGGAGTTCCTGTAAGCACCAACCGCTGCCGTGAGTTGAGGCCCTTCGCAGCAAGCGCATTGCGCGTACGCCGATTCTTGATATGCTGCGCCTCATCCAACACCACTACAGCGAATTCACGTTCAAGATACGCCTCTTTAAAATCACGTTGCAATAAAGCATATGACGTAATGACGATGTCCGCCTCATCGATACGACGGAAATCCTTGGCGCGGTCGGGACCAGAAATCACCAGCGTTTTCTGCCATGGAGTAAACTTCTTAGCCTCAGCCTCCCAGTTCCTAACAAGTGACGTAGGGCAAACGATCAGCGAGGAATGATTGGATGATGGGCGGAGATTGGGCAGACGAGAAGCAACGGAAACTCGCGGGAGGGAGAGCCAGGCGAGAGTCTGGAGAGTTTTACCGAGACCCATTTCGTCAGCAAGGAGGCCGGAAAGACCGGCATTCTCCAGGAACCGCATCCAGTACACGCCCTGCTTCTGGTACGGACGCAGTACATTCTCGAGCTTGCCGAGCGCAATCGGCTCAAATTTGGCGTCACCGTTCTCGCGATTACGCTCCGCGGCAATTTCACGCCAATTAGCGGCAGCGTTATCATCACATTCAAAACCGAGATGATCAAGCGACGACTTCACATACGGGGCATGAACATTCTTGACTCGGAACCAGCCGTCGTCCGTGCCGCTGTTGGTCCCGGCAACATCCTTGAAGATGTCATGCATCGCTTCAACCGCGACGTTATCTAGAAGGATCGGATAACCATCCCTTAGAACATAGCCGTCACCGCGATTGATCGCCGCCTGAATCTCAACTGGTGAAATTTCAATGCTACCATGCTCGCTGAAGGCGGTGAAAGAGTAATTGACATCAAACGCTCCGCCAGCGACGTCGCGAACCTGAACAAGCGGAGCAACCACAGGAAGCGAATCAACCAGGGACCCGAGACGGTCAGAAAGCTCAACTACCCATCCTTTCCGACGAAGGGCCGGGAGCCCTGCTCCCAAGAAGTTCAACACCTTTTGAGTGTCGGTCATGTAGAATCTGACATCACCATCTTTATATCCGGGATCAAAGCCGAACTTCTCGATCAGCTTGACTGCCTCTTTCTCGCGATCAAGCGAGCGAGTACGGCGGACAAGCGGATCGTTTGGATCCTCCAGATAAACGGTTCGTTCAGACTGCAACGAACATGCCGGAAAATCGATCTCGCCCTTCTCTCCATAATAAACGTTAAGCTCAATAGAAAGCGAAGCTCGCGACCCAGAAACATAGGCATTAAACCGAGGCGCAATCGGAACTTCGATGTAGTCCGCTTCTGGCTGAACATCAGTGGATTCGGCAACGGACGCACCATTCTTCTTCACAACCCGCTTATCCACGTCATCCATTTCCCGAACCATCAAAACGATGCCGAGAGCAACAACATGTTCGCATATCATGCTGAATTTCTGATTCGTCGCGCAAGGACAGAACGACTTGACCCGTCCCCCCGGCTCCAAATGGAACTTCACCTTCATGTCCCATCCGGAACGCTGCGTGATGAGTCCGCTAACCTCTAGTGTCTCGTCATCGTAGACGACTTCGGAGACATCTCCTGAATTAACAATCGAAAGAGCCTTGTTAAAGGTTTCGTCGCCGGCCCATTTAATGAGCTCTTCTTTGGTTATTCCACTTTTAACCACAGCTTAGCGTTTGCGAGGAGGAGGAGGAGGCTCGTTCCCCGGGAGAACATTCTCAAAACAGAGCTGACGCCACTCGCCAATGGCATTGGCGTTCTCAACCTCGTTGGTTGACGGTTTCGGAAACGCCATGTCAAGACGGACGACGAAAAGGTCGTTTGAGGCCATCGAGAACCAAACATCATACATCCCATAGGCCTGCTGAGAAGCAGCCTCTTCGCCGAGACTGACGCCGGAGGCCTTGGCAAGTTCGGCGGCCTTCTCGTTCCAGATCGTCTTCGCGACGACATTGCTCATCGGAAATGACCCCATACGAACGTACACCATACGTCCATCTCCAGTCGGTTGCGCCTTGATATCATCGCCGAACAGTGGAATGTTTCGGGCCTTGATCTGCGCAAGAACGGCTTCATGATTCTCCTCGGCCTTCTTGTCTACGATTTCGCGCCAGGCCTTTACTTCAGCCTTGAACGCGATGTCATCAACACGCTTCTGCTGCGTTTCTACCGGCTCCCAAGGACCACACCCGTAGGTGCATTTGTCATTGATGCTGAGCATGCAAGTCCAAGTGCCGTCAGGGCGTTGTCCGCAAAGTCCCATGACTCGCAGACGAACATATTCAGCCACCCAGCAGTCCTCGAATTCATAGAACTTCTTTGGAGCAAAGGCGGCGATGGCTGATTTAAGCTCGTTGAGAGCCTTAAGCGCCGCTTCCTTGTTATTGTAATAGGTAGAGAAATACGGCTCACCGGTCTCCCAAATTTTCTTCGCATCATCGAAATGCGCAATAAATCCGGACACACCCTTCTTTCCGAACGCCTCTGTTTCCTTAGACCAAGTGGTAAACCACGGTTCTTTGGATTTTTCGGAATATGCCTCAGGAATCTTCTCGAATGAAGATCCCGGTGTGATTATATCGGCGGCGGATACCAAGGCTAGTTCGTTAGAGGTAAATTCATAACGTTCGCAGACGCTAAGCACACGGGTTGGCAACCAATTGGTCACTCCAGGGCCGGTCGTGAAGAACATCTTTTCATCAGGATCCTCAAGATCACGTCCCTTATAGCCAAAGGCTTCGGCTTCGGAAGGTGTCTTGCTCGGTTCATCCGAGCATCCGGCGAATACCGCAGCAAGAGCAAACACGATGACAAGATTCTTCATAACGACTCCTTAAATCAAATCACGACATTATCGATAAGCCGGGTCTTGCCGCAATATGCCGCCACCAGAACGCAGACACCTTTGGCAATCTTCTTCACTGGAACGAGAGATTCAGCATCGACGGCCTCAACGTAATCGACCTTGAGTCCGGCGGATTCAAGCGAATCGCGAAGAACGGCGAGCGAAGAATTGCGCCGGGAGGCGATTCGCTTGAGACCAGCGGAAATAGCGAGAGCCATCTCCTTCTCCTTGTCAGAGAGGTAGGTGTTGCGGCTGGATCTGGCAAGGCCAGACCTTTCACGCACAATAGGAGCGACGACGATATCAAGGTCGAAGTTCAAATCACGGACCATGCGCTTGATGATCTGCGCCTGCTGATAATCCTTTTGTCCGAACACCGCAAAGTCGGGATGCGCGAGATTGAAGAGCTTAGCGACGACGGTGCAGACACCACGGAAGTGCCCTGGCCGACGAGCGCCACAGAGCCCCTTGGAAAGCTGCTCCTCATTAATGTACACCGAATGGTTTTCGAGATACATGTTCGCTGGAGTCGGGAAGAAGATCGCTGTCGCACCTGCAGCCTTGCACTTTGCGAGATCCGCCTTCTCATCACGTGGATACTTCTCGTAATCTTCGCCCGGACAGAACTGAACGGGATTGACGAAAACAGACACGATGATCTCGTCCGCCTTTTTCGCCTTAGCCTTCTTGATTAGCGAAAGGTGCCCATCATGTAGATAGCCCATTGTCGGAACAAGAGCAATTCTCTTTCCTGCGCGCTTCTGCTGCGCAGCCCATTTCTGCAACTTGCGGGGTTCGGTGAATACTTTCATAACTTTACGACCGTTATCTTATGATCAGAGATTTAAGGAGTGCGATCTCTTCCTTATAACCCTGGAGGTCGCAAGGGGTTTCAAGATAAAAAGGAAGATTTCTGAGCTTCGGATGATTCACGATGCGTCTGAAAGCATCAAGACCTATATGGCCCTTACCAATCTTCTCATGGCGATCCTTGTGCGCAGCAAGAGCATTCATCGTATCGTTAATATGAATCGCCTTCAATCGGTCCAACCCGACAATTCGATCGAACTCCTCGACCACACCATCCAGATCAGTGACAATGTCATAGCCGCCATCCCAAACATGACAGGTGTCTAGACAAACCCCTAAACGAGGTCGCGACAGAAGATCATGATTACGAATGGTGTTTTCAAACTTGTCAATTATTGACTTAATTTCTTCAAAGCATCGGCCGACTTCACTCCCCTTGCCAGACATCGTCTCCAGAAGAATCGTAGTTTCGCCGGCATAAGAGGCGACCTTAACAAGAATCTCGCTGATAAGCTCAATTCCCTTTTCCGTTCCTTGTCCGACATGAGAGCCAGGGTGAAAATTATAAAGTGCGCCGGGAGTAAGTGAAAGCCGCCTGAGATCATCGATGAAAACGCTCTCGGCAAAATCCCGCACCTTAGGATCGGCGCTGGCGGCATTCAGCGTGTAAGGCGCATGCGCCAGAATCGGACCGATCCCGTTCTCCTTCGCATAGACCAGAAAATCCGCGACATCGTTCTTATCAATCGGTTTCGCCGCACCACCGCGGGGATTGCGGGTAAAGAACTGAAAAACGTTGGCGCCGATTGAGACGGCGGTCTGCGCCATCGCAAGATAACCGCCGCTGGAAGAAAGATGACAGCCGACCTTCATTTCGTGAGATGCGCGATGTAACCGCCGCCAGGGGCGAGCGCAATCTTAAGTTTTTCGCCGGGATTAATGGACATGCGGTCATGAAGGTAAGTCGACGGCTGTTTGTCGCTCTCTCGACCGTCTGCAAAGAACTCGCAATTCCAGATTCCGCCGCCGAGGAATGAAGTATCGAGCTCCACAAGCCGTGGCTTGATCGTGTTAAGAACGGCGACATACCAGGATCCATCCTCAGATTGACGGGCGATAGCAGCAAACGATTCGGGACAACCGCCAAGACCGACAGTTTTCTTCCAGACTACCGGAACCTTGGACATAAACCCAAAGGATTCCATATTCTGTTCGTAATGCGTCGGCGAGTCGGCGAGCATCTGCAAAGGCGCTTCGTACATCGCCATCATCGCCATCTGATGCGCACGGGTTCCGACTGAACCTGGATTAACATTGTTGTCGGGCCGGTCTTTGTATACGTTGCCGAACACTGGGAAGTTAAGCATCGCGCCAGGTGTATAATCCAACGGCCCTGCGGTCATACGGAGGAAGCAGGCGGCAACGTCATTATACATCATCTGTTCAGGAGTGCCGCGGAACCACTTCATTTGTTCAAGACCATGAATGCCTTCATAGTTAATGATATTGGGATAAGTTCGAGACAGCCCGACCGGACGATAGACGCCATGATAGTCAACAAGCATGTGGTTTTTGGCGCACTCGACGGCGAACTTCTCAAGGAAGTCGGCTATCTGCGCATCTCCGCGATCCATGAAGTCGACCTTGAAGCCCTTCGCTCCGAGCTTGGCGAAGTGCTCGGCGACGCGCGCTTCATCCCCGAAAACCTGTGCCCAGGCCATCCAGAGAATAATGCCCACCCCCTTTGCTTCGGCATACTTGATAAGATACGGTACATCGACAACCGGACTAAAATTCCAGATGTCAAGCTTGGCGCTCCAACCCTCGTCGAAGATCACATATTCAACCCCGTTCTTCGCCGCGAAGTCAATGAAGCGCTCATAAGTCTTGGTCGTGCATCCACTGGGATCGCCGATGTTATCGAAAGCGTTCCACCAGTCCCATGCTACCTTGCCTGGCTTGACCCACGAGAAATCCATGCCTTCCGCCGCCGGAGTTGCAAGCGCGTTGACGATATCCGCACCCATGAAATCCGCTGGCTTGTCGCCCAGAACAAAGACACGCCAGGGAAGCGTTCCGCCGGCCTTGGCGATATAATCCTCCGTATCCTTCACACAAACCCAACGCCCGCCAGTCTCGCAGAAGTCTTCTGGCTTGGAACCCCAACCGCCCTTGTGAAACGTCGACTTCGGGAATTTCGGCATCGCCGCCGAAAGCGCAACCCCGGCCGCGTCCGCCCCGCGGACAAGACTGAGAATCGGATACGAATGAAGGTTAGACTCGGTCACGGCAACGCAAGCGCCGTTCACGCTGTATGCGAAAGGAAGATAGATATACTTGTTGTCAGAAGGAAGATTTTTTGCATCGGCCGCTTCGGGAGCGGACTCCTCATGACCAAAATGCTGCGTGCGGTTAAACCAACAACGAGCATTGCCATCCGGGATGACTAGACCAGCCTTTTCAGAAGTGATGACCGAAGCGTCTTTCTTCAATACGAAACGATAGGCGACACCATCATCACGCGCAACACCCTGCAGCCCCCAATCGCCGAAACAGAGCGTAGAAAGATTACCGCTAAGATCGATCGTCGCATTCTTGTAAACAGGCGTATCAACCGACCCAGAGAGAACTTCGGTCTTTCCGCAAGGAAGCTTCCCTTCCCTCATCGCAAGCGAGACGCCGTCTACTACAAGACCGATTTCAGTTTTGGCGACAACGATTTTGCCGTTACGAAGGACTTCGTACGCAAGAGGACTCGCGTAAAGCTTTATTTCATTCTTTCCATCCGGCGAAACCGCCGAGATTTCAGAAACCGGATTACCACAATCACACCCCGCGAACAATGCCGCGGACACCAAAACGTACATGAGTTTCTTCATGCACAACATTATATCAAAAATCTTGTTTCCGCGGCATAACTAACGCAGAAAGCATTGCCAGGAAAATCGGCAATAGGACAAGATCTATGGCTAAAATCCGAGCGACTTCTCGCGGCTCCACACACTCATCAAGAGACAAGGCTTCCAATGGACGAAGAGAAGAGACTGGTTTGGTGACATAAACCGAAACGCGGGTAATGGCAAGACCAATCGCATCAACACGATCAGTTTCAAGCTCATCAACATAATTATCGACCACACTTGGCGCCATTTCGCTAAGCAGAAGAACGGTTATCGCGGTAAACAGCGCCGCGGGACGTCCCAAAGACGAGCCTAGAAAAACGCCGAAGGAGATCAACAGCGCCAACATTGCGACGAGCTCGAGGTATGCACGGAACAAATTCCAGCCAAAAGAGTCCGCTGGAATAAGCACCTCGACATCCCTTCTCGGACGAAGCATCAAAGGATTTCTTCCTAAATTTCTAAACCTCAGCTCGTCGGAAGGTCCGATAATCGGCGCCGGCAACAGCGGCACCTCAATCACTGCCTGCGTGATGTTGCTGACTGCGTGATAATACGGTCCGAGTTGCAATTCTCCCGCGACATCTTCACGCTGATCGAAATCGGTCGAGAAACGGAATCGCGCGTAACGCGGTTCCGCCGCCAATTTAGGGTCCAAATCCATATCTTTGAAATCGAACTTCCAAACCCAATCGGCGTTCGTCACTATCGTGTCATAACGGTCAATGGCACGATTGGCGAGAAGACGGAGAACCACCGATTTCTTCGTTTGCCGTACCTCGTCCGGAGTGTTCGTGTTCGCCATGTAGTCAGCATACATCGCCTCCGCCTCTTCTGTGACGGACGGCATAAGCGGCTTGAATACATGACGGCAGCGAACGGCATCCTGCCGCGCAAACTCAATCGTAGCGGAAACCGCAAGCACAACGGCACCGCAAGCAACATACGCAAGAATCTTGCCCAAAGCGATGACGAAGTAACGAACAGGACGAACCATGGTAAGAGCAAGCCGCTTCGCATTGCGTTCCCGCGCAATTGAACCGGTTGCAGAAATCAGCAACGTAACCGCAAGAAGCGCCGCCACACCGCCAAGCGAATAATGAAGCGTCATCTGACGGAATCCGGATTCGGTTCCGTCGCCGACGAATAGACGAGGAGCCGCAAGCATCCATCCGACGGACGCGACAAGCAGCATCACCAAAGTCTTCGAGCGA
The DNA here is from genome assembly GCA_946055075.1 of uncultured Verrucomicrobiota bacterium. Classification (GTDB taxonomy): domain Bacteria; phylum Verrucomicrobiota; class Kiritimatiellia; order RFP12; family UBA1067; genus UBA1067. The sequence continues at coordinate 43,202 of CAMGEN010000010.1, read as the reverse complement.
AGTATCGCCCGGCATTCGTTAACAAATATCGTCAACAACGCCTTCACTTGAGAAACTCCGCGATCTGGAAATCATCCGTGTCGCCGACCTTGGCGAGAAAGAATTCCTCTAGCGAACCGCCGAGCTCCGAGACCTTGCCGTCCGCAACCTTATGTCCGTGATTGAGAATCGCGACGCGATCACAGACATCTTCAGCATCTGCGAGCAAATGCGATGTCATCAGTATCGTCATACCCCCCTGCGAAAGCGCCTTGATCAAGGTCTTAACTTCCTTGGTGGAAACGGGATCAAGACCGGACGTCGGTTCGTCAAGCACAAGAAGCTCTGGTTTACCGATCAACGCCGAGGCAAGAGCAACACGCCTAGCCATGCCCTTTGAAAACCCGGCGACAGGACGGTCGGCAACATCTTCAAGCTTAACCATCTTCAGCAACTCCGAAGACCTCTTGTTCGCAACCTTAGACGGCAGATCATTAAGACCGGCATAATACTTCAGCGTTTCACGAGCCGTTAGAAACGGATGAAGGTAGCTGAGCTCCGGAAGATAACCGAGCTTCGAACGCGCCTTGACGGACTTAGGCGACAATCCGAAAAGCGACACCTCGCCGGCCGATGGCGAAAGAAGCCCAAGAATCATCTTAATCGTCGTCGACTTACCAGACCCGTTCGGGCCGAGAAGCCCAAACACCTCACCCCTTCCAACTTCGAGGTCAAGCCCGTCAACCGCCTCGACCGTAGGACGGAGCCAGAAATCGCGGAAGGTCTTCTTCACGCCCTTGAGTTTGATCACAGTGTTCATTCAGCCTTCTCGAATAATTTAACACCCAGATAAGACAAAGCCGCGACCGGCGGCAAGACTGCAGCAATCGCGCCGAAGAAATACAACCAGGACACATCCGCTCCAGACGAGAGGACGTCTGTCACACAGTAGTTCCCTAATGCCGGTATGAAAAAGGCAAAGACGACGATCGCAAACGATGCAGCCGCATTAAACCGGAATCGCGTCGAAAACGACGCGGAAGCAGACATGAGCACGAGCGCCGGACACGCGACCAAGACATACATCGGCAACAAACGGAGGAACAAATCCAGATCGAACCTAAACGTCGCCGCAACCAATGCTAACACGAACGCACAGAGATTGGCATTCAAGGTGAAGCGTCGGTGAAAATAGCGATTAACTATTGCGCCATACAGGAAAGGCAAGACGAATGCGGCGATCGAAAGCACATAGACAGGTCCGTACATCCTGACCATCGTATGATTCTGCGCTGCGATTTCACTGCCGATAATCGTCCCCCTAACTGCCGCCAGCGACACGGCACCAACCGTAATCACATAAAAAAGATAGGCGACTAGCACTCCAAGAAGCTTTGAGAGGAAGAACAGACGACGGGAGACAGACAGCGCCAATGCACTCATCGCAGTCTGTGATTCCAATTCACGACGTATCGTCTTTATCGTGCCAAAAGCCACTATGACGAGTCCGCCGACCATAATCGCCGACACTCCTGCATCCCTCGCCATCCGCGATGGTTCTCCAAAATCATGATAATGCACGGCGGGTGCCATGACGGAAAGTGTCATCGCCGAAATCATGACTAGAAAAACAAGCGGCTCCGAGAGTAACTCGAGAGCCGTTGCCTTGATGATGGCACAAGCGCGCCTCATCCGAATCTTCCTCAGAACGGAGAAATCGTCGTATCGACGTAAAGCTTGTACGCGAGGATACCCATCACGATGCAAGCCGCGACCTGAACGATTAGCCCCATTACCGCAACACCCTTAGAGACATCCTTCTCGACATTGGCCCCCTGGGGTATTCCCGCAGCAGCAGCAAGCGAGCCGTTCGCAGGCACAAAATTGGAATCAACTGGCATATCAGGGATGTCGTCAATTCCGCCTTCGGCCGGTGCGGCACTAGCAGGCGCCTTTGGACTCTTGGCGACAGCCGCAGGCTTCTTGAGACCAAATTTACCAGAAGGACGTACCGCACCGCTAGGACGGGAGATCTTGAGCGTCTTGCGCTGAGTAACCGAAGTCTCGGCAACGTCAGCGCCAGAGGACCCAACCTCCGGGATCGCCGTTGGAGCGACAGGCTCCGGAGACGGGGCTTTCATTGACTCGGTCGCCCCAGGAATGTCAACCGGGCGCTTGATGCGAATCGTCTTCATCGGCGTAGGCTCATCCTTGACAGGAGCTACGCCCATCGCATCAGAAAGCGAAATACGCGAAGTACGAGCCTTAGCCGCCGCCATCTGGGCATCAGTAAGACCAGGATCGGCGATAATGCCGGTCTTGTGAAGAATCGCCTGCTGAGGAATCGGCGCGGTGATGGACTTCAAATTCTGCGTGACGCTCTTAAGCTGTTCTAGCGACGAAGTCTGCGACTTGACAACATCTTCAACCGCCGCTGGAGCTGCAGGAACTGCAACAGGTTTTGAAGGAAGCTTCAAGGCCGTAGAATTAATCCCCGGCTTGGTTGGAAGACGCAGACCGGATGTCTTTAGACCGCCCACTGTAGGACGGACAATCGGCTTGAGCTTCAACGTCGAAGGACGTGAACCCAGCGGATTGACTTTAGGCGGTACGGACGGATTCTCGTCGGCCATGGCTTACTCCAGTTTAGACGGACATCACTTCGGCTTCTTTCGACTTGAGCTCTGCATCGATCTTAGCGATGCCGTCGTCGGTAGCCTTCTGAACCTTGTCGAGACCGGCCTTCAGGTCGTCCTCAGAAATCTTCTTGTCTTTCTCGAGCTTCTTGAGCGCATCGTTCGCATCACGACGAACATTACGCATCGCAACCTTCTGCGCCTCAGCCTGAGTCTTTGCGACTTTGACGATCTCCTTGCGACGCTCTTCGTTGAGCTCGGGGATCGTGATGCGGAGCACCTTGCCGTCGGTCTGCGGAGTAACGCCGATGTTCGCAGCGAGAATCGCCTTGTTCATCGCGTCAAGGACGGTGGGATCGAAAGGCGTGATTTTGATCTGCCGAGGTTCCGGAGTGGAAATCGTGCCGAGATTCTTAATCGGAGTGGGACAGCCATAGTACTCTACTTTGATCTGATCTACCATGGCAGGATTAGCCTTGCCGGTACGAAGCCCTGCGAACTGCGCCTTAAGCGCGTCAAAGCTCTTCGCAATCTTGATGGTCGTATCGTTAAGTACTTCTGAAACCGTTTCCATAGAATTCAAAAATATGTATTTCTAGATGTTGATTTAAGTTAATTATATCAAAAGAGCGACTTTAAGGCAATAGCACAATCGACACTCAATCAACTACGGTACCGACTTGCTTCCCCATGATAACGTCTTCAAGCGCGGTCTTGTCGAAGAAGTCGAAAACGACGATCGGAATGTTGTTGTCCATACACAGCGCGAACGCGGCCGAATCCATCACCTTGAGACGTTTTTCAAGCGCCGTCTCGTACTTGAGCGACGAGTATTTCGTCGCCTTCGGATCCTTCTTAGGATCGGCGGTGTAGATGCCGTCGACCTTGGTCGCCTTCAAAAGCGCGTTCGCGCCGATCTCGCTGGCCTTGAGTGCGGCCGCCGAATCGGTCGAGAAATAAGGATTTCCCGTACCGCCGCCGAAGATCACGACGCGCCCCTTCTCGAAATGACGGAGCGCACGACGCTGAATGAACGGCTCCGCAAGCTTGGGCATCTCGATCGAAGTCATCACCCGTGTCGGAACCCCGATCGACTCGAGCGCATTCATCATCGCGAGCGCATTGATGATCGTCGCGAGCATACCCATCGAATCGCCAGTCACGCGGTTTACGCCCTTCCCCGCGCCGGTGAGCCCGCGGAAGATGTTGCCTCCGCCCAGCACGATGCCGACCTCAACGCCGAGCTTGTGAATCCTCTTGATGCGCTCGGCCATGAATGCAAGATTCTTGGGGTCGATGCATTCACCGGTCTCCTTGTTACCCAGAACTTCGCCAGAGAGTTTGAGAAGGATACGACGATACTTGATGTTACGAGATGAGGTTTTCATATTAATTTAATTATACCAAAAAACGGAAGTTCGGAAATAGAGGTTAGAGATTTGTTCGACAGTGGGTCACCAGAACTCCCAGCGGTTGTACTGAAGAACAAAAAGTCCGAGCATCAGATTGGTGGTCGCATGCGCGACAATCGCTGCGAAAAGACCCTTCTTCAGATAAAGCAGTCCGTACAGGATGCCGCAAACGGCAGCCACCACCGGGCGGTTGTGTTCGATCGCGAACAATACAACCATCCAGCCGAAGCCCGCATAACGGATTAGCCACCTGCGGAAAAACAGCTCCTCGGCGATCGAGATCACGAAGGCACTGCCGAACAGCTGCAGCCAGGTAAATGCCGAATCGAGCGGAAGCGCCTTCGCGTCCGCATACGGATCACCGACCACACAGAATTTCCGATACCACTCAAGACGATCTGGTGCAATCCAAATAAACAAAACGGCAACGCCTATGGCGATGCCGGTTAGGAAGGTAACGGGAAACGAAGAACGAGGAATGAGAAATTGCGGAGATTCTAATTTCCTAAAAGTCACACAAGCTGCCGCAAGAAGCGCAAGCGTAACGAAGGTACGGACCGAATACGCCCACGGCGCGGACGGCAGCCACATCATCAGCACCATCCACGCCGCATACGGCGCAATCAGCCAGAAGCTCCTGCTCATTTCCCCTTCAGCCCCTGCTGACGGAGGATCGCGTCGATCTCGGGATCGCGACCCCGGAACATCCTGAAGACCTCGAGCGCACTCTTCGAGCCGCCGAGCGCAAGAATCGTATTGCGATACTTCTCGCCCACCCGCTTCACCGCGGCATCATCGTGAAGCCCGGCCTCCTCGAACGCGCCGTAGCAGTCAGCGCACATCACCTCCGCCCACTTGTAGCCGTAATACCCCGCAGCGTATCCACCGGCGAAGATGTGGGTGAACGCACAGAGGAACCTGTCGCCTTCTAGGATCGGAAGCCCGAAGTGACGGAAGTTCTCTTCTTTCACGCGAACGGCATCTGACTTCGTATCGACGTGAAGCTGCATATCCGTCTTCGCGAACGCGAGCTGACGACGACAGGCGGACGCCGCGCGGAAATTCTTCGCGGCCTTGACCTTCGCCTTGAGCTCGTCCGGAACCGTAATCCCCGTGCGGTCGTCAAGACACCAGAACTCGTTGAACTGCGAGGCGACTTCGACCGCGTCCCACTCGACGAGCGATATGCCCGCCACATCCTCCTCGTCCATCTTCGTGAGCATGCACTGCGTCGCGTGCCCGAACTCGTGGAACAGCGTCTCCACCTCGCGCATCGGCATGAGGCACTTGCCGTCCTCGGGCTGCTTGAGATTGAGTACCACCAGCGCGAGCGGAAGCTCCACCGACTTCTCGCCGTTCCGACCGCGCATCAGGCGGCGGTTCCTGAATTCGTTCATCCATGCGCCGCCCTGCTTCTGTCCGGGACGCACATAAGGATCGAGATAGAAATGCGCGACCGGCGCACCCGCCTCTCGGACCTCAAAGAAACGCACATCCGGATGCCAGACGCTCGGCTTCTCATCCCCCTTGCGCTCAACGATGTCGATTCCGTAGAGGAACTTCATCATCTTGAAGAGTCCCGCAAGCACGTCCTCGAGCTCAAAATACTTCTTCAGCTCCTCTTCGGAATAGGAATACGTCTTTTCCCTCAGCTTCTCGGTGTAAAACGCACGATCCCAAGGTTCAAGAGAGAATTGAGGACGACGATCGAGTCCGAGAGCGGATTTCGCGAATTCCTCTAGCTCCCTGTCCTCGGCGACGGCGATATTCGCGGTGGCCGCATCAAGATCGTCGATCATCTTCAGGACGGACGCGACGGACGGCGCGCACTTGGTCGCGAGCGAAAGCTCAGCATAATTTCCGAAGCCGAGCAACTCCGCCTTCTCTTGCCGCAGTCTGAGAATGCTTTCGATGCGCGACTGATTCTCCGGCGCCCGCGTCGACCGGGCGCGATAAAGGTTCTCACGGACCTCCCGGTCCTCGCAGTGCTTCATCGTCTCGAAATAATTGCCGTCGTCGATCGTCCAGGTCTTGCCGTCCTTCTCGAACCTGTACGCCTTGGTCGCATCGATGACCGCATTAGCGAAGTCCATCCCGAGCTTGGCGAGCTCCTGCGAGATCGCGTTGTAGCGATCCTTCTTCTCGCCTTCCAGCGCCACGCCCGACAGCTCCGCGCCCTGCACCATCTTCTCAAGGATGCGCCTGCGGACGGGATCGCCGGTCGTGATCCGCTTCGCCGCCAGATAGATCGCCTTGGACTGTCCCATGCGGAGACCGAACTCGACCATCTTCGGCTGCAACTCCTCCTCGACCTTGCGCCACTCGTCGGAGTTCATGACGCTCGTCATGTGCGAGAGCATGCCCCAGGTCTGATGCAGATCGCGCGTCGCGTCGTTAAGCGCCCAGACCAGGCCTTCGTAATTCGTCGGATTCGAAGACTCGATATCCGCCACCCGCTTCTCCGCCGCTTCGAGCTGACGCGGCAGATCCGCCGCGGCCTTTTCTGGGGTGAATCCAGCCCAGTTAGGAAACGTCATCACAGCCATCAGTAAAAATTCTCCCACCACTGTCAACCTTTAACCTCGACCTTCAACCTGAATCAAACCGACTTCCGATCGCAGAGCGCACTCACCAGAAGCGCCTTGATCGTATGCATGCGGTTCTCGGACTCCTCGAATACCTTGGAGTACTTCGACTCGAAGACCTCGTCCGTCACCTCGAGCGCACCGCAGTCCTTCGTGACTTCGGTCTCGAAGTCGTGGAACGCCGGCAGACAGTGAAGGAACATGAGCTTGCCGTCAATGTTGCCAGTCGCGCGCATGAGGTCCATGTTGATCTGATACGGACGCAACATCTTGATGCGCTCGGCGGTCTTCGACTCCTCGCCCATCGAGACCCAGACGTCGGTGTAGAGGACGTTCGCGCCCTTCACGCCTTCCTTGGGATCGTTGAACACCTTAATCGTCACGCCGTTGCGCTTCGCGACCTCCACCGACTCCGCAAGCACCGCGGGATCGGGCTCAAGCTCCTTCGGACAGCAGCAAACGTAATTTACCTTGCACTTGGCACAGCCCATCATCAGCGAGTTCGCGACGTTGTTGCGTCCGTCGCCGACATACGCGACCGTGACCTCTTCGAGCGAACCGAAGGTCTCGCGCACCGTCAGCAGGTCCGCGAAAATCTGCGTCGGATGATAGTCGTCGGTGAGCCCGTTCCACACGGGAACGCCAGAGTACTTCGCGAGCGCCTCGCAGTCGCTCTGCCTGAAGCCGCGGAAGAGGATGCCGTCGTAGATGCGGCCGAGCACACGGGCGGTGTCCTTCACGGACTCCTTCTTGCCGAAGTGGATGTCGGGACGCGTCAGATACTCGCCGTTACCGCCTTCGTCACGGACCGCGATCAGCGTCGAGTTGCGCGTCCGCGTCGAGCTCTTCTCGAAGATGAGCGCGATGTTCTTGCGGTGCAGCAGATCGCCACGGACACCAGCCTTGCGACGCGCCTTCAATTGCGCGGCAAGATCGATGAGATTGACCATCTCTTCATCCGTGAACGACGCGAGACGCATCATCGAGCGTCCCTTGAGCGAATCCATCCAGTTCAGCATAGGAAGTGTTTGAGTTATTGAGTTAAGAGTGTTCGTGTTTATTACCGATATTATATCAAAGATTCGCGAAGGGATTGCAGCTGAAGCCGCCGGAATTAGCGGGGGCGAAACTGGTGCGCGGCTCGCGACGCGAGGAACGCGCCTGCGCGGCACCGGGACCGAACGACGAACCCATCGTGGGCTTCGACTTCGCGGAGAGCGAGATGCGTCCGCGCGCGAGATCGACGCCGATCACCGTAACCTGCAGCCGGTCGCCCGCCTTGACAACGCTGGCGGCGTCCGAGACGTAGTTGTCGCTAAGCTCGGAGAGATGGATGAGTCCATCCTGATGGACTCCGATATCGACGAACGCGCCGAACGCGGTGACGTTGGTGACGACGCCCTCGAGCTTCATCCCCTCCTTGACGTCCTCGATCTTGGTGACGTCGTCGCGGAACTTCGGCGGCTCGAACACCGCACGCGGATCGCGTCCGGGCTTCACGAGTTCGGCGACGATATCCTTGAGCGTCGGCTCGCCGACGTCGGGCATGATGTACTTCTTCACGTCGATCTTCTTCGCCGCGGCGGAATTGCCGACGAGGGACTTCACGTCCATGCCGAGATCCTTAGCCATCAGCGAGACGAGCGAATACCTTTCGGGATGTACCGCCGAAGCGTCCAGCGAATTGACGCTGTCGCGGATCCGGAGGAAGCCAGCGCACTGTTCGAACGCCTTGTCACCGAGTCCCTTCACCTTCTTGAGTTCCTCGCGCGAACGAAACTTGCCGTTCGCGTCGCGATACTCGACGATCGCCTTCGCAAGCGTCGGCGTGATGCCGGAGACGCGCTCCAGGAGCGGAGCGGACGCAGTATTGAGTTCCACGCCGACACCGTTCACGCATGAGACGACGACTTCGTCGAGCTTCTTGCCGAGTTCTGGCTGCGAGACGTCGTGCTGGTACTGTCCCACGCCGATCGCCTTCGGATCAACCTTCACGAGCTCCGCGAGCGGATCCTGCAGACGCCGTCCGATCGAGATCGCGCCGCGCACCGTGAGGTCGAGGTCGGGGAACTCCTTGCGTGCGATCTCAGACGCCGAATAGACCGACGCGCCCGCCTCGGAGACGGAGACAACGATCGGCGTCGGGATCTCGGGGTGCTGCGCCGCGAGCTTCTTCAGCGTATCGCGGACGAACTGCTCGGTCTCGCGTCCCGCGGTGCCGTTGCCGACGGCTACCGCCTCGACATGGTACTTCGCGACAATCATCGCGACCGCCTTTGCGGCCTCGAGCGCCTTCTGCTGCGGAAAGATCACGGTCTTGCCGAGATACTTGCCCGTCGCGTCCAGCATCGCGACCTTGCAGCCGGTGCGGATGCCGGGGTCGATGGCGAGCACCGCCTTCTCGCCGAGCGGTGAAGCGAGGAGCAAATGACGGAGGTTCTCGCCGAACACCTCGATCGCGGCGCGATCGGCCTCGGACTTCTTGTCAACCGTCACGTCAATCTCGCAGCTCGGCGCGAGCAGCCGCTTGTACGCGTCTTCTGCGGCAAGGCGGATCTGTTCGCCGACGGGAGAATGAGGAACGAGAAATGAGGAATTAGGAATGGCGGATTTCAAGATCTCCATCATCCGGTCGACGACGGGACCGGACTCGAGGACGAGCTTCACCCAGAGGACGCCCTCCTTCTGTCCGCGGCGGATCGCGAGATAACGATGCGACGGAATTGTGGCGAGCGGCTCCTCGAACTCGTAGTACTGCTCGTACTTGGTGATCTGGTCGTCCTTCACCGTCGGGGACTTCTCGGTCTTCACCGTCGCGTATTTCGCAAACTGGTCACGGACGAGTCCACGCACATCGGCCATATCCGCGATCCTTTCCGCGAGGATGTCGCGTGCATACTGCAAGTCCTCTTCCGACCCTTCGAACTTCTCACCATTCCAGATCGCGTCCGCGAGCGGCTCGAAGCCCTTCTCCTTCGCGATGGTCGCGCGTGTCTTACGCTTCGGCTTGTAGGGCTGGTAGAGGTCTTCGAGCTTGGACTTCACATAGCAGTCGTTGATCTGCTTGGCGAGTTCCTCGGTAAGCTTACCTTGTTCTTCGATGGACTTCAGCACGGTCTCCTTGCGCGCCTCGAGTTCCTCGTAATACTCCATGCGGTCCTTGATCTTGCCGATCGCGACCTCATCGAGATTCCCGTGCGCTTCCTTACGATAGCGCGCGATGAACGGGATCGTGCATCCTTCCTTTAGCAGTTTCTCTACTGCGGCGATCTGACGCGGATTCGCGCCGACCTCCTTGACCATGCGTTCGATAATTTCGCTTTTCATTTTACACTTAAGTTTGAAATATAACCTAACACCTCCTGACGATGCCCTCCCGCGGTTCCGCTTCCGGCGGAATCGTGAGCGGCGCGAGCGGCGCGTCGTCGGCGGGAAGCGACTCCCAGGCGGCAGAATAGACCGGAAGGCCTTGTTCGCGGAACATCGTCTCGAATTCGGTCCAGACCTCCTTCGGACGCGGCATCGGCGCGACGCGGCGGAAACGCGGCGAAGGGACTGCTCCGAGCCGATGGATGTCGGCGTCGAAGCAATCGCAGACGACCTCGAAATATTCGCGATGATCCGTCGCGAACTCAAGGCGTCCGCCGACCTCAAGACGCTTCCAGAGCGCATTCAGGAAGAGCGGACCGAACAGGCGGTGGGAATGGTGTTTCTTCTTCGGCCACGGATCGGGGAAGAAGACGTAGACCTTACGAGCGTGATGATCCGGCAGTAGGTAGTGGAACGTGTAAAGCGCCTCGAGCCGCAGCACCCTGGCGTTGTCAATCTCACCGCGACGGCACTTGCCATCGAAAAGCTGAACGCGCTCCAGCATCCGCTCGATGCCGAGGAACTCGCACTCGGGATGCTCCTTCGCGCGACGCGTGAGGAACTGCCCCTTGCCGCAGCCGACCTCGATCTCCAGCGGACGCGACAGATCGATCTCCAGCGGCTTGCAGGGGTCGGTGACTCTGATGATGTGGGAATCCATAGATAAGTTGTAGTTTAAAGTGGTAGTGGTACAGCGGATATCAAAAACGCTAACGTCCTTTATATAACTATTCTCTAATTTCTAACCCCTTCTCTAACCTCTTCAGAACAAATGTAAACACGCAGCCCTTGGGCGTATTCGCTCTCACGGTCAGGTCGCCTCCCATGCGGCGGGCGGCGACGCGCGAGGTGTAGAGTCCGATGCCGAAGCCGCCCTTACCGCATTCGTGGAGTCCGGCAGCACGGTAGAAACGTCCGAAGGCGCGGCGCATCTGCCGCGCCGTCATGCCGATTCCCTGATCAGCAAATTCTACCGCGGCAGAAGTGCCGCGGACGGAAGCCGAGACCGCGAGCGGTCCGTAAGGAGCGACGTATTTCGCGGCGTTGGAAAAGAGGTTCCAGAGTATCTGCCGCGTCTCCTGCAGATCCGAGGATATGAAAAGACTATCGGGAAGATCGAACGTAACGGGGCCCGATTCATCTTCGGTAAAGCAGTCCTCGAACATCCTGTAGGCATCACGGATGACAGGCACGAGATCGAACGTCGTGATCTCCAGGTCGCGACGGCGACCAAGTCCGAGATAGTCCTGGGCATTACGGATGATGGACAACATCGAGTTCGCAATTCCGACAACATAATCAGGATCGGACCGGACAAGTCCGCGGATCGCGACCAAGGGATTATTAAGGTCGTGAATCATTCCCGCGAGAAACGATTCGCGTTCACGATCGTAGCGAAGAAGGAGTACGATTCCAGCCACGGCTACCACCACGACAAAAAACATCGCGAACGAGCCGCCGCCATAGAGCCAGAACGCCGTGCTGTCGACGATCGCGTCGCGCTCGAAACCGATTACAGACTTGTCTTCCCGCTCTACCCAAATGAGAATTCGTCCATCTCCCCGCGGTTCCCAACCCCAGGGGAAACGCTTATCGATCCTAGCGCCCTTCTGCCGCCATCCCCTCTCGCGCTTGACCGCCTTCACTCCAGTGACGCCATTGGTAATCATCGATTCGGCCTGATCACGATATTCGCGCGTGATGGACGCCTTTTCGGCGTTGATGATCTTCGGCGTCTTATCGACGAGAAAATACACGCCGAGCGCACAAAACGCCAATACCGGCAGTGCGATGAGCAGTATGATAGCGGAGAAGCGGGACTTCACTTGAGAAGATCCTTGGCCTTCGCGAATTCCGCGGAGAGATCAACCTTTCGATTGCCATCGACATAACCGCCAGCCCGGAGATCCTCAACGAAGCGGCGGAACTTATGCGGGCCAGGATTGAGATTGTCGAGCGCGATGACTTCGGCGGATCCGAACGTGCAGGCCTCTGAAAGCATGCCAGTAGATTCGGCGGTCACATAAAGTCTCTTCGCGAGCTTGACGAACGCAGGAATCGGATTAAAATGGTCCTTGGAATATAGAAGCTTGTAATCCCATGGATAAGAATCGACGAGAGCCTCTATTTCCGGAGGCGTACGACGGGAGGTAGTGACCCAATAAGAGGTTGCGGTTGAAGGTCTAGAGTGGAAGATTTTATCCAATTCAGATTTCATCCATTCGACGGACATCGTCGAGCACTTGTTCGGGCCTCCGATGATCACCGCCACAGGATCCCCAAGCGATGCCGCATCCTTGCCGCGTCTTCCGAGGAACTCCTTGACGCCCTGCTCGTAGAACGCTTCATCCGCGGCGACTAGGTTCGCTGGAATCTCGATCACGTTCGGCGCCGAGACCGGACGGTCGAACCGCGGGGCCAGCACGCAGTCAAAGGTGGAGATCGTGTATCCGCGCGGATAAAGGACCACTCCGCATTTGCAGCCGAGCCGAGAAGCGATGGTCTTGGTCGCATAGAACGTTCCGGACCCGGTGCCGAGGACGACTGCGGGAGCGGCGAAAAGCGGCGATTCTATCTTGAAGAGACTGGGCGAGACAATGCCGAGGCGGTCGAATAGATAACTCAGAGCCTTGTGAAACTTCGACTTGAAATGCACTTCAGCAATCTTGAAGTCATAACCCAGGGCACGGGCAAAGGCCTTGGATTGGTTCTCGTGTCCCGCCTTTCCGTCCGTCAAAATCAACGCCTTAATCATATCCAACCACCGTCAACTACCAACTACAGCTCTATCTTCATCGTCTTGCGACAAGCGCTCTTAAGCATCTCCCTAACGGCCGCACGCATCAGACGTTTGGCTGTCGCAAGCGGCTTTTTAATGGTGCAGCCAGCCGCCTTTCGATGCCCACCTCCGCTGAACTTTCCCGCGAGTTCCGTCGCGTCCCAGTCGCCGCGCGTGCGAATCGAACAGCGGGTTTCCTTGGTGCGATCTGGAATCTGATAGAAAAAGAGCGCGATCTCATTCTTCGCGACAGAACGAGGAATTTCAATGATATCCTCGGCATCGGCCTTGGTGCCGCGGACTGCGCGGAAATCGTCACGAGTAAGCGTAACTTCAGCCACCTTGCGATTCTTCCAGACGTGCAGCGAGCGCCAGGCAATACGCTTAAGTTCGATGGACTTGCGCGAGAAGGTTCCGTAGATGATGTCGTTAATTAGCGCAGTACGCACACCACATTTCACGAGATCGCCGGCCGCACGAAGAGTCCCGATCCTTGTCGAATCGTAGGCGAAGCGACCTGTATCGGTGATCAACGCGACCCACAACGCCTCGGCGATATCGCGATCGAGCTTCCATTCCATCCACTTTGCGAAGCGCCACACGAGTTCTCCGGCGGACGACGCTTCGGGATCAACAATGGACACTTCGGCAAAATCAGCGTTATTCGTAACGTGATGATCGATGCAGATCCGCGGCAATTTTTCCGCAACTGGCTTCACTTCCGGCGGCATTCGATCGAAGGCCGAATTGTCAACTGCGATAAAAAGATCGAATTTCTTCTGCCGTCTGAGTTTGCGAACCGGAATCAGCTTATCACAACCCGCGAGAAACCCGGGTTTGCCGAGCGCATTCAAATCAGCCGTCGCATAAGCTTCGATTCCGGCATTATTCAGAAGCTTCGCAAGCGCCAGCATACTGCCGAGCGAATCGCCGTCGGGACTGAGATGCCCAGATATCAACACCCGTCCCGCATGTTCGATCAGCTTCGCCGCCGCCGCAAAATTTTCACTTAGTCCTGCCATTTTCGGGTAGTGAAGAAATTGGTTGTCCCGCCTGGGTTCGAACCAGGACTAAGGGTATCAAAAACCCCTGTGCGGCCACTACACCACGGGACACATTAGTAATATTATATCAAAAACAGCCGAGTCACTTGCGTAAATCCGCGATGGCGGAATTAACATCGGCAAAGAGCTTAGCAAGTTTCGTCTTCGGGATAGTCGAGAACGCGAGACGGAGTAGGCCGGAAAGCATAATCGTGCCAGTCGAGTACTTTTCAATAAGATGCCTACGGACCTTCTCGGCGTCGACGCCGATAGGCTTAACGCACATGAAGTAACCAGAATTGAACGGCATCGGCACGAAGTTCTCAGCGTACTCTGGATGCGCCTTCAGAATTCTACGGATCTCAGTATACCGGGCCTTGAGAACGGTATACTTCTCATGTTTCTGTTTAGCATAGCTCGGATCGGCGTAAGCAGCAATTGCGAGGTGTTGTCCGATAGACGAAGCGTTGGAGATCGAGGAACGGACATCACCAGCTGCTTTAGCTTCAAGCGCTCGGAGCTGTTCGTCGGTCGCGCCCTTAAACGCGAAGCTGATAAACCCGACGCGAAGCCCCCAAACGTAATCCTCCTTGGTCGTTCCATCGAGTTTGACCGCGAGAACGTTCTTATGAAGATCAGAGAACTCGGCAAAAAGCGATTCCTCATGGACACCCTTCTCGTAGACCAGGCCGAAATACGCGTCATCAAGAATCACTACGACTCTCTTGCCGGCAGCCGCTGCGGACTTCACGGCGGCGACGATTTTCTTCGCATCTTCGATCGTCGCGGTATACCCAGTCGGATTGTTTGGGAAGTTGAGAACGAGGAGCTTCTTCACACCTGGACCCATTAGGGCCTTCTTCATCGAAGCCGCATCGAAAGCACCGCGAACGAAGGTGTTGAACTTCGCCACTTTACAACCGGCCGCCTCTTGATAGATCAACTCGTAGTTGTCCCAGTAAAGATCCGGCACGACAAGCGTATCAGACGCACCTGCAAAGAGCTCGGCGCAGATTCTGAGCCCGTGGGTAAGAGCGTTGGTGACGACAGGGTTAGAGAACCGCTTGCCTTTCAGCGACGGATTCTTAATGTACTCAAGCTTTTTCCACTGTTCGCGAAGCACTGGAAGCCCGAAAGATCCGGCATAGAGGAACGCCTTCTTGTCGAGCGCGAAACTCTTCATGAAGCAGTCCATCACCAACGGAGAGCCATCATCTTCAAATGCCATGCCGATAGTAGCGTTCACCGCGCACTTCTTTGCTTCGGCCCCTTGTCCAAGAATGCCACCGTAAGGGAAGTACATCCGCTTACCGACTGGAGAAAGAAACGCAACGGCATCACCGAGCGTCTTATTAAGATTAATTGCGAGCTTGTTCATGGAAACTGATGTAATTTAATATCGGGAAGCCCCAGCACGATCGAGCATGGAATCAAATTCAAGTTCTTCTAAGACCGCCTTCCAACGCTTTTGCAACGAAAGATAATCCAAACGATTAGCGAACATCTCGCGAACGAGTTTGGGCGGGAAATACACGAAACCCGATTTGCGCACTGCGGCGGCAAACGACGAGAACTCGGAATTGTCCTTCATGAGTTTCGGAATCTCGCGAAGGATTTTATGCGCCGCCTCCCTATCTCCACTCACACGCGAATAGGAAGAACCGAAACAGAAGAAGCATCCTCGACGCAACGATGCGTCAATTTCAGCCCGAAGAGCATTGATCTTGTTCACGTACATCGAGGACTTTGCATTCTTCTGAAACTCACCGTTGAGCGATATCTTGGTTTTTGGCTTCCGAGCCGTCGCCTTAGGCGTGGAAGTATGATGCGAAACTTGATTTTGCCTGCCATCCTGGTGTTTGGTAGGCGCGTCGTCAAACAGATCTGAAAGCGGATCGTCATCGTCAGCCGAATCCAGCAGCGCGTTACTTGCGGGAGCATGCGCGGAGCCATCGTCGACTGATGCCGGAGCGGAAGTCTCCAACTTGGTCACAACCAAATTGTCTTGCGTCTTGAGAAAATCAGACCAATCAACAATGGCGTTGGAAATCTGAATCTTATTGATTCGAAGCACATTACCATATCGCTCAACCACGTACGGCGGCTCGATAAACTTACCATCAACGAACACGACACCGCAGGAAAAAGGACGCCCCTTGGTGATCTTAAGCGCCTTAACGGCTTCCTTCGGCGGCGGAACGAACGACGCATACGAGCTCGCCGCAAAAAGAAATAAAAAGCCCCAAACAGCCGTAACGCAGAACCTCCGGAACCCGGTAGCCAAATGCGGGGCTGACGCCCCATAATCAGATGTCGGTCGAAGAAATGTCTGCTTAATCCGCGTGCTGCCCAGGACCCACGTCATAGAAAGAGAATTGTTGAGAAGAATTAGTAAACAAGTTAACGGTGGTTATTCGGAAACGGACTTGAGGGCGTCCACGATCGCGTTGAACGTGCTTCCAACCTCATCGTCTGTAAGCGTCTTCTCATCGGAACGGAACTCCAGCGCATAAGCGCGGGAATCCTTAAATACGTCGAAAAGCTCAACTCCGACCAAAATTCTGCCTCCATTCTTACGAATCAACGCGACGATTTCAGCATCAGTAACCCCGGCTTTGGGCTTGATAGAGACGTCTCTGCGAACGGACGGGAACTGCGGAACTTCACTGACACGACCAAGCTTATCATAGTTCTTCGTCAGTAACTTGGTTTCAAGTTCGCAGAGCGCCATTTGGGTAGTAAGACGGAAAGGATGACGCATCTTTGCACTGACCGCACCCATCACGCCAATTTCCTTGCCGTTAAGCTTGACCTTAAGACACGCGCCAGAGGCAAAAGCAGGATGATCGCCGGGAATGAACTCGAGATGACCTGCATGAAGCTTCGCCACCAGCTCCTCAACCGCACCCTTCATCCACAGGACGACTTCTTCTTCCGCAAGAGCAACCCGTGTACGAAGCGACTCGCGACCGACCGGACCGACGAAACCGATCGACAACATCTCCTTCTCCGCCGGAACCTTGCCTTGCGGACCGCGGTCCTGCAAGAAGAACACCTTACCGAGCTCGAAGAGCATCGCCTTGGTCGAATGCGCCGCATTACGTCCAAGCGACTGATAGAGCTGCGGCAGCAGCGAATTGCGCATCACTCCGTATTCCGCTGAAACTGGATCGGGGATCACAAGCATCGCTTCCTTGGTAAAGAGCTCCTTCTGGGACAGAAACGAATAATGCATCGCCTCGCTAAACCCGAGCGCACAAAGGAGCTGGCGAATGCGGTTCTTCGCGCGGAACTGAGAATCATCAAGGGAAGAAACCGACGGTGCAGAAGGCATCGTGTCGGGAATGTTGTCGAGCCCGTAGATACGGGCAATTTCCTCAACGAGATCAGCCTCCATAGTAAGGTCCCAACGCCAACTCGGGATGCCGAAAGCAACCCGCGTATCGGCCGCGTACGGATGGGGCTTACGGCAGACGAGTCCGAGCGCTTCAAGGATGCGGACCATCGCGTCGTTACCGACGGGAATGCCGATCAGCTTGCGCGCACGGTCGAAATCAAGCACGACGTCGTGATTGAGCGGCAGCTTGCGGTTGTCGACGTCAATAACGCCCTTTGCGATCTTCGCCTTGCCGTACTTCTGCAGCAGATGCATCGTGCGACGAGACGCGAAATCGGCGAGATCCTTGTCGACGCCGCGGATGTAACGATAGGCCGACTCGGACGCAAGCCCGAGCTTGGTGGCGGTATACTTCGTAGAAGTGGGCTCGAAGAGCGCGGACTCAAGGAGCACGCTCTTAGTCCCTTGCGATATCCCCGACTCCTCTCCGCCCATGATGCCGGCGACACAGTTCGGCTTCTCGGCGTCGCAGATCATCAGCATCGTAGAATCAAGCTTACGCTCAACACCATCAAGAGTCTTGATCGTCTCTCCATCTTTCGCACAACGAACCACCACCGTGCGATCCTTTAGCGCCTTATAATCAAACGCGTGCTGCGGCTGTCCGAGCTCCATGAGCACATAATTGGTGACGTCAATACAGAGCGAGTGCGGAGAAACGCCGCAGAGTTCAAGCCGCTTTGCAATCAGCTCAGGAGATTTTCCATCCTCGACCTCAGTGACGACACGAGCCGTATAACGCGGGCACCTAACGACATCTTCGACAACGACCTTGACCTCAGAATTGACATCGACATCAGACTCGGAGAAATCTACAGCCGGCAGTTTAAGTTCGCGGCCGAGTATCGCGGCATATTCGCGGGCGATACCGATTATCGACAACGCGTCTGGACGATTCCAGGTGACTTCGATATCGAATACGACCTCTGGCTTGGCCTGCTTCGCAAGATCACGCACGAACGAACCATTCGGGACATCCGCGGAATATTCTATAATACCGACGTTACCCTCACCGATGCAGAGCTCCTTCTCCGAACAACACATGCCGAAGCTCTCAACCCCGCGAAGCTTACCCTTCTTGATCTTCTCGGGCTTGCCGTTCTTGTCGAGAAACGCGGGAATCGGAGCGCCGATCTTCGCGAACGCGGTCTTAATGCCTTTACGCATATTCGGCGCACCGCAAACTACCTGGAAGGTCTCCTTGCCGTCCGTCACCTTGCAGATATGCAGATGGTCAGACTGCGGATGCGCCTCGCATTCCAATACTTCGGCGACGACAATCAGATCCGAAAGCGCCTCGGCGCCGACGGACTCAATTGTCTCCACTTGGAGTCCGGCACGAGTAAGTTTCTCAGCGAGATCCTTAGGATCAATATCGTCAATCTTAACGAAATCATTCAGCCACGACAGCGGTACTCTCATCTTTCTTCTCCTCAACTACAACAGGTTCTTCAGTTGCTGCGGCAACCGCTTCCTGCGGCTCAATTTTCTCCGACAGCTGTACGCTTGGCGCATTCGCGCCTCTTTCACGACGACGCCACTGCGGACCGTACTTGGGGAATTTCTCGACCGCAGAATACACACCGTTGGTGAACGCGACTACGTGTCCGGTGGAAACCAACCACGCAAGATGCTTCTCGCTTTCGGCATCCGGCGCGATCTCCTGCTTGGACGAACACGGATTGTCGGCGACTAGCTTAGCGACCTTGGCAAGCTCTGGAATGGCATGCTCAGAATCGAATTCCTTGTATTCGACGCTGGTCACGAACTCCTGACCACGGTTATCATTCACTCGGAAGAAGTTAAGCTTACGGTGATGAAACGCTCCGCGAAGCGCGAAACACATCGCATATGGAGCACGACGCTCCGCCTCGATGGCGTCTCGCACAGCCCACACGAGCGGCTTAACGGGACTCTTCAACGCCATCTCCGCGGTAATCATCAGACTCTTCGGCTGATCCACGAGCGAATCAAGGATGTTGCGCTTGAACTCGCCTTCCGCCTGTTCGCGGGAATACTGTTGTGCGCCCTCCTTGTCGGCATCTCCCTTAACAAAGAAGACAGTCTTCTTGGTAGCACCCTTGCGCCATGCCTCGATGGATTCGGCATCGCGCAGCATCTCAATGTGCGAACGGTACTGCGACTCGCTCATATCGGGATAACGCGTACGAATCATCTCCTTGACGACGGCGTTGAAATCATGAATATTCGGCGGGCCGAGCAACACACCGGAAAGACCGCACTTCGCAACACAGTTGAAGTTCCCGGTCGGAGGC
The DNA here is from genome assembly GCA_946055075.1 of uncultured Verrucomicrobiota bacterium. Classification (GTDB taxonomy): domain Bacteria; phylum Verrucomicrobiota; class Kiritimatiellia; order RFP12; family UBA1067; genus UBA1067. Next base: position 23,726 of record CAMGEN010000010.1, on the reverse strand, counting down.
TCGCAATCGATCTCCTTCGAATCGTAGTATTCGCCGAGATGCGAATTCATAATGTGAGAAACGACCTCGTTGCGGTCCGTCGACGCGAAACCACAGGCCTTGCATTGAAAGAAGGAGGTTGCAGACTGCTGACTACTGGCTGCAGGGGCGGACGGATTCTTCACCGAGATCTTCAGCAAAACCGACGTCGGATTGTCGAGGAAAAAATAGGCCAGATCCTTCAGCTTGTAAGCGTGAAAATCCCCTTGAAGCTTACGGATAATTGTTCCAAGCGCCTTCGTTTCAGGCAACACCTTGACTTCACAGTCAAACGGTTTCGGACGCTCCGCAAATGGCTTACTGCCGGCATGAGCGAAGCCACGCTTGAACGGCTTGCGATCGCCAGGCGACTTGCGATCGCCGAACGACTTTCCCATTCTCCGTTCACCGTTCCCCGCCATTCCCCGCTCCACTTTTTCGGGACGGATCCTTCCGACACTTACTTTTGCGTCGCCTCTTGCCCAATCCGGCGTGAAATCGAACGAGCCGAGCCCCGACAGATCAAGTTCTTTAGCTTCCTGTTCCATATGTATCCTTACGTAAATTAGGTTACGGCATTGCCAGCTCCCGCCTCGGAAGTTGGCGCCAGCACGCCTCCGCACTTGCCGGGCTCGCCGGCGAAGAGGATCATACCTTCGGAAACTCCCACGCTCATCTTGCGTGGAGCGAGATTGGCGACAAACACCACTTCCCTGCCGATAAGTTCGGCAGGCTCTGGATACGCGCCGCGGATGCCGGAGAAGATCGTGCGCTTACCGAGAGAACCGGCATCGAGAACGAACTTAAGAAGCTTCGAACTCTTCGGCACGATCTCGCAACTTTCGACCTTGCCGATGCGGAGATCAAGCTTCTCGAAGGATGAAAAATCAATAGTGTCTTTAAGGGGCTGAGGTTTCATACCGAGGTCAACAGCCGATTTCACATCCCCAACTCCACCGATCTTCTCCACCTTTTCACCCTTGTTCTTGGACGCCCGGCTTTCGTGCGACACCTCACCGGAATCGGCCGGTTTGATGGTAGCAGCAGCGATCATCGCCTCAACCTGCTTCGAATCGATACGACTTGCGAGATACTGGTAAGTGCCGAGCATGATGTCCTGACGCGTGGCCTCAGTATCGCGCCACGACCAGCTTTCCTCGCCGAAGAGAGCCATTGCCTTATCGGCGTAGACGGGAAGGATCGGCTTAAGATAAATCGCGATGATGCGGAACGCATTGAGCGCTGTCGTGAGGACGACACGCGCCGCCTCGACATCGCTCTTGATGAGCTTCCAGGGTTCCTTGCGATCGAAGTACTCGTTCGCAAGATCAGCGCACTTGCAAATCTCGACGACCGCGAGATTGAAGCGGCGGTCCTCATAGTGTTTCGCGATCTTCTCGCTCGCCTCGCGGATCCTAGCGAGAAGAGACTCGCCCTCGGCATCCAGCCTGCCGAGCCTGCCATCGGCCTTCTTTTGCAACATCTGGGCCGAGCGGCTCGCGATGTTGGTGATCTTGCCGACGAGATCGGAATTGACGCGCTGGACGAAGTCCGCGAGATTGAGATCCATGTCGTCCGTCGTGCCGCCGAGCTTGGCGGCGTAGTAGTAACGGAGCGCATCAGCGGGGAGATTATCGAGATAAGTGCGGGCGTTGACGAACGTGCCCTTCGACTTCGACATCTTCTCGCCGTTGACCGTGAGGAAGCCGTGGACGAACACCTTGTTCGGCCCCTTGAATCCAGCAGCATGAAGCATTCCAGGCCAGAAAAGACAGTGGAAACGGATGATATCCTTGCCGATGAAATGATAAAGCTCTACGGACTCATCATTCCACAAATCGCCACGCCCGTGTTTCTCGGCCCAGTTCTTAAGGGACGCGATATATCCGATCGGGGCATCGACCCAAACATAAAAGAATTTATCCTTATAGCCCGGAATCTCGAAGCCGAAATACGGCGCGTCGCGCGATATGCACCAGCCGCGCAACGGCTCCTTGAACCACTCGAGTAATTTATTGGAAACATCGCTCGTCGTGTGTCCAGGAATCCACTTCTCGAGATAATCGTGCTGCGGCTCTAACTCGAAGTAGAGATGCTCGGAATCTTTCACTACCGGCGTCGCACCGCAAGTCGTACAGACGGGATTCCCGAGCTCTTCGGCGCCATAAGTGGAGCCACAGTGATCACAGCTGTCACCATACTGACCCGCCGCTCCGCACTTGGGACAGGCACCCTTCACGAACCGGTCGGGAAGGAACATCTTGCAATGCTCGCAGTAAAGCTGCGGCGTAGTCTTCCGAGTGATAAAACCCTGCTTTTCCGCCGCCGTGTAGATCTGCTCGGAGAGAGCCTTGTTCTCAGGAGAATTCGTAGAGTAATAATTGTCGAACTCTATCTGAAAATCAGTAAAGTCCTTGAGATGCACCGCGTGGCTACGCGCGATGAGCTCTTCGGGCGTGATCCCCTCCTTGCGAGCGCGGATCATGATCGGAGTACCATGGGTGTCGTCGGCGCAAATGTAGACGCAATCATTGCCGCGAAGCTTCTGAAAACGAACCCAGAAATCGGTCTGGATATATTCGACGAGATGACCGAGATGAATGTCGCCGTTCGCATACGGCAACGCGCTGGTTACGACAATTTTCCTATTTTCAGACATAATACTCCAATTGACCGAATATTATATCATAATCAGGGACAGAATTGCCGCGGAAAATGCGGTCTGCTACGACTTCTTGACACGGTAGATCAGTGAGTAATTCACCAAAATGACGATCTGCGCAAGGGCGAAGTCTCGCGGCTGTGCGGCTGCGAACGATAAAGAGTCCATCCGCTATTGAGCCAGAACGCAATACCACAGACCCACATCGCCGGCAGTAATAGAGAATGATTGCCGCTGATTTCAGCTACGATCACGATCGCCGTCATCGGAATTCGCACGGCGGCGGCGAGAAAACCCGCCATGCCGACGAGCGCGAACGCCGATGGATTGATGGCGAACGACCCAGGCAGAAGACGGTAACATATGAGACCAATCGCGGCACCTAACGCGCCTCCGCTGACAAGCGCCGGGGCAAAGACACCTGCGGAACCACCGGAGCCGACGGAAAAGGACGTGGCGATAATCTTGAAGAAGAAGACGGTAATGAAAAGTCCGACAGATCCGTCCGCGTTCAGAGAACGCTGAATCATTTCATAGCCAGGCCCAAAGATACCTGGACACACGAAGGTGCCTATGAGTCCGGTCATCAGTCCGCCGATCATGACCTTAACCCATCCGGGAATGGACAACTCGGAGAACTTCGATTCCGTCGCACGGAAAAAGGCGATGTAAAACCTAGCGCCGAAGGCGACGATGAACGCGAGGAAGAAATACGGCAGAAGTCGGAGACCGTTGTCGAAATGGCACTCCGGCATCGAGAAAAGCGGAGCCCATCCGAAGAAATACGCGAAAATCGTATAAGACACCGCGGAAGCGACGAAGGACGGAAGAATAGTGTCGTATTCGATGTCCGACGACGAATAGAATATCTCAAAACCAAATATCGCGCCGGCAAGAGGAGCCTGGAATAGCGCGGCGATGCCGCCGGCCAGACCGGCGGCCATGAGAATACGCCTCGCCCGCACGGTAAGGTTGAGCATTCTCGCAATAGCACTGCCACAGGCGGCGCCGATCAGCGTCACCGGACCTTCGTAGCCACCAGAACCGCCGGATGCGACGGTGAGCACTGACGCGACGGACTTCACCGGAATGGTGACCGACGTGATATAACCCCCGTTCTGATGATAAGCACGAATCGCACTGTCGGCGCCTCGGGCATGTTCAAGCCGGGAAAATCGCCTGATCATCAGATGTCCGAGCAACGCTCCGACAGCTGGCAACACGAGCAACAGATAACGACAGCTCCGAATCCACGAAGACTCAATGAGCATCGCACCGCCAAAATCGATGAGAAAACGGAAGCCAACGACGACGAAACCGGTGAAAAGCCCAACCAGCAACGCCTCACCGAAATATTTACCGGCGCGGAACGAAAGCCCGCTGCCAGACGTCAGAAACTTTATGATTGCGACCCTCACAGGACGTCCGTCACCATGCCGCGTGCGATCTTAAGCGCCTTCGTCTCTCCCTCAAGCCGCTTGAGCACGACAAGCGCAAACAGTAGCGCCGAACCCGGCGCCTGACCGGTGATAAAGTTATCGTCCTCTACGCACGGAACGTTAGCAGACGGACGGTCAAGATCCATAACGCAAGAAGGATAACAGGTGAGATGCACATCGGCGGGAACGATTCCGAGCTCGGTAAGCACCGTCGGTGCCGCGCAGATTGCGCAAACGAGACCACCGTCCTCCTTCTGTGAACGAAGACGTTCGACGAGTGGCGCGCAATCAAGCAATGAACGGGTACCGGGGCCGCCGGGAAGTACAATGGCATCGTACTTATCCTTTACGGCCTTGTCGATCGGCTCATCGGCTTTCATCGCAATACCATGCGCGCTCACAACTTCCGGACCACGCATACACGACGCGGTCACGACCTCGACCCCTCCGCGACGAAGAACATCGATGACGGAAACGGCTTCGATATCCTCGAAGCCGTCCGTCAGCGGGATAAGAACCTTGGACATCAGCTACAACTCCTTAACTCTTATCTCTTTCCCGTTAACAACGAAACATCTCAGTACACATTCTTGGCCATGTTACACTTGAGGGGACGTCCCTCGAGCTCCTTGCCGTCCAACGCCTTGACGGCCGCCTCGGCCTCGGACTGCACGGGCATATGGACGAAGCCAAAGCCCTTGGACTTGCCGTTGTACTTGTTGGTGATGATGCGGGCGTCGTTGACCTTGCCGAACTTCTCGAAGGCAGCCTTGAGCGCCTCTTCCTTGAGATCATAGCTAAGATTGCCGACATAGATCTCAATCGAGCCGTCGGCCGGGGCGGGATGACGCTTCTCAAACTTCGGAGATTCCTTGCGGGAGCCCGACTTCTTGTTCTCGCACTTGCCCTTCTTGCCGCACAGGCAGCAGACCTTACAAACAAGGCACATGAACACGGCACCGAGGACGAACGAACCAACAGCAACAATGACGGCCGGCGTCAACGTGGCATCGTCAAACAGATTGATTACTTCATTGATCATTTTCTTTCTCTCTTTCTTCTTTCGCGGACTTGTATTTCCGACTTGGACTTATTTCACTTACTGGCTTCCTGCCGGTAATCTCCGAGCGACTTCATCCGGCTCGGATGGCGGAGTTTGCGAAGCGCTTTCGCTTCAATCTGACGAATGCGCTCACGGGTGACATTGAAAAGACGACCGACTTCCTCAAGCGTACGGCTGTAACCGTCTGAAAGACCGAAACGGAAATCCACGACCTGTCGCTCGCGGTCCGTAAGCGTGTTGAGGATGTCGCGCAACCGCTCCTTGAGGAGGTGGCCTTCAGTCACCTCAAAGGGATTCTCGCTCGTCTGATCAGGAATGAAGTCGCCGTAATGGGCATCCTCATTGTCTCCGACCTTGGACTGCAGGGAAATCGGCTGCTGCGCCATCTTGCGGACCGCCCGGACCTGATCGAGCGGCATACTCATCTCGGCGGCGAGCTCGTTCTCATCCGGCTCACGACCGAGTTTCTGAATCAGCTTCTTCTGAACCCGCATCAGCTTGTTGATCGTCTCGATCATATGAACTGGAATGCGGATCGTACGCGCCTGATCGGCGATAGCGCGAGTGGCGGCCTGACGGATCCACCATGTCGCGTACGTCGAGAACTTATAGCCGCGCTTGTACTCGAACTTCTCGACCGCCTTCATAAGGCCGGTGTTGCCCTCCTGGATAAGATCAAGGAATGACAACCCGCGGTTCATATACTTCTTGACGATCGAAATCACTAGTCGAAGGTTAGCCTCGACCATCTTGGTGCGGGCAATCTGACCCTCCTTCATGACCTTGCGCAACTCGGAGAAGCTCGTCATGAACTCTTCAGGCGGCATACCGAAGTAAGACTCCAAGCGCTGCATCTTGACCTTGAGATCGGCCAGATCCTTCTCACGCTTCTTGGAAGCCTTGAGCTGCATCAGCTCGGAATGACGCTTCACAAGATTACGATAAGGAAGATAGATGCGCTCATCAGCATCCGCGCAAAGCGTCTCAAGCACCTTCTGCTTGAAGCTGATGTCGATGAAGCACTGCTTAAGCGCGGCACGCGCGTTCTGCAACGCCTTTTCGGCACCGCGAACAGCCGCCGGAGCGGGACGCTTCTTCGCGGTAACCTCAAGGTATTTCGCACACGCTTCAGAAAGACGTCTCTCGACGGACTGCAACTGCTTGCGGAAACCGGGAATCAGCTGCATGTAAGCATCACGGTTCTCGTCGAACTTATCGGTGACGATACGGTCGAAACGCTCGCTCTGACTCTCCAGCTTATCCAGCAGCCGCGCATACATCTGCGGCGCGAAAAGGAACCGATTGAAATACTCGCGGGTGACGGACTCGGCATTCTCAATCGTACGACAGATCGCAATCTCCTCGTCACGGGAGAGAAGCTCGACCTGACCCATCTGATGCAGATACATCCGGATCGGATCCTCGATGATGTCGCTACGACCGCTGCGCCCTTCACTGGACTTAGCGTCACGCGCCTCAACGAACTTCTTGACGTCTTCCTCTCGAATCACCCTGACTCCGAGCGCTTCGAGCATCCGAAGGCTGTTCTCGGACTGAATCGCGTCAACGATATTCTGCGGAAGAACCTGATTGAGCTCCTCGTAAGTAACGTAGCCGCCGTTGGTCTCACTACGCCGCTTGACCTCATTGATAACCTCGTTCAACTCGGTCTGACGTAAAATCGACATTCCCTCCATCGAGGGAATGATCGCATCGACATCGTCCTCATCGGCAGCAAAGCTCGGCAACGGAGCCGGAGCATCAATCGTCACGTCCGCATCGGAATCATCGGCGGCACTCGCCGCCTTCGCCTCCTCGCGCTCGACCTCGGCGGCAATCTTGTCGGCATCAAGCTCAGCGGCCTCGCGCTCAAGATCTTCAGTCGGAACATCAGCCTCGTCAACAGACACCGCCTTGCGCTTGCGACCACGCTTGACGACGGGAGCAACAGACTCGGACTCCACCGACGCCTTCTTGACCACCTTGGACTTCTTCGGAGATTTCTTTTTCGGGGACGACACTTTCGCCGCGGACTTCTTGACCGCGACTTTCTTCACCGGCTTCTTAGCTTTAGCCATTTATTCGCTCCAGTATACAATACTCCCACTCGCACTTTGTCAAGTGTCAAATTATTATACCACAAAGAGACTATGGCCTGCAATAGGCAAGCCAATCCAAAATCCCGGACACAACCTCAGCAGCCTGAATCCGTCGGACCACTGGATCAAGCGAAGAACGCTCGCCGGCAGGATGCGTGATGAAATCCGCCTCCAACAACACTGAAGGTATCCTGGGATTGCGCGTCACCGCGAAATTAGCGTGAAGCGAAACACACTTCCAGCGTCCCGCAATCGAATCGGCAAGTCGCTGGCCCAGAGGGTTCCATGAATAGACGGACTTGTAACGCACCTTCAGCGGATCCTTACCTGGTCCAGGAGCGTTATGATGCACAGAAACGAACAGATCGCAATCGTTCATAATCGCAACCGCAGGGCGGGCGAAAAGATCCACGTCCCGGTCGTCTTCGCGTGTCATCACCACCCTGAAACCGGCGTTAGTAAGTGCATATCGGATATCGTTCGCAAGCATCAGGTTGATATCCTTCTCCAACAGTCCAGAATACGACACGGCGCCTTTGGCGGAACCTCCGTGTCCGGGATCAATGCAGACCGTAATCGTCGAAGGAGAAATATTGGTTGGATGCGCCAACGGATCGTCCGGAAGATAATCGAGCTTCGTGTAGGTAACAGCCAGGATAACGGTTGCCAGCAATGCGGTCATTTCAACTCCAAGACATCAATTAATTTATCCACCAATGCTCCAGACGCGGAACGGAAATCTCCGCGCTTCGCAGGACACGTCCGTTCGAACACCGACGTCTTACCACGGAGGACCTTCATTTCCAGCTGTCCGCCGGACTTCTTGACACTGACCGTAAACTCAAGCTCCTCCGGCGGCGTTTCCGACTCTGACTCCGAAACGTCTTCCGGCGTCTCCTCCGGAGTCTCCTCCGGCTCTGGCTTCTCTTCTGGATCAGGCTTCTCCATCTCCTCGAGAATCGTCTTCGCGACCAGCTCGATCCGCTTCCTGACAGACGGGAAGAGTTCTCGATGCTGCTCGGTTGCGTTAACAGGCCTTTCATCTTCACCCCACAACACCTTCTCACGCGTGTCACGCCACTGCGCCTCAACGCCAGCCGTCAGCATTTCTACTATCTTCTTAAAATCCGGAGTACGACTGAACCAGCTCGCCTTGCGGTCCTTTGCCTCGTCAAGAACCGACGGCACCACCGTATCCAGAACGGCATTCTGAGCGTTAATGGCACTGCGCGCGAGGTCAAATGCCTTCGCAACCCTTCCATCGGCGAGAGTCTCCGTCTCCTCGATCAGCACCAGTCCTTTCGCCGCGTTAACGAACCCAGCCAGCTCCGGGGAATCGCGCCAGCGCTTAATCACCTTCGAATAATCGCTGCGAGAACAGACGTCATCGGCAAGCGAAGACTCCGGAAACCAGGTGCCGTCCATCAGCGTCGGCCAGATCTTAGCAGAGTCCTCCGCGGCGATTTCACGGCGGACCTCACGGACCTGCGGCAGTAACTCTCGCTTCACCCGCGACTCCACCGCCTTGCCGAGCGACGCTTCGCCAGCCCTGGCCGTCACGAACTCCTTGAATTCCGCACGTTCAGCAGTCGGAGCATCTGCAACAACCTTGTCAAGCGCTTTACCAGTGAGCAGTCCCGCGAAGACGTTTCGAAACGCAAGCTCCGAATCCGCGGCCTTCCGATGGCGCTCGCGGTCCGCGGCGATTCTGCCGCGGATGAGATCCTTGTCGACCTTCATCTCCACATCGTCGATCGCATGCGCTACCCGCTCGAGAGTCCGCTTTTCGGCAACCTCCTTCGCTCCCTGTTCGACCACGACCGGAAACACGCCCCACTTAATGGCTTCAGAACTCTTCGACGCACGCTCGCCGACGTTCTTCTCGAGATTCGCGGCAAGCTCCTTCTCGAGGGCGGACGGCGCATAGGCGTCGCAACGCGTACGCTTGAGGTATTCGCGCTGACGCGCGAGCTCCTTCTTCGCCGAATCCATGATCGGATCGACGATCTTCTCGGAAATGTACTTCTTGTTCTCCTCGAAGACGACGGACCGCTGCTGTCCGATCACCGCGCCTTCGAGTTCGGCACGGATCACCGCCTCGTCCTTACGTCCGAAATCGGCTTCGGACGGCTTCACGTTCGCCGCGATAGTCTTCGCCTGCTCCTCGCACGCCGCCTTGCGTTCCGCGGCGTAATAGGTTTCGAACCGCTTCATCGCCTTCTCCGCAAGGGTCTCGGACAGACTCGCGTGACAGGTGGTGAGCGCGATTCCGAGTCGTTGGTCGATCCTCGCCTTCTCTCCTGCGAACTCGGCGTCCAGCAGCGAACGGTAAAGGACCCTGCAGTCCTCTTTCGACCTCGCTGCGTTTTCGAAATCCTTCGGAGAATCCAGCATGTATTGGCGAAGCACACCGGACTGAGGTCCGTTCTCGGCGACCCTCATCTCGGCCCTTCTAAGCGCCACTGACCTGGCCCCGTCGACCGCGGTCTGATCGAATTCGGCGTTGCCGGCGGACAGCGCGGCGGCAAGCAGCAAAGGAATCAGCATCATGGCAGCACCTCCGATCCGACGGCTTCGGACACAAGCTTGAGCGAACGGTTCTTGAGTTCCGCCGCGATCTCGCCGACATCCTGGATGTCGCCGAAGGCGGACGGATCGTCGATCCACTGCTTCTGCAGTCTGGCCGCGAGCGCGCGCTGAACGCCACGGACGTCAAGACGCACGTTCTCGAATTCCTTTTCGACGGCCGAACTCAGCCATTCGCGGATTTCAGGTTCAAGCGTAACGGTCGTAAGCCCCGCCTCGTCGACGACGGCGCGGCTCCAGTCCGCGGCGGTTTCGCCGCCCTTCGCGTAATCGGCGAACGCTGCCTTCGCGCCCTGGGAGAACGCGGTTTGCGCCGCGGGCGAGAGAACGATGCGTCCGTCCCGCACATGCGAATCCGGCTCGAAGGTACGCTTGCCGTCCACTCCCTGCGTCATAAGGGCGTTGAGTCCGTAACGCACGCGATGATCCTCCGCCACCTTGTCCAGCGCCAGCTCGAGCTTCTGACGGTTGAGGGCCATCACCTCTTCGGCGCGCATCTTCTTCTGGTTCTCGATGAAGATGAAGTAGGCGATCATGAAGACCATCAGGAGCGCCAGCACGACCTGCAACAACAGGTTCTGCAGATCATCGGTACTTGCCGCACGCTCGCCCTTCCCGAGCAGTTTGCGCAGCGCTCTGTTGTCCCCAGAGGTCATGAACGCAGCGCCTCCGAAACGGCCTGAAGACGGCTTTCGGAATCCGCAGCGCGCTTCTTAAGTTCGGCGATACGACGAGTAAAGAACTCGAGATACTCTTTCTGACGCGCCTCGAATTCGGACTGATACTGAGCGAGCCGCTTCTCGAACGTCGCGGCGTATTCAGCATTGCGCTTCTCAAACGCGGCGGCATATTCGACGTCGCGCTTAGCAAAAGCGGACTCGAACTCACGTTGACGCTTGTCGAAGGCTTCAGACGCCGCGTCAAGCCGCTCGATCAGACGATCAACCGCCGCTGCGAGATCCCCGTCCTCGGTTTCGGCAAGTCCGGAAACGGAGAGTAATTTCTGGAAGTACGGACGCACCAACGGACGGTCCACAAGGAACACCCAGACGACCGCCATCAACGTCGAGAAGAGTGCGGTGTGAAGGCACTGCATCAGATCTGCCATCGTCACCGTATCGAGCTTGAAGTAGCCGATTACGATAATACCCCAAAGGGTTCCGAAGAGACCGAGCGCGATATGGAGCTGATCAGACCCGTCGAAGAACGGGAAACACTCCGCCTTCACCATGCGTCCGCGCATCAGCTTCCATGCGCCTACGGTCATGCAGAGGAAACCAATCAGCGGAATCAGCGTAGTAACCGCCGAATAGTCGACCGCACTCCAGTCCAGCCACGAGAAACAACCCGGCGCATGCGAGGATATCTTCGCCGTGTCACCTCCGGCGGCAAGGAACGCCTGCCACCAACGGACCAGTGCTACGATGTTATTCACAAACGCAAGGGCCGCGAAAACCGTAGCTGCAAATGAAAACGCGAAGACAACTTGAATCTTCTTCATGTCGCTTACCTTTCGATGGCGGCGCGAGCCTCGGCAAGATCCTTGAATTCGCCGGCGGTTATCATCTGGACGATCAGATTACCGATGGCGGTGCCTTCAATCGGACCGGTGAACACCTCTAGTCCAGTGGCCTCGGCGGTAAGCGCGTTCAGGAACCGATCCTGGCAACCGCCACCGACGATATTGAGCGAAGTATAGGTTTTGCCGGTGATCTCAGACAGCTTCGTAATCTGCCTCGAGTAACAGTCGGCGAGCGAGACATAGACGCATTTCATAAGTTCGCCGATCGTGGTCGGCGCCTTGCCGGCGGACGCCGCGGCGGCGATTACCTCGCCGATCATCGAATCGGGATTCATGAACCGCTGTTCATTGACATCGATCACCGTATTATAATCGGTACCCCTGGCGGCCATCGAAAGGTCGTTGAACGAATACTCCTTGCCGGACACGTAATCGGTGAGCAACCTAAGCGCCTCGAGCGTGGCGTCCTTGCCCTTGCCCTCGACATAGGAGACACCGTTGAGTTCGCGACGAATAGACTGAATCATCCAGAGCCCCATGATGTTCTTGAGGTAACGATACCGCCCCCACGCGCCACCTTCATTGGTAAAGTTGGCCGCACAGCTCGCAGCATCGGTAATCGCCGTATCGTTCTCGACGCCGAGGAGCGACCAGGTTCCACTGGAGAGATAGACGGCGCGATCATCACGTGCGGGGACCGCGAGATAGGCGGAGCCGGTGTCGTGCATCGCGGGCAAGACGACCTTCACGCCCTTATAGGTTCCGACCGTGGCTCCAGGCATCTCGAGTTTGCCGAAGATCTTCTTCGGAAGCCCGAGTTTTTCGATAAGCTCGTAATCCCAGTCCTTCTTCGCGGCATCAAGAAGAGAAGTCGTGGAGGCATCGGTATACTCATGAACGATATTACCGGTCAGACGATAGTTAAGATACTCCGGCACCATCAGGAAATGCGCAGCCTTTGCGAGCTGCTCGGGATGTTCCTTCTTAAGCGCCCAAAGCTGGTAAATGGTATTGAAGCTCGTCTTCTGAATTCCGCAGCGAGCGTAAAGATCGGCGAAGGAAAGCACCTCCTTCTCGATCTCCTGATCGGCGCCGGCCGTACGTGTGTCGCGATATGCGACGGCGTCGGAACAACGCTCACCGTTCTCGTCGAGCAGCACGAAGTCGACGCCCCAGGTGTCGATTCCGATGGACTCGATCTCGCACTTTGCCATCGCCGCGTCGATACCCTCCTTGATCGAATCAACAAGCTTGTCGATATCCCAGCAGTCATGTCCGTCCTTACGGATCTGTCCGTTAGTAAAACGGAAGACCTCCTCAAGCTTAATCTTACCATCCCGGACACTGCCGATGATGTGCCGACCACTGGACGCACCGATGTCAATTGCGAGATAGTTCTTCATTGTTCACCTCCTGCTAACGATTAAAATCTGAATTCGACCTGCCACCTGGCGAACCACGCGCTCCTATCAGACTCGTAATAGTCGCCGGGATTGAAATACTCGAACATGACGTGACCGATAACCTCGAAGCGCTCGCCCTTCGCATGATCGGCGAGCAAGATCGGGAAGCGATAATACAGCTGACTGAGCTCACCCTTAAAACATCCGTCTCCGCCGCCGACGCCGTCCGACTCTGCCGCGAAGATAGGTCCGGTGGTAAACGAAAGCGAATGCGCCTTAGAGAATTCAAGTCCGGCCGTCGCCTTGAGGAAATGCATATTAGACCACCACGCGACGCCGTTATGCGTGCCATAGAGGAAGAGCTCGGAATAAATTACCGCACGCGACCACATTGGATCCCACTCCTTGGAGAGGAAATGATAACCGAGACTACAGAACGGCTTCACGCCGTCACGAGAAGACTTCCACTCGATATCGGCAAAACCGCTCCATTCGGAATTCAATTCATTCATCACCTCGAAGGTGCTCGACAATTCATCACTCCACCGCGGCATCACCTTCGCGCCGACGAGCTCGGTATGATTACGGACCCCTTCGGTACGACGAATGCGTTTCTGCATCGCGAAGACCTGCCATGGACATTCAGAAGCCTGCCTGCAAGTCCAGATCGCACCATATCCCCAATCATCCTGGTCGCCGGTTCCATCAGGGAATCTGGCGGCAAGAGACGGGTAACGCTGATGATCACGACCCCAGCGAAGGTCATCCGCATTGTCGAAATCGTAGAGCCCGAAAAGATCGAGCCGATTCCGTTCGTCTATGTTAATCCCAATAGAGGCCATGTCAGTATAAAGCGAACGCGAACCGTCACCGGGAGTGCCGTCGAAGAAAACATGATCGAGCTTACAGTAGCCCCAGAGATCCTGACGCCCGATCTTAAAATCAAGGAGTCCGTCAAAAAGTCCCTTGCCTTCGACGAAAAAGTTATCTGGTATCAGCTCGCCGGGCCAAGCAGTTATATTCTTGTGCGGCACGACATTCCAGCGGAACTCATCTGTCAACCTGGCGTAAAGACGAAGTGCCGGGCCTCCGTCCTCATGATATTTCAGCTCTGCCCAAACCCGAGGGCGGAAACGCATGTGATTAGTGAACTTGCCGTATGGCCTTCGCACCAGCCCGCCACCAGGACAACCCGGAACATTGTCAAACAGCTCCTGACGGATACGCAAATCGGCACCGGCGTCGAATTCAACGCCAGAGCCGAATAGGAAAGTAGAAAACAAAGGCGAAAACGCAAAGAGTACGGAAAGAATTCCCTTTATCGCATTCTTTACGTTTTCAGCCTTCACTTTCACCCTTCATTTCATTTTGCCACCGGCAACAGCTTCTCCTGACCGTTCATATAGGGACGCAGGACTTCAGGAATCGTAACCGAACCGTCTTCATTGAGGTGCTGCTCAAGCAACGCAACCATCAGCCGCGGCAACGCGACACCAGATCCATTAAGGGTATGAACGAGTTTTGTCTTGCCGTCCACATCCTTGAATCGACAGTTGAGACGACGCGCCTGATAGTCGGTGAAGCAGGAGCACGAAGAAACCTCAAGCCACTGCTGTTCGCCAGGAGCCCAGAGCTCAAGGTCATAACACTTGGCGGCCGAAAAACCCATATCGCCAGAACAGAGCTGAAGCACACGGAAATGAAGGCCGAGATTGGTGAGGACTTCTTCGGCTTCCTTCACAAGGACCTCGAGCTGCTGGAACGAAGTGTCGGGATGAACGAAGTTCACCATCTCGACCTTGTCGAACTGATGGACGCGAAGCATGCCGCGGGTCATCTTGCCTGCGGAACCGGCCTCACGACGGAAGCACGGAGTGTACGCGGTAAGCTTGATCGGAAGCTTCTTCACATCAAGAATGTCATCGCGATAGTAATTAGTAACCGGTACTTCCGCAGTTGGAATCAGCCAGAAGTCGTCTAGCTGACAATGATACAGATCTTCCGCAAACTTTGGCAGCTGCCCTGTGCCCGTCATCGAGTCGCTATTCACGACGAATGGCGGAAGCATCTCGGTGTACCCCTGTTTCTGGCAATGGAGATCAAGCATGTACTGAATAAGTGCACGCTGGAGCTTCGCACCCTGACCGAGGATGATGGGGAAGCCCGTACCCGTGAGCTTCACACCGCGCGGAAAATCAAAGATGCCAAGCTTCTCGCCGATCTCAATATGAGTCGGGATTTTGAAGGCAGGATCCTTCCACTCGCCGACCTTGCGAACCACAACGTTGGCTTCGCTATCCATTCCGGTCGGGATCTCAGGCGCGGGAATATTGGGGATCATGAGCAAGGTCTCACGGAGATCGTGATCAACCTGGGCAAGTTCCTTATCAAGCTCAGCAATACGGTCGCCGACCTTACGCATCTCCTCCTTGGCTGCGGCAATATCGCCGCCTTCTTTCGCGATCTTGCCAATCTCCTTGGAAGCGGCATTGCGCTTCGCCTTCAGCGTCTCCGTCTCGCCAACGAGAGCACGACGCTTCTCGTCCAACGCCTTCGCCTTAAGACAGTTTTCCTTCTCGACTCCGCGGCGGGCAAGTTGCTCGTAAGTGGCGTCAAAATCATCCCTCAACTTCTTAATATCAATCATTTTCGATGTATCTCCATGAAATATGATGATAGTATATCATAATTCCGCGATTATATTGGCAAAAGGATCAGAATCCGTCTGCAAAAAAGACATGGCGAAATCAAGACGCCGAACCGCAGACGCACGGACCTCGTCATCGGCAAGATACCCGCGAAGATAACCACAAACCGCCTCCGAGGTGAAATTCTCCTGTATCAATTCCGGCATCGGCTGATCCGGATCCCGAATCGCCTTGTTCTCACGAGAAGAATCATCGCCGATCACGCCGCCAAGCCGGCAACGATCCCAGATTATATTGGCAAGTCCAGCGAAACGCGTACCCTTCACGAAATGTCGCACGAACCAGGCGAAAGTCGCGGTCATTCGATACACCAGAATGGTCGGGCATCTCGCCAATGCCGCCTCTAAGGTGGCAGTGCCCGATGCAACTGCAGCGCAATCAGCCATACGAAGCAGCTCCCTGGCGCCACCGCGCTGAAGCACAGGCACCGAGCGAGAACTGCGAAATGGGAACTTGCAAATGAGCTTCTCAATCTGAGAATAGGCGCGGGGAGTCGCCGCGGGGATAACGAATCGAACCTTATCACCGAACTCTAGCGCAAGTTTCTCCGCCGACTCCAGCAACACCGGCAGGATCTTCTCTATCTCGCCCTTCCTTGATCCAGGCAGCAACGCCACGGTCTTTACTGCCACACCCGTCCCCTGTTCCCCATTTCCCATTCCACGGCGACCGTCAACTGCCGTCCTAGCAACGGAGAACGCCGATGCCAACGGATGACCGACAAAAGTCGCAAAACCAGGCTTGAAGATTTTCGGCTCAAACGGCAGAAAGCAGCAAAGCCGATCAAGCGACGCCTCGATCTTCGGTATTCGCCCTCGTTTCCATGCCCACACTTGAGGACAGACAACATGCACAGTTCGAATCCCACGGGCGTGCGCATAGGCGGCGAGTCCGAGGTTCATACCTGGATAATCGACGGTCACCACGACATCCGGCTTCCACTCGTCAATCACCCTTTCCATTCGCTTCTTCAGCCGCAGGAAATACCGAAGCCTAAGCAATACCGGTAAAATGCCCATCACCGCCATGTCATGGGTCTCGAAACCGTAATCCTGATAACCGCGGATCTCGTTGCCGGACAGACGTTTCTTTAATTCGTCAGCATAAATAAGGCCCGACTCCTCACCCGCAAGAAGAAGAATCCTATTGCCACAACTCTTCACTCGCACCCCTTGTTTTATCTTCTCGTCAAGGACGCAACGGCGCTGGTGGAAGCCCAGAATCGACTCCGACAATCGCGATTCCATGTTTATTGGCGAACGCGATCACCTCTTCCTTGTCCAGCAAAATAAGCCGACCAGCCTGAAACGCCAACGCTGTAGCCCCGGCCTTCTTCATCACCTTGAGGGTCTTAAGCCCTACGACCGGGATATCAAATCGCATATCATGCCCTTCGCGAGCCGCCTTGAAGACAACACCGCCCCTACCGCCGAGACGGCCTCCACGCTTAATCGCGGAATTCGTACCTTCGAAGGCCTCAACTGCAAGCACCATCCCTTCCTTAACCATTACGGTCTGCCCGACATCGTGAACACCCACATCATGTGCAACTTGAACACCGCGTTCGACGTCACGGCGTTCGTCTTCAGACAGATCACGGGACGTGAGACATCCGACTCCGGGAACATTGTCATCCATATAGCAGGAAGCTGGGAAACACCTAAATCCGCGCTCCTCCATGTAGCCGATAAGCTTCTGGAAAAGCGAGTGCGCGCTCTTGACCTTAAGCCCCCTTAGCCAACCGCGAGTCTCTTCGTCAAACTTACCGCGGAAAAGAGAAAGCGGATTAATCTGCCCGGCGAACACGCCACCATCGTATCCCTGCTCAGCGGTCCAGCGGGCACCACGCGCAATCGAGCCAAGGGAGAACCACTCGACGTGATCAGCAGACTTCACAGTCGCACGATCGGTCGAACCCTTAATGCCAATCACATCAACCGTCTTGACACCCGCCTTACGCGCGCCCTCAATCACAAGTCGCGGATAATTGCCGCTGCCGGCTATGACTGCGATGCGAGATACCATGCTCAGCAATTAGCCGCTTTTTCAGATTTGTCAACAACCGCGCATATGCAGCAGTCAGACCAGACATTCTCCGCGGTCTCGAGCATGTCGATGATCGTGTAGATCGGCAGAATCACACCAAGGACGCCGAGCGGACCGCCAACGCCAGCCATCAGCGAAAGCGTAAGGAAGTAGCAGCCCATCGGAACGCCGGCGTTGCCGATCGCGCAGAGGACAGCGATACCGCACCAGACGAACATCATGCCGAGCGAAGGCATCATGCCGCCGCACTTCATGACGAAGAGCGAAGTGGTGAGGATAAAGGCCGCGCAGCCGTTCATGTTGATCGTGCAGCAGAGCGGAAGAATGAAACGGGCGATTTCAGGCTTGACGCCCATATTCTTCTCGGCCGTCGCCACGGAGACCGGCAATGTCGCCGCCGATGACTTCGTAAAGAGCGCCATCAGGAGCGCTGGCGTCATCTGCTTCATGACCTTGTATCCATTGACACCGCGGAGATAGCAGAACAACGGAAGGACGATGAAGAACTGAATGAGATTACCGCCAAGCACGACGAGCACATACTTGCCGATCGAGTCGATCGCCATGCCGCCGAAATCACGGGCGAGCTGCTCCGCGAAGGCGATGATACCGAGCGGAAGCGCCCAGATAAGACCCTTGATGATCACGAACATCACCTTCTGAAGTCCGGTAAGACATTTCAGCAACGCCTGTGCGTGCTCATCCTTGCCGAGAAACGCGAGCGCGGCGCCGAATGCGGCCGCAATGAAGACGACTGGCAGCACATTACCGTCGAGGAACGGCTTGATCAGATTGCTCGGCAACGAATTGAGGATATGATTATATACCGTAAACGAAGTCGCTTCCAACTTCTGAACCGTCTCAACCTGAGCCCCTTCCTTAATCGCCTCAAGCGAAAGCGCCTCAGGCGAAATGAGGATAAAAAGCCCGAGCCCAACCAGCGCCGCGACGAATGAAGTGAGTACCGTATAGGTGAAGGTCTTGCGGAAGATACGACCAGAACCTTCCTTGCCGAGACCAGCAAGCGCGGTGATAACCGCAAGCGCAACCGTCGGAACCGCGACAAACTTGAAGCAGCTCGTATAGGCGGAAGCGAGAAAGTCCATAAACTTGTCAACATCGGTCCAGCCGTTCTTGACACTGAAGGTTCCAATGACGGCGCCAATCATGAGCGCTGCCGTCCAAATGATAATCTGTTTGATTTTCATAATGTGAATATTATATCAAATACTTTGCAACAGTGTCCGCGGCAAATCTGACGATTTCTGAACAAGGGCGTTTCCGATAGTACTCTGGAGTTCGCGCCTCTGGAGCGCCGCCGGAGGTCGCGCCGGAACCGGAGAGGAGCTCGCGGCAGACGATCGACCCCATCTCAGCCTTGAATTCCGCGGCAAAGGCCTGAACTTTCTCGTACACGACCGTCTTGTCCGGTCCGTACTTCATGCCGAGCACGAGTGTCGCGCCGGTAACCGCACCGCAGACCTCACGAAGACGTCCAACGCCGCCGCCGAGTCCGGACGACACCTTCGCCGCGGTTTCCGCATCCATTCCAAGGTTTTCGGCAAATGCGCAGAACACCGACTGCGCGCAGTTCATTCCGGTCGCGAAAAGCGCGACCGCCGTTTCACCGTAATTCTCCATTGATGATCTCCCTGATTTCCGACAAGGTACGTACGTTGTTCAGCCGAGCGCGCAAAGCCGCAGCACCTGGGCGTCCGTTGAAATAACGAAAGAGGTGGACATGCATCTTCACCGAGGCGAAGCCATCGGCAGACGGGATGTGGTCGTCCGGGAAGTTGGCGACAAGCTGCTCTCGGAACGCAAGCAGGTATTCGAGATGTCGTTCGACAAACGAAGAGCTAGGAACGATCGACGATGAATTGTGGATGCCCTTAAGTTGATTGAAGATCGCTGGATTTGCCATCGCTGCTCGACCGATCATAATCGCATTCACACCGGTCGCCGCCATCGCAGCGGCGGACTTCGCGTCAACGACGCTGCCGTTTCCAATAACGGGAACGTGCGCCCGCTTCACGACTTCAGAAAGAGTCTCGAGATGAATCGATCCGCCGTGCATCTGTGAAGTGTAACGCGCATGCACGATGATCCCTCTGGCACCCGCCTTTTCAGCAGCATCAAGAATCTCGAATATGTTCGTCTTCTGCGGATGCGGACCCAACCGCGTCTTCAATGTAACCGGCAATGCCGTATTTTCAACCATCGCCTTCAAGAGCCTGAATATCTTCTCCGGATCTTCAATCAGTTTCGCGCCCGCGCCTTCTCGCGTCACCTTGGTCATAGGACAGCCGGCGTTCAAGTTGATTTCTACGAAACGGCGGCAGGATCCAAATTCATCGCCAGACGAAGACACCTTGTCTGCAATTCTAGCGGCGAAAGCGATATCCAACTCCTTCGCTCCGAAGATCTGACATGCGACCGGACCTTCCCCCGGCATCACTTCCATCAGATGACGAGTCGGCGAAGAGCCATAGGCAAGTCCTGCGGCAGAAACCATTTCGGTGTACGCGAGGTCCGCACCGTTCTCAGCGCACAACCGTCTGAACGGAGCATCCGTAAAACCTGCAAGCGGTGCGAGAACGTACTTCATTTACTCGTTGACTGGGGCTTCTGATCTTCAGCCGATACCGCAGCCGGACCGATCGGAGTTAACACCGGATCGGAATAAGGTGCGGACGGATCGACGACGGCGAAGGAAACGTAACTTGGAGCACCCCAACCCGTGCCGTCATTCCGGCCGAAGACGCCGATGTCAATCCGGTTGGTTACGGACATGAGTGAGCGGTCGATCTCAAGATCGGCGACGCCCTTGAAAGGCGCCTTGGAAAGCTTCACGGCCTTTTCGCCGCGAAGAACGGAGAATTCGATTTCCTCTGCGCCCTTAGCCACCAGCCGGAACTTACGCACCATATCGTCCGCCCGTAGCACAAACGCACTCGCAAACGCCGTCGCGTAAGTTAGCTCTGGCCAGGCAGGCCTGTCGTTCGTCGGCTGAGCGAGGATCGACACCGACACCAACGGCGGAATCTCCAGCGGCTGAAGTGCCGCGGCCGAATTCTGAAGCTTCTTGACATCAAGCGAACCGGATTTAAACGCGGTCGGATGAGCGGCGGAGGAGAGATAATCGACATCGTTGACGACCGACTTGAGCGATTTACGCATCAGCGTCATGATCGTCGGAGCGAGGAGACCTTTCTCGACAAGCACCTTCTTCGTCTCCTTGCGAAACGAACGACTTGCTTCAAGCGCTCCGCGAAGGAACGGCTGGTCAGTATAGCTGGATCCTGCAGACACCCAGAAATACGGGCATATCGACGCAAACACGTCGCCGAACTTTCCGACCGGTGGACAATCCTGATGCGCCGGAAAAAACCAAAGCTGGTTCGAAAGATACAGCTTCAGGAAAGACTTCATCTTCCAGGCGTCGCGCGTCATCATCATCCGCGGCAGCGAACGCCAATAGGTTGGTTCCCCATACGCCCGTGACGCGTTTCCAAAAGTTGGATATGGAAAAATCATGTTCGGAATATCCAAATCCATCATGCGGGCATGACCTTCACGATCCAACCTGACGGTGGTAACACCGGGGAACCCCGAAAGGTTTGGCACCGAATGACCGTCATCACGGTTCATGTAAAGATCGCCGGCGTTCGCCCCCTCGCCAATGGCAAGTTTCAGATCGGCGACAAGGAGTCCGTTCTCGAAATCCCAACTGAAATTCTGCTCTCCGAGCGCGATCGAACCGCCAGTAACGCCTGTCTGTGGGACATGGACATTTGGCCCGTAGGTAAGAGCACGAACCGACATCTCTCTCGCATACTCCACAAGTTCGATAAAACGTCGTTCCTTGGATATCTGCTTAAAATCACGATCTTTGGCGATCGCGTCAGCATCCCTAAACCCCAAATCGATCGCCTTCTCCAGCGCATCCAAAGCCGGCTTTGGATTCTTTCCGTAGGCCAGCGAACAAGCAAGGTTGTAATGCCACGTGGGATCGTCCGGAAGCAGCTTCACACCCTTCCGACTGGTCTCGGTCATCGTCGCGGTATCACCATCCTTGACCGCCTGCAGAAACTGCGCGCGAAAACCTTCGTGTTGGAACTGACGGGACGGATAATCCCATACCGAAAGCACGGCAACCAAGGTTATAGCAAGAGATATCATTTACCGCCGATACGCATCCACCCGGGAAGCTTCACCTGCTTGGCCTCACGGCTCTGATTGGTGGAGACGGACGAAGTGGTACCGATAGACGGAGACTCGAGAACCTTGAGTCTCGCCACCATCGCCTGATGATTCGCAGCCTCCCGAACACGGAACGCCTCTGCGCGTTCGCGCTCGGCCAACAACTCGCGTTCGCGTTGCTGCAACTTCTCTCTGAGCTCGGTATTCTGGCGACGAAGTTCGGTCACATCCTCCATACCCTCGGAAATCCGCTTGCTTTCGGCTTCGCGATCCTTAAGCTGCGACTCAAGATCGCGAATACGAGTCATAGCGTCAAGCGTCTTCTTCTCATCGATCCGACGAAGCTCCTCTAGGTCGCGACGGAGCTGAGCCGTACGCGGATCCTCAGGTCGCTCAATCAACGACTTCCTGGTCATCTCCTCGATGTTGTTGCCTACACGCTTGAGAATCTCCCTACGACGTTCGAGAAGCCGGTCGCTACGATCCTGGCAACGCTTGCGAAACTCTTCGAACTCTGCCTTTTCCGCCGCTATGATCGATTCGATCTCCTGTGCCTCTCTGGTCATGAGGCCATACATCGAGGCCTGAATATCCGCCACTTCACTCGCCGCCTGCGGAAGCCGACGTAGCTCGTCTTCAAGCGCCGCCACCTGCTCTCTCAGTTTCGATTCGCGATCGACAGCATCCTTAGCGGACTTTTCGAACTTGGCCGACGAATCGGACAACTCCGCTTCCAGCAACTTAACTCGCTCGTCAGCATTCTTGAGCTCACCCTCAAGCCTGGCGACTTCATTACGTTGTTCCGACGCAGTCTTGGAAGATTCATCTAGCTTTCCCTGCAGCACCGCCACACGTGAACGCTCCTCACCGAGCATTCCCTCGAGTTCCTGAACGCGAGTATTATCTACGACAGTAACGATCTTCTCGACGATCTTCTCGACCGGAACCTCGACGCGAACCTCTTTTTCAACAATCTTCTCGACTGGAACCTCGACGACCCTCTCGACGACACGGACTTCCGGCTCGACGACTTTAGGTGTAGGCTCGATCGTCGCCTCTATCGACTCAAACCTCAGCTGCTCCGGTTCTTTCGCCACCTCTGAGGCATCCTCATCAGATGCCTCAGCAACAGCAATGGACGAAACGTCAGCACCCGACACCTCATCCTCAACCATCACAACATCGGGCTCTCCGACAGCCGATGCAGGAAGAGTATCTTCACCAGCGGGCGCTGAAGCCGTCTCTTCACCGGCGGGAGCTAAAGTAGATTCTTCGACAACATCGACAGACGATGGCTCATCAACGACTTCGGACTCGGATTCAAACGGAGCACGAACTTCGACAACCGTGGCAGACGGCGGAAGACGTCCACTCGCTATCAACGCATCCGCAGCAACCTTATTGAACGGACCACGAGGATTTCCGTCGCCGATATCGATCGAAAAGCGCATATCAAGGAACGGAACCTCCTCGACCTTCGTCCAAATGACGTTATCGTCAGAGACTTCGTGGCCAGGCTGAATACGGCCCCTCTGCGCCCACTCGACTAATGTTTCGCGAGTTTCCGGACCGAATGTCTCGTCCTGTGTACGCAAGAACCACTGCCTGTCGCTCATCATTTTCTCCCGAATAAACCGCCAATACCAAACTTCTTAGCCGCAGTAAGCTCCTTCCGGGCCGCAGCCTCAAGCGCCGCCAGCCGCTCTGGATCGGCATCCTTGAAAATGCCACCCAGCTTGCGACGAGGCGGTGGAGAATCAATCGCATCGACCACTTCTGGAACTACCATCGCCGACCGCGGAGGCGGCTCTACCTCCTTGACGACGACCTTCTCGACAATCTTCTCGACTGGAACCTCGACGCGAACCTCCTTGATAACCTCAACAGGCTTCTCAACGATCTTCTCCACGATCTTCTCGACCGGAACCTCGACGCGAACCTCCTTGATAACCTCAACAGGCTTCTCAACGATCTTCT
>CAMGEN010000009.1:0-59800 GCA_946055075.1 uncultured Verrucomicrobiota bacterium | reverse complement strand
CCCCCGGCTCGAAAACCTTGCGTGCATCAATTCAAAAAAGTGGGATAAGGGTGAAAGGACCCATATGGGGGGCGTGCTCGCACATCTGATGCCAAGCCAAGTTCCCCGCTCGCCTCGAGCGGCCCAAGAGCGACTTAAACAACGTCGCTCGCTAAATTGCCATCCTTACCGGATCACCCTCGGGAGACGTATTCTTTTCTGAGATACCCGTCGTGCAGGCCGGCAAACTTATTCGTCGGCGAAGTCATTGAGCGACCAGGAGTCGCACCATTCGAGGTAGGGAAGGTCACCATCGAACTTCACCGGGAGCCACACGTAGCGGGCCTTGCAAGTCGCATTGGGACGCTTCCTCGCGTCTACCCAGAACTTGTCTGCGGCAAGCTTCGCAGGACCGTCCTTGATGCCACTGAAAGCGACATCGAACGCATTAGAAGTCGCAGCGTAGGAGTTCGGATCGCCTGGGAGCCAGCGGTCGCCGACCGCGATGTAGCAATCCTTCTTTCCGGGAACCTTGAAGACGGACGAGACCTGACAGTCGAAGGTCGTCTCCTTCACGTCCCCGCGGGCGGCGAGGCCAAGGTTCTTCCACGGACCCATGACGGATGGCGCCTCGGCGACAAGCGAGGGGTTCGGCCAGTAGCCGGTGGTCCCGGAGGTGAAGAGGTAGTGCTTGCCGTTACGCGAGAAATGCGCCGGCGCCTCACGGGTGAAAGGCGGCCCTTTACACTCGAAGTAGGTCTTCACGTTACCGACCGTGCCACAGAAGTCTTCGGACAGCTCGGAGATGTTGAGCTGCGAATGCGGAACCTCATAGACGATGTAGGCCTTGCCATTCTCCTTGACGAGATCGAAATCGCCGGCGCAAAAGCCGTCGGGCTTGACCCCGGACTTCACTTCGGCAAAAGGCCCAGTGATCTTGTCGGCGGTGAAGATGGACATCGTCTGCACGTTGCCCTCCTGCATCACCTTCACCCAGCAGACGAACTTCTTCGTCTTCTCGTTGAAGAGAATATGGGGACGATCGCTGTAGCTCTTCGGGTTGCGCATCGCGTTCTTCGGCGCCTTTTCGTCTGGCGCAATGAACAACCCCTCATCCTTCCAGTTGTAGAGGTCAGTCGAAGAATAGACCCGCATCCCCCAGTGCCAGAGTCCGTTGACGCCGTCCGTCTTCTCCTTGTTTTCGCCGTAGAAGTAATACTTCCCGTCCGCGACGATCACGGACCCTCCGTGCGCCTGGATGGGCCTGCCGTCGGTATCCTTCCACTCCGCGCCCGGATGAAAGGCGCACAGCGCCGCCATAGTGAGTACAGCTATATTCATAATCAGCATATTATATCAGATTATATCTGAACGCGCATTGGAGTTGAGCGACCCGGCGAAATACCCAGTTGGTTATTCGGGTATTAAAGTGAGATCTTAATCGGCTTACCGCTGACAGAATCTCGGCAAATCCAGCCGTTAAGTTTACCCTTCGCAGGAACAAGCTTGTCCTTCGCCCAATAAGCGAGCTGCGAAGCCGGCACGACGATCTCCGCTCTCTTCGTCTCACCAGGAGCGAGTGTAAGCTTCTGCCAGCCGCGAAGCTCGCGGATCGGACGCGACTCGACACCGACGAACTGACGCGTGTACGCCTGCACCGTCTCGGTGCCAGCGACCTTGCCGGTATTAGTGACATCGCAGCTGAAGACGACCTTCGCACCCTCTCCACCTCCACCTACTACCTCCACTTTTTCGTTCGCGTATGCAAACGAGGTGTAGGAGAGTCCGTAGCCGAACGGATAAAGCGCCGTCCAGGGTCCGTCTCGATAGCACGAGCAGCAATTGCCAACCTTGTCGGTAGGACGGCTAGAAGGCAGGCGGTTATAGAAGAGCGGCATCTGTCCCGTGGAATACGGCATGTCGACCACGAGGCGTCCCTCCGGATTGACCTTGCCCGTAAGGACGTCGACCAGCGCCGTGCCGGCGGAAGTGCCCGGACTCCAGATGAAGAGGATCGCATCGGCCTTTTCCGCCAACTCGGGAACCGCCATCGGACGCCCTCCGTTGAGAATCGCGATCACCGGCTTGCCCGTCGCCTTGAGTTCATCCAGTGCCTTCAGCTGCGCCTCCGGCAGCTCAATACGCTGCTTACTCCAGCCCTCGCCGGATTCGCCGCCATTTTCGCCAAACATTGCGACGATCACGTCCACCTGAGCCGCATCCTCGGCGATCGAGCCCTTGTCGGTCTTGGCACTGAAATCGTAATGCGGACGGTACTTGAAATCAAGTCCAGCGGCCTTGAACTCCTTCAACGGATAGATATGAGCGTCATTTTCTACGTAGCTGGACCACGCACCGGAGAAGTGCCACTTGTTCTCCCATCCCGGACCGACCGCAAGGATCTTCGTGTCCTTCCTGAGCGGCAACACCCCATTGTCGTTCTTCAGGAGCACCATACTGCGCGCCGCCGCCTCGCGGACAATCTCGCCGAACTTCTCGAAGTCGACCTGTGCCTCCGCCTCCTTCGCGTCGATATACGGATGCTCGAATAGACCGAGCTGATTCTTCACACGAAGAATGTTGCGCACACGCTCATCGATCGTCTTCTCACTGACGAGCCCCTTCTCGACCGCCGTCTTCAGACCCTTCTTGTAGTATTCACTCATCATATCCTGATCCATGCCGGCATTGACCGCCATCGCAGAAGCATCGACCACACCTTGCGCCACCGCATGGCCAGAAACGCATTCTCCGATCGCGTTCCAGTCGGAGATGCAGAAGCCCTTGAACCCGAGTTCATCGCGAAGGATGTCGGTGAGCAGCCACTTATTGACGCTGCACGGCACACCGTTGAGAGTGTTAAACGCCGGCATCACAGTCATGACTCCAGCTTCGATACCAGCCTTGAACGGTGGTAGATACACATTACGGAAGGTGGACTCTTCGATCTCAACGGTGTAATAATCACGTCCCGCCGTCGCCGCTCCGTAACCCGCGTAATGCTTAAGACACGCCGCAATCGGATACTTCACGTCCTTCGCCTGGATGCCCTTCACGAGCGCCGCGCACATGCGCGAGGCGAGAAGCGGATCCACCCCGCACCCCTCGGCGATACGGCCCCAGCGCGCATCACGCGCTATATCAACCATCGGCGCAAAGGTCCAATTGCATCCCTTGGACGGAGTCTCGAGCGCCGTGATCCGTCCGCATCTCTCCCACAGCTCCTCATCCCATGAGCACGCGAGCATCGGCGCAATCGGCCACTGGGTGCGGCAACCATGCACCATATCATGACCAACCATCAACGGGATCTTCACCCGCGCCTCGGTCATCGCGATCTTCTGAAACGCGTTAAACTTCTCTACACCACACGCGCCGATGAGTGACCCGACCTCGCCTTTACGGATCCACTTGACGACATCCGCAGGGAGATTACCCTTGGACGCATCTGAACTCTCTGCACCGCCGGTCTGATTGCCGCCGCTGCCGAGCTGAACCATCTGTCCGATCTTCTCGTCCAGCGTCATCGTGCCGATGAGCTTCTCGATCTCGTCCTCGGTGATCGCGGACGCGCCGAGCGCCGCGACCGCCGCCGCCGTCATGATCAATTTCTTCATTGTCAGTTATTTCGTAAGTTCGTACATCATCGTGGGAGCAGACTTGCCTTCGCCGGCCTTCACCTCGGCGGTGAAGATGTAGGCGCCGTCGATGTACTTCGCCGGAACCTTGCGAAGACGCGAGCCGTCAGATGCGAGCGCGTAGAGCGTAAGACCGGCGTTGGAATTCTTGAGCGAGACGGTCGCCTTGCCGGCGCGCGCAAGATACGGCAGCTTGCCCCAGTCCTTGGTGTCGGTCATCTTCGGATTCGTGAACACCATGCCGGTATTGAGGACATCCGTGATATGA
Organism: uncultured Verrucomicrobiota bacterium; assembly: GCA_946055075.1. Classification (GTDB taxonomy): domain Bacteria; phylum Verrucomicrobiota; class Kiritimatiellia; order RFP12; family UBA1067; genus UBA1067. The sequence continues at coordinate 55,915 of CAMGEN010000009.1, read as the reverse complement.
AGCACCAGCACCTTCCTGGAATTGACGAGGTCCGCCGAATCCATCGCCGAAGCCGAGACGGAGCAGAAGGTCGTCGCGCCGGTAACGGAAAGCGGTCCGGCGACGAGGTCCTTCTTGTCGATCGAACAGACGGCGGCGGTCTTGGGGGACGCGACCGTCATATCACCCTTCTTGGTGTCGATGCGGATCTCCTTCGTATCGGAAACGGAAACGCCGGTGTGCTTCGGGATCGAACCCTTCGTGGACTTGTCCCAGACCTGCGTGCACGGAATTGCCGGCTTCTCGCCGTTGTCGGCGGTGAAGGAGCCGATCCGCGAGACCAGCGCGTACTGGGTGAACGGATGCGGGAAGAGTCCCTTCGCCCACATGTCGCCGAGGCCCTTCGCCATCGCCTCATCCATCTTCACGGCATAGGCGACGGCGTTCTTCGCCGGGGCGACGTCGCGACGACCGAACATCAGGACGATCTGCTTCTCGGTGAGCTGTCCGATCGGATCGGTGACGATGTCGAAGCCCTTGGCCGCGCACTGCTTGAACATGTTGGCGCTCGAATGGCTCCACGCGAAGCGGTAGAGCGCGTCCCAGTCCTGCAACGACGAATACGCGCCCATCATCACGCCACCGTCCGCGCGCCAGCGGTTGGGCATGCAGTAGTTGTATTCGGTGATGGTGAACGGCTTGCCGAAGATGCGGGTAGGCGCCTTCATGATCGGCTCGTTGTAGGTCGGATTGCCGGACTTGATATCGGAAGTCTGGTTGATATGGAACGGGATCTTCTGATAGTTCGGCTGCGGATGATCGCCGTAGCCGTGGTTGTCGACCACCTCGAGCGCCTCGCGTTCGTAGGTCTGCGGCATCGTATCCCACCAGTTGCCGCCGGAGCAGAGGCAACGCACCCCCGCATCCTTGAGGCGCTTGGTCATGCGGCGGTTCGCCTCGGCCTTGAGCGTGAACAGGAACTCGGCGAAGTCCTTCGATTCTCCCGCCTTCTTGCGGTCGACCTTGGGGCGTCCGTTCTTCGCGGCCCACTTCTCGTACTCCGCGAAATACTTGTCCGCCGCGCCCCACCACACGGAGTTGATCGAGTCCTCGTTCATGAGCGTGACGAAGAGCACGGCCGGATCGTCCTTCCACTTGAGACCCGTGTAGGGGTTGGTATGATCGAAGATCTCCATCGCGCGACGGAACCACTGGTCCTCGGCGGGCTTATGAACCGGGACGATCGCCTTGATGGTATTGGAGTTAAGCGGCTTGTCGAAGCCCTCGCAGCTGCCAAGTCCGCCCATCGCGTAGAGGTCGAACGTCGCGTAGATGCCGGCCTTCTTGAATTCGGCCATGAGGTAGTCGAGCTTGTCGAGCTGTCCGAGCGAGATCTCTGGATAAGTGGTGCGCCCCCAGAGGTTGTTCCACTGGTCCTTGGTGATGGTGACGTCGATGTGATGGAAACGGACCGTGTTCCAGCCGCGCTTGACGAAATCATCGACCACCGCCTTGCACTGCTCCTTCGTGAGGAAGTTCGCGTCGAAGCAGAGGTTGCCGCCGACAAAACGCACGCCTTCCGAATGCCGCTCGAAGGAGAAATGCCCTTCCTTGTTGACCTTCACGAAACCGTACTTGCCGGCCGGAGCGTCGAGCGTGCCGATCTTCGAGAAGTCGAGAATCGAACCGGCGTTGATCTTGTTCTCGAACGGGAACACGACCCAGTCGTCGTTAGCGACGATTTTCGCGGGCGGCGGCGGAAGGTCGAGCTTGACCTTGCCCTCGCTCTTCGCGACGGAATCGTCGAAGGAGCCGCCGAGCTCGAATTCGATCGTCGAAGAAGAACCCTCCTTCTGATTCGGGAAGTCAATGCGGAACTCGAAGCGGTCCTGCTTGTCCTTACGCGCATCCTGCACCACCGGATTGCCGCTGACGACCTTCGCGAGAAGCGCCTTCTTGCCGTCCTTGGAGACGATCTTGATGTCATCCTTGTTGCCGACGCCGATCCACTCCTCGCCGTAGGTGTCAGGAAGCGTGTTGGGACCGGCCTTGCCGCCGGCGAACTCGGCGCGCGAAAGCGGGAAGCGCACATAGGCGCGTTCGAGGTTCATGGGCTTGCCGGCGGCGTCATTGGCGATCGTCCAACGGACGTGCGCGCGCGCCTTGCCGCCCTTCGAGACGTCGTAATACTCCTCGCGGATCTTAAGACAGGTCTTGCCGGCCCAGATCTTGCCGGTGAAGAGGAGTCCCTTGCCGAACTTCGGATCTTCGACGATCTCCTTCTTGTGCTCCTTCGCGGCGTAATCCTGGGCGGTGTACTGCCAGCCCGGACCGAACGCAACGAAGTTCGCGAAACCGTAATGTGCCTTAGAATTGTCGCGGAGGATGTCGACGACGTTGGGAAGTCCGCGCCAGTCGATGGTAATGTTGGCGGACTTATCGGCGAATGCGCCGAGCACGAATGCGGCGATCGCCGCGGCGAACAGAAGTTTCTTCATGATGTTTCCTTTCTTAAATACGGTCGCATTATACCATTAACGGACTGCATATCGCCATACCCTAACGGGTAGGACTAATCACTGGATGAACACCCAGAGTCCGTACCCCGTAACGCGCAAACCTCCGTTACCTACACTATCGACGAGCATACCCCCGAACGGCTCATCACCGCTCTGATAGGTGCCGACAGGAACCTTACTGCCGTTAATCCACGCGCGACACACCGTCAACATATGCCCCTCAAGATCAAGACGAGTGTTTCGTCCGACGAACTTCGCCCAAGACATCTTGAGATCGGCATTGACCGCACCAAATCCGAAATCGGCGATTTCGAGTCCGAGTTCCTTGTACTCTTCGGCGGTATCGCCGCCATAACCGATGGACAACAGTTCGGTGCTACTGGGATTGTTGATGTTCCAATTGCCGGAACTCATCGCGATCCTGATCGTCCCGCCGTTCTCAGTGTCGTCCCCGGTCTTGAGGAACACCGTTCCGGCCGAAGACGCATTGGAATAATCATTGCCGTTGACACGTCCGGACGCAGAGATCACGCCCTTGAACGCGGAGAAGTCGGCGCCCTCTTCGGTCAGCTTGATCGCGATGCGTCCGCCAGGACCGCATATCACCTGCTTCACGCCGCCATCCGCTCGGAAGCTTCCGCGGCCGGCGATCGATCCGGCGGTGATGTCGATGGAGCCTCCGGTACCTCCGGAACAGTTGGCGCCCGGGACATAAGTGTCGAGATTTCCGCTAACATCCGCCTTGCCGTCCATCTGGAAATGTCCGCCGATATCCAGCGAGATCACGCCGCCGCTTTCTTCGGCGCTCTGTCCGTTCGGCCACGGAACCGCATTGCCCGGCAGCGACGGAGCAAAAACGGAATCATATGCCGTGTACATCCGCAGCTGCGCGTCCTTGGACTTGTAATTGAACACACGACCACCGTGAGTATGCCCCTGAAGGACGCCCTTATGTCCGCTGTTAAGCGAATTACTGTATTTCTTGAGTCCACACCGACGCGCGACAAGCGTCGCCCCTTCCTCCACCATGAGGTCGCCTTCGATACGCAGCCTGCTCTTGCCGTAGAGAGGAAGCGAAGTGCTGTCGTCGGTACGACCGGCGTAAAGCACGATGGATCCGATGTTCGCGCCGGACTTCATGACGAGGTCGCCGCGGACGGTGGTGACGTTACCTTCGTTCCGCGAAGTGAGGGTCCATTTGCCGGACATGATCTGATCGCCGGCGGGAAGGATCAGCGAACCGTTGTCGACGATGATTCCGCAGTTGATGTCAGCGGCGTCGGAAGACACGGAGAGGAGTCCGTTCGGAAGCGAAAGCGACGTATTCAAAGGAATCCGGAGCACGGCGTTATGACCGAACACGATTCCGTCCAGCACCCAGTTCTGGTCCTTCGGGATATCGGTGAGGCGGCCGGACAGTGACGAGATCCGGTATCCGTACTGGTCGTACTTCTGTTCGGCGTCGCGCAGATAGAGGATGCCGTTGGGTTTGGAGGGGGAACGGACAAGCACCGTGCCGGTGCCGCCGTGATTTCCGTAAGACGTCCATCCGGCCCTGGCGTCGAACTGCGTGTACTTGAAGTCCGTCAGTTCCGATCCGGTCAGCAACACGGAGACGCGTCCGCCAGCTCCGGAACGCGAATTGCTGCTGCGCTTGGTGTTCTCGCAATTGGCGCTGACGGTGCCGGATCCGGTCAGACCGGAACACCTCAGATAAACCGAACCGCCGGAGCCGGCATGAGTATCCCAGGCGCCGTTAGCCATGATGCCGTTCGCGCTGATCGAGCCGTCCACCGAAACGAGACCAGCAACCTCGATCCAAATCGCGCCGCCACCGAAACAAGTATAGGTTCCATTGTCGTTGGCGCTCGATCCGACCGCATTCGGCTCGGTCAGACTGCCCCAGGAGCTGGCGCCGTCGTATCCGCCGCCATAGCAGGACTGGCCTTCCGCACGCGGTCCGTACGAACCGAGCCCCCTTGCCGAAATCGACGCCCCCTTGCCGACCACCAGCATACCGCCGATGTCAAGCGACAGCCGATAGAAGTCGACTTTGTGCGACGAATCATGCGGCTTGTGACGGACGCGACCTCCGAGCACCAGCATGTCGCCGTCGACCGTGAACTTCGAAAACGACCCGTCGAAGGTCGTCGCGATCGTCACCGTTCCGCCGTAGTTCGCCAGCTGAGTCCAGTTCTTCAGCCGGTGCGGGGCGCCGATATCCCATTCGCAGTCCGCGCTCGAGACGTCGCCGTCGAACATGACCGACGAGAGTTCGTCTGGAACGACGCCGGAGGTCCAGTTGGAAGCGACGGACGCCTTACCTGGCGCGGTCGCGCACCAGATGTTGCCGCCCGTGGGGATCTCGTAGTTAACGATCGTACACCGGGCGACGAACTTCTCCGGATCGATCCTATACGCGCCGTTCGTGATCGCAAGATCAACCCACGTGTCATTGTCGCACTCAAGATTCACGATCGGCGTAACCATGATGTCAACCGAATTCGTTCCGTCCGGAATCACCGTTGTCAACGGGAACTCGACGTAATCCGTACCGGCGGTGGCCGTCGACGTGTCAAGAACGGAGAGCGACACGTTCAGATCGTACGCCGTATCCGCGCGGATGATCCGCCAGACACCGTTGGAAAGCCCCTTCTCGCTCGCGTCACGGATCTTCTCAATCTTCAGTTCGCCATTATAGAATCCTGACGAAGTCACCGAACGGCTGCTGCCGAGCTGCGACTTGGCGCGGACGGTGACGACCGAAGTGACGTCCGCCTCTGTCGGCGTGATGTCGAGCTCGTAAGTCGCCGGAACCGCGGAGGCGTCCGTGGTCATCACCGTCACCGAGTTGCCGTAAACCAGTTTCACCGAACCTTCGAGCGGCATGTTGTCGGTGACGGTGACGGATACGTGGAAGGTGCCGTCGTCATTCGCGGTGATCACTGGCGCGTTGATCACCGGAGCATTCGGATCGGTAGGACCGACCTCACCGTATATCAACGGCAGCGCACCGGTCTCCTGCGTGTATTCCGCCGCGATCCATTCGTCACCTACCGCACCGGTCTTCACTCGCGCTTCATCGAACACCGCCGGCAGCGTACCGTGATTGACCGCGGTAGCGAGTCCGCCGATACCGAGCGGCAGCGTTCCTTGCGCCGCCTGGCCGTATGCAGTGGTCTGCGTCGCGAACTTGACTCCGTTCAGATAAAGCGAAAGCTCGGTGCCGTTATAAACCGCGGACCACTTCACCCAGGCGCCGACCGTGAAGCAGCTCAGCGTCTTGAAAAGTGACTGCTGGCTGTCGGAGGAGCCTGCGGTATACAGGGCGAGTCCGTCGGCATTGCCGCTATTCGAAGCTCCGCGGAACTGAAGACCCCACGACGGAGTCGCATCCTTCTCCTTGCGGCTGATGAGGTATCCCCAGTTAGCCGCGGCGTTCATCTTGGTCCAGGCCGATGCGGTGAAAACACCTTCGCACTCGTCGAGCTTCGTCGAGACCGGCACCGTGACGCAAGGACCGTTCTTGCCGTTAACGGTTCCCATCGTGAAGCCGCCGCCGAGGAATCCGTCATCGAAGGCCGCCTGGGTATTGAGGACGGGTACGGCGTTGCCGGTGGAGTCGCTGACTTGCGATCCGCCGGGAACGTCCTCGTTCAAGTGGAGCACGGTCGCGTATTCGCTCCACATCCCGGGGAGCGGCTCGACCGTTCCGGAGAGTCCGTAGCAGACGATGACCTTCGCGCCGTTGGTGACCACGGGGACCTGCACCCAGAGACGCGATTCGCCGTCGGGATCCCAGTTCTCGAGCTCGCACGGAATGCGGTTGCCCTTCTCGTCGAAGACCATGAGGTCATTACCCTCGTTCTGGAACTGCGAATACTCGAAGCCGGGAATCGCAGTCGAGAGCCGCACGAGCAGCGGGAAGTTCTCGAGCGGAACCGTCGTGAAGCCGTCCGGAACGGTCACGTCGATGCGGTAGTTCATGTCGACCATCGTCACCTTGCCGTACTTGACCGGATTGGAGACCTGCTTGACCGAGATCTTCGTGCCGTTGGCGGCGGACACCGACGCGGTGTAGTCCTGGAACTTGACAAGTCCGTCGTCCTCACCGCAGACCCGCGAGAACGAACCGCCGGCCTCGATCTCGCCAAGCGACAATACAATCGGCGTCTGTCCTTCGGCGTTCAGCGTCACCGTGACTTCGCCGGCATGACGAAGGACTTCGCCGCTCACCACGACGTCGCCGGACTCGTTGACGGACAGCGACACGTTCGCGAGCTTGGGCAATTCGGGATCGGGCTGCTCGACTTCGGCGTAAACGAAAGCGTCGGCATTCATCATCTGATAATAGTCCGCGGAGATCCAGGCCGCGGAGATGAGTCCGTCATAAATCCGCAATTCATCCATCTCGCCCTGAAAGCTGTCGGCGGTAGCGGTATTGGCGTACGACCCGAATGTCCAGTATGTGGCGCCGGCGTCGGTATAGGTCTTGGCATCGGTCTTGTGCAACGCCGGCACGCCGTCGCAGAAGATGTCGAGCACACCCGCGGCGGTATCGTAACTGAAGGCGGTATGCTGCCACTCGCCGGCGACGATCGCGCCCTTGCCGCTCGCGAACTGATGAGTGCCGGAAATGGCGACCGAAAGATATTCCCCCTTCTCGAACACCCCCAGGAATCCTGCGTTCGACCAGGCCGCGACGCCGCCGTAATGACACATGTTCTTCTTCTCCGTCGGCTTCGTCCAGGACATCACCGAGTACTGGCGGTTGTTCGTGAATTTGCCGGCGGCATACGGATTCTTGATGTTCACGCCGATCGCGTTCTGCGTGGCCTTGTTGATGCCTCCGCCGACCTTGGCGCCGCTCGCGGTGACGACAGTGCTCTCCGCACGCACTTCGAGTCCGCTGCCGGACGAATTGACGATTCCGCAGGCTCCGCCGTGGACCACCGCGACGAACTTCTGCCAGGTCTTCGACGCGTTGTGACTGTACTTCGGTCCGCCGTACCGACAGGTGATCGCGCTCGCGGCGGTGAACGACGGAACGCGTACCCACACGAGCGAAGTGCCGCCCGCATCCCACGTGTCGATTTCATAATCCAGAAACTTGCCGTCCTGACCGACGAAAATGAGATCGCTGTAGTCCGCCTCCTTGAAATCGCTGTACTTGAAGCCACTAATGCCGGACTCCGACAGCCGCACCAACACCGGGAAGTCCCGCTCCTCACCGGAACCAAGCGCAGTCTTCATACCGTCGTTCAGCGAAATCAAGCACGAATATTCCCAATCGTCGGGAACTGGCGGATCTCCCATATACCCCGCCAGAAAATCATTCTTCATCACCGTGTCGTACTCGGCCTTGACCCAGTCGGCGGATGACACCCCCCAGCGGAGACGCCACTCGTCAAAATAGCCCTTGTTGCGAGAATTGCCGGAATATTCGGAACCGCAGGACAACTTCTCCGTCACGTTCGCGATAGCCGTAGAGGTGCCGGAACCCAGCAGCACGCCGTTCTGATACGCCCTGGCATCGGTTCCGTTCAACGTCGCTGTGATCTGCATCCAGTTGCCGGCCGCGACCGGCATCACCGCTTCAACGATCTTGGTCGAACCGTAATACAGCTGACACTTGCCGTCTTTGGGCGTCTGATTCACGAGGTGATACACGCCCTTCACGCCCATCAGCTCGCGATTCGTGCTGTCCCCGACGTCCGTACGGTACGACCATGTCGAAATCGTCACCTGTCCGCCGTGGGCGCTCCATTTGGCATCGTTGGCGACAGTCCACCCGTGGTTGTTCGTCTGATTGTCAACCTTTCCAAGCGGAGCGCTGGCAAGGGTAGAGACAACAAGGCCACCGTTGTATGCCGCGCCAACAAGTCCACTGCCAGCCGAATCCATTCCGACCGTCGAAGCGATGACGTTATTATGATTAACGAGATGATAACCGGCGCGGCGCCAGACCGAAGACGCGGGCAGTGTCGGCGCGGAACGGTCGCCACCCATGTACATCTTAAACGCGGTGCCAGATTCGAGCTTCGGGATATTCACCCAGATCAGCGATTCGCCGGACGGATCCCACGTGTCGATCTCGTGCGCGATAAGATGTCCGTCCGCGTCCGCGAAACGGATGTCAGATCCATCCGCCGCGCAACTGTCATACGAAAATCCGCTCAGCCGCGCCTCGGAGAGGCGGACCAGCACAGGGAACTCTTCCAACTTTTCCGATCCATCGTAGCCGGACACCATGAACGTCGCGTATGCGCCGAAGGAGCTGGCGCTCAGAGTCGGACGCACCCCGCCGAGGGAATCGTTCTCGTCGACAGTTAGATTCGACGCATTACGCATCGGCAGGAACACCTTCTCTTCGACGATATCCGCCACTCCGACATTGCCCCCCGACGTCTTGCAGGGAACATAATGGTGCAATAGCTTACCGTCAGCTATCGGCCCGTCGTAAAGCTTGAGGTAGTAGAAGTAAATCCTGCCGCCGTTATCGAAGCCGCCGATAGTCGTGCCGCTCTTCGTGTAACTCGAGAACAAGTACATCGGATGCGTCGCGGCGAAGGTGGAGGCGGATGCCGTGACCGTCTTCAACGGAGCCCTGTCGAGCGTCGTATACAGCGTAGCGGTTCCGTTCTCGATCATCAGCCGATAATTCGGATTGAGCGACTGCGACAATCCGGAATCCTGCATCGTCGCGTTGTAATCCCAGCGCGGCTTGCCGCTGACAGAAGTGAAGAACGTGAAATGCGGACCCTTGTCGGCGGACGAGGAATTACGCGAACAGAAGAGGCAGCTGTTGCCGCTCGTGTCGTGAACACGATACTTCGCGTCCACGGAAGTCGTTCCCTTCGGCATGAAGCCGACGTCGATGGCGGGTCCGGACTGTCCGCCGCCGGAAACCTTCAACCGCGTGTAGAAAGTACAACCGTCGAAATCGGCGTCAGCAAGCGCAGGCGATGATCCGCATAAGGCGAACCACACCGCGAGCATGGCAGCGGCCATGCCGAAGAGAGATTTCCCATTCATACAGCATATAATATCACAAAAACGTACGAACTGGGAAGAAAAATATTAGGAATTACTGGATGAAAACCCAGATTCCGCAACCGGTGACGCGGAGCATTCCACCGCCCTCCGAGTCGGTGAGCAACTCGCCGAACGGCTCATCGCCACTTTCGTAGGTTCCAACAGGGACCTTTGAGCCGCATACCCATGCGCGGCGCACAGTCAGTACATTCCCTTCGAGATCAAGCCGCGAACGCCTATCCATAAAATTCACCCAGGACATATCCAGATCTACATTGACCGCGCCGAAGCCGAAATTCGTCAACTCAACACCGAGCTCTTTGTAGTCACTGGCATCGTCACCGCCGCACCCGATTGAGAGCAGCTCCGTACTACTGGGATTAGTGAAGTTGCAATTACCAGAACTCATCGCGATACGAATAGTGCCGCCTTTAGCCGTATCGTTACCGGTCTTCATGAAAATCGTACCACTGGAAGACCATCTTTCCGCATTAGTGCCGTTAACCCGTCCGCTGGCGGAGATCGATCCCTTGAACGCGGAGAAATCCGCCTCTTCCCCCGTCAATTTGATCGCAATACGTCCACCAGGGCCGCTTACCTCCTGCTTTACGCCGCCTTCGGCGCGGAAACTGCCGCGGCCGGAAATCGAACTGGCAGTGATATCAATGGATCCACCAGTGCCGCCAGAACAGTTACCGCCGGCAATATAAGTCTCAAGATTTCCGCCAACATCCGCCTTGCCGTCCATCTGGAAATGTCCGCCGATGTTTAGTGTGATCACGCCGCCGCTTTCTTCAGCACCCTGTCCGTTCGGCCACGGCACCGCATTGCCCGGCAACGACGGAGAGAACACCGAATCATAAGCGGTGTACATGCGCAGAAGCGAATCCTTGGACTTATAAGCGTACACACGGCCGCCATGAGTATGCCCCTGAAGGACGCCCTTATGTCCGCTGTTCAGCGAATTGCCGTACTTCTTGAGTCCACACCTGCGCGCATTGAGCGTAGCCCCTTCATTTACGGACAGATCACCAGTAATCGTCAAACGGCACTTGCCATACAAGGGAAGCGTGTCTCCATTATCGACACGATCAGCCCGAAGAATGACGGAACCGATGTTCGCACCGTCCTTCACCGTCAGATTCCCCTTGATCACGGTCTCGTCGATTTCATTGCGCGATGTCAGCGTCCACTTTCCGCTCATCACATGATCCATCAAGGGAACCATCAGTGTTCCCTCATCAACAATAATGCCACAGTTGTAATCTACGGCGACAGATGAGACGGATGTCAGACCCCGAACGAGGTTCAGCGTCGTACCGTAAGGGATTCGCAACAGGGCGTTATCACCGAATACGATTCCGTCTAGCGTCCACGTCTGACCTTCCGGAATATCGGTTAGAGTGTTGTTTAGACTAGCAAATCGACGACTGTAATAATTGCTGTACTTGTCGGCCGCGTCAAGAAGATAAAGCAGTCCGTTGGGATTGCCAGGACTGCGCACCAGGACCGTTCCGGCTCCCGCATGGCAATCATACTGAGGATACGCAGACCGTGCATTAAATCCTGAAACCGGGAATTCCGGTTCCGATTCGGTCAGCAACACCGAGATTCTGCCTCCCGACGCCGAAAGCGCCTTGGCGTCGCTGAGCGGGCCAGCTTCGCTCAGCGCGGTAATGCGTCCGGAGCCGACAAGTTTCGGACACTTGATGTAGATAGATCCTCCGGAACCGCTGGGTCTATTGGCGTATACGTCAATACCGAGGATGCCGTTCGCGTTAATCGATCCATTGACGGAAACCGTCCCGCGCGCCTCAATCCAGATTGCACCACCGCCCCACGCTACATAAGAGTTATTGTCGAAACCGCTTGCACCCACTGCAGATGGTTCGGTCAGGCTTCCCCATGCGCGAGCGCCATTATAGCTGCCGCCGTAAACCGCACGCCCGTCCGCGCGCAAACCATACGAACCGAGCGCCCGTGCCGAAATCAACGCACCCTTACCAATCGACAGCATTCCGCCGACGTTTAGCGACAACCGGTAGAAATCTACCTTGTGCGACGAATCATGCGGCTTGTGACAGACGCGACCTCCGAGCACCAGCATGTCGCCGTCGATCTCGAGCTTCTGGAAAGTGTCATCGAAGGTCGTTCCAAGCGTCACCGTGCCGGTGTAGTTCTCCTTCTGTAGCCAGCTCTTCACCACATGCGTCGCATCAATATCCCATTCGCAGTCCTTCTGGGAAACATCGCCATCGAACATGACAACGGAAAATTCATTCGGTGCGACGCCCTGCGTCCAATTGGAGCCGACGGACGCCTTGGAGGACGTCTGACCCGTCCAGATATTAGCGTCTGTCGGGATCTCGTAGTTGAGTATAATACACCGGGCGGAGAACTTCATTTCGTCAATCCGATACGCTCCGTTCGTGATCGCGAGATCCACCCAGGTATCGTAAGCGCGTTCAAGATTCATCAGCGGCGTGACCATGATGTCGACTGAATTCGTTCCGTCCGCAATGACCGCGGACAGCGGGAACTCGACATAATCCACACCCGCAGTCGCCGTCGAGGAATCAAGCACAACGAGCGCAACATCAAGGTTGTGCGAAGCGTCGGCGCGGGTGATACGCCAGGTACCGTTGGAAAGTCCTTTCTCGCTCGCATCGCAAATCTTCTCGATCTTCAGCTCGCCGTTGTAGAATCCGGACGACGTCAGAATCCGCGTAGTGCCGGCTTCGGACTTCGCGCGAATCTCCACTACCTCTGTCACATCCGGCGTCTCCGCGGTGATCGTCGTGACATAAGTCGCCGGCACCTCGACGTCAGATGTCGTCATCACACTCATCTGTCCGTTGTACCACAACTTGACCGACCCTTCCGCCGGCATGTTCTCCGTGATCGTCTCGGACACCATGAAGGTTCCGTCGCCGACAGGTCTAAACTCTGGCTGGTTCAAGACCGGCGCATTCGGATCTGACGGCGCAACCTCACTGTAAACGAAGAACGCCTCGTCCGCCATCGTCTTGTACTCGAGCTGCGTCTCTTTAGCGGACGCCGCTCCCTTGCGGACACGGTATTCGTCCACCGCCGAATTGGCCGCTCCCATCGACAATGTCGTTCCTGACTTTTTCACCTTGTAAGTAGCGGAAATATCCGCGTTGGACTTGCCGTCAAAATAAACCTTGACGGTCGTGCCATCAGCCACTACCTGAAAGAAATGCCAATTGGCGGTAACATCGGCAAGTGCAGTGTATTTGGTTTCATTGCCTGCGCAAACCAATCCGACCGTGGTCTTGGACTGATTCATCTGCACATACCACCCCTTGTCTTCATTCCATGACAGTCCCGTCTTCTTACTAATGAAATTGGCATAGTTACCGCTACCGCCCTGATAATTCGGCAGCTTGAACCATCCGGACGCCGTAAACACCGAGACGTCACTGAGCAAATTTTCGTAATCCGGCGCCTGGACACTCGTAGTGGAGAAAATTGTATCATTTCCCCACGGACCGTCATAAGCCGAAAACACACCTGTACTGACGCCGTCAAGCCCGTGCCCAGTCGCATCCGGAACCGTCGAGTCCTTGCAGTCAGCCGCGAAATGCCAGACACCGACATAGCGCGACCAGACATCGGCCGGGGCGTTGTCGACGTTATCCATGCCGCCAACATACACGGTGAGCGCCGTCGAGGCGGACAAGGTCGGAACCTTAACCCAAAGGAACGACGTTCCGTCTTGATTCACCGTCTCCATGTCCCAGGAGAGTTCGGCTTCTGTCTCGTCACGGACCATCACTTCACTGCCGCTATTCAGCACCGCCGAGGCCTCCGCGGGAATCCGCACCAGCACTGGGAAGTTCTCGTAAGTGTCGGAGCCGAGGAACATCTTGATCGTTTCCGAGGGCGTCACCGTGAACTTGTAGAGATAATCACCCGGCTCCGCCTTTCCGTACACAATCTCATCCGGCAGCGTCTTCTCCGCGACTTTGTCACCGTTAGCCGCCTCCACCGAAACGGTATAAGCCGCGAACTTGAAAAGTCCGTCATCTTCGCCGACCGTCTTCTCGAATGTCCCGTCCGCAGCGATTTCGCCAAACTCGATGACAATCGGCGTACGCCCTTCCGAGTCGAGCGTCACCGTGACTTCAGCGGCATGCCGCAGCACCGTGCCAGCAATGACAATGTTTCCGTCGGCGTTAACCGTCGCGGTGAACGCGCCGATCTTCGGCAGCTCCGGGTCTGGCATGACGACAGTTCCATATGTCATCGCATTCGAGTTCTTAACTACGAGATAATCCGCCTTCACCCTGGCCGCGCTCGCGACGCCGTTGTACATCCTGACCTCATCGTACATTCCGCACCAGCCGCGCTCGCTGCCGTTGCTGTTGTTGCCGATCGCCATCGGGTCGTCTCGCTTCTTGACCGCGACTATCGTTCCGGATTGCGTCACTTCACCGCCGTTGCCATACGAGGTCTCGGACGTGCCATTGAACACAAATGCGAGATTTAACCAGCCAGCCGTCGAATCCGGACCGTTCATCGTCACCGCACTTTTACCATCGGAACCTCGAGCAGATACCGAAGTGGCCGAGCCGCTATCATACTGGATCTCCCAACCAGAAGTATCACTATAATTGGTCTTCCGCGACAAGGGGCGCGGATATCCCGCCTTATCCGTTGACTTGAACCAACCCGACAAGGTAAACTTGGAATGATCGGTGATGTAATTGTTGTAACTCGGGATGCTCAAGCGGTTGGATGATCCCGTCCCCGCCCCGCTCGCCTTCTGATTGACACGCCCCTTGCCAGTTGGAGCCGTCGCCTCGCCTACCATCAACGCAGTGTTGAAGCCGGTCGGAACGCCGTCGAGTCCGTGACCGGTCGAGTCAACGGCATTGCCGCTAGCTTCGTTCATGTGCCAGACGCCGATATACGCGGACCAGGTCTTCGCGGGAGTATGCTTGTAGCTGGGACCGCCGTAGCGACAGGTGATCTGCGTGTCCGCGGTCAGCGAAGGAATCTTCACCCACACGAGCGAAGTGCCACCCGCATCCCACGTGTCGACTTCGTAATCCAGGAACTTACCATCGGCATCAACGAAGACAAGATCGCTATAATCCGCCTCGCTGAAATCGCTGTACTTGAAGCCGGTGATGCCAGACTCCGACAGCCGCACCAACACTGGGAAGTCCCGCTCATCGCCCGATCCAATCGCCGTCTTCATCTCATCGCCAAGCGTGATCCCGAAGGAATATTCCCAATTGTCAGGATCCAGCGGGACCGAAGGCGTGGACACGATCAGGTCGCTGGCCTCAGTCGCAACGCCGATCTCATCGAAAAACACTTTACCATTCGTCAGATAACAACCGTCGTAAACCAGCCCTTTCGGATAGGCCGATGCCGCAAACAGCTCCAGCTCGCCAATCGACGTGGAGAGCTCGTCCATGGCCATCGCCGCATCATAACTGCCGATCGGCTGCGCACCGGCGTAAATCGTCTCGGCACCGCTCGCGTTCAGGTCAATCTTCGCGTAGGCGATGTACGTGTTAGCGTCGGAAATGCCGGCCAGCGTCGCTGGAACCGCGCAAAGCTCTTGCTCTAACACCGTCCCGTTCGAACCCTTACCGTAGAAGATCACCGATACCACTCCCGCCTTGTTCTTGCGGAAGAAGAAACCGAACGCTCCGTTCTGCCCGGTCAGCGTCGCGTAACCCGTGTCAGTCGCCGGAGAGAAACCGACGCCCCAGTAGTTGATGGCCTTGCTGCCGTCTGACGCGATCACCGTGTCGGACGTGGGGGGAAGCATGGACGCGCCAGTGGAATCAAGATGCATCAAGACACGGAAATACAGCGAACCTGAGGTCCGCATCAGCGTACCCGTGGCCAGCTCGCGGACGGTGGTGCGACCGGCTGTGTTACTGCCGCCAGAATTAGGGCCAATTGACCATTCTCCGCGCGCAGTTATCCCCGCCTCCTCGAAACCCGCTGGGAAATTCAATCCGTACCCCCACACCTGCGGCTGAGTACCGTTCATCTGCCACTTCTTCGAAGTAAGGCCGACCATCGTGGCATCATAAGCCGTCGGATAACCATTTAAACACGCATGCGCCGCAGAGGAGATGCCGTAAACCGACTTGTTAAATCCGTCATAAACGATGATTTCACCGAATGCAACCGCGCTACCAACCACGGTGAAAACCGAAGCCATCAGGCAACGAATGAATTTTGCCATAAACATAATCTTTTCCTAGATTTTATCATTATAGCAAAACTGCAGTTCTGTATCAAGCAGAACTGCAGTTTTATTCACTTTTGAAAGCCTGATTATTTCACCAGCAAGCCGAAGACCAGCGCCGTATTCGCCATGTTGTTCACCGTCGGCTCGTCCATCGCGATCGCGAAATGAAGGTCGACGAATGTATGCAACATCGCCGCGTCATTCTGATGCGCGGGATAGACGGAATCCTGATAGGAGTAACCATGGCCCGCGGCCATCGGACCCTGCACCTGAAGCCCCGGCACCGGAATACCCTCGGCGCGGTAACGGCTGTTATGCAACGGACACCGAACCGTGCGCGTTCCCAGACCGGTAATGAAGGAAAGTCCCATCGGATTCGCCCCGAGCGTATTATCGCAGGTCCGGATCAACCAGTCGCGATACTGCTTCTCCCCCGTATGCGCGTAAAGATGCGCGCAAGTAACCGCATAATTCTCATACGCGCCCGCACCCCAGTTGATTGGAGCGTAAGGATTACGGAGGAACTTGTACGGACACTTCGAACTGCCGTTCGTATACATATTGAATTCGTATTTCGCCGCATTCAAAATCCGCTCGTAAAGCGCCGCGTCCGCCTTATCCTTGGGGACCATCAGATAGGCGAGTCCGGCGCGGGACTGATCGTACTTGCCCCACATCGACAATTCCGCGACGCCATTCGCCCAGGCGCATTTCGCCTTGAAATCATCATGGTACCTGGCCTCACCGGTCAGAATGTAGAGATGAACGTCCGCATACATCTTCGGATCGGTCACGTAAGTCTGCTTGCGACCACCATCCGTCTCCTGATGCGCCTCCGCCCAAGCATACGCCTTCTCAGCGCGCGTACGGAAATCGTCCGAAAGCTGCGTCTTACCATATTTTTTGAGTAGATACGCCGCCTGCGCAAACGCACCCGCACACCAATAGCTCGCCTTACAGTTCTTCGCGAAAGCGTAATCACCCTTGTCATCAAGCTCAACCGTCTGGAAGAAGTTCGGATCTGCATGCGACTCCGTTCCGTCACAGACACCTCCGTCTGCATCCTGAAGCCCAACCCAGAGCTTGAGCTGCCACAACGCCTCATCGAGAATGTCAGGAATGCCGTTGCCTTTTTCGGGAATGCCCAACTGACTGTCCGCGAAGTTCGCGCCCTTCAGTTCCAAGGCGTCCATCAGCGCCTGCGCGACATCGAGGTGCGAACGCGGATTGTAATCGCCAGCGTCGTGATGTCCGCCGAACACCTTCAGCACCTTGCCAGTGCAGCGGTCCTGGAACGGACCGTACTGATTGAATTCCCAGCGGTTGACGTTCGACTCCTTAATGCCGTCCTTATGGCACGCGATGCGCTTCCATCCACCCGTCAGCTTCGGATCGAGTTCGCACCCACAGCGCTGTTCGTAAATGCCCTGCATCGTCCGATGGAACGCCGCCGCATACACGTTCTTATGGATCTTGAACGGAACCGTCGCGCCGACACCCGCGATCGAGACGCGGTATTCGCCGGGAGTATTGAAGGCGGTGAAATCAAGTTCCCAGACATCGCTTGCGCTCATAGTGCCCCTGCCTTCACTGTCGCCGCCCTTGTGGATAAACTTCGACTTCCCAGTGAAAACGCTCTTTCCAGTCTTCGCGTCGACGACGGCGAAATCCGGCGGATTCGCGAAATGCAATGCGTTCGCATCTGGCATCGATCCCATCCACTGTCCGAGATACGCGACCTTCGCCCCTTCCGGCAGATATCCGACCTGATTGACCTGAATGGAGCGCGTGTAGCTCTTCGCCGCATCGAAGACGAACTCGAACTCACGGTTGCCGGCGCACGCCTTCTCCTTGATCGCGACCGAAACCTTGTCGCCTTTCTTAAGTTCCACTCCGAGATCGACGTAGACATCATGCAGCATCATGCCGATGAACGGCCAGCCGCCGGGAATGTAGAAGTCGAGCTTCGAACGACGTCCGATCGCGACGGGACGGACCGCCTGTCCGTTAACCTTGATGTTCCACGCCGTCATCATGTTCCCCGCCTCCGGCGAATAACCGTTACCGAATTCGCAGAGGATTTTTCCGCCGCCCGCGGAGAACACGTTGCGGAGTCCCACAATCCGCGCCGCCGCCTCATCGGCCTTGTAATCCTCGCCGACGAAGGCCCCGGTCGTCGCTCCGGTCACGCACTCAGCCGACGAGTACGCGGGGAGAAACGCGCCCATCGCGACGACACCGTATTTCTTGCCGGGCTTCATCGGACTCCCCAGCTTCAGCTCGATCACCGTCTTCTTCATCGGCGGCTGACGGCGCCACTTCTTCACCCCGACGAACCGCGCGGGATACGCGAACTCCTCGGCATCGGAAACTTCCGTCGCGGAAACCGGCTTCACGAATTTCTCGTAAGCGTAATCCGCATCATCCGTCGAAGTGATCCGCCATCCCTCCGCCATCTTGCGCGCAAGTGGGGTTGAACTCGCGCCGAGAGTAACGCGGATCGTCGTCGAATCAACGGCCTCCGCCTTGCGCACGCCATACACGCGCCCGGCGAGCGGCTTGATATCCACGATCGGCTCCATCTCCGCGGCGAATGCGGAGACGGCGGCGAACAAGACGGCAACGAACATCTTCATCGGCCCCTCCATTGAATTACTATATCGTAATTATAGCAAAATTCCCACTCCCATATGACGTGGCACGACATCTCACATTTTGACAGGGCGCGGATTCCGGCCGCACTGCAAATTCGCAATGACGTGGCGGCATTGAACTTTCCCTCGCGCTTCCAAATTGACCGCGATTTGATGCCCCCGATCATCTTTCTCATGGGGCCCACGCCCCATGTCGTCAAACATCGGCAATTCGAAACGCGAATGCCAATTCAAATTTACCTCAACGCGCGAATCCCCGCGAATCAATCAAATCCCCACCGCGCATCCTCGTCGGTTCATCAGACCAGACAACGACGCCGCCTCGGCAGCGGTAGGACGACCACCTATCACTTCGCCTTCTTCGCAGCGATCTTCTTGTGCTGACGACAGAGCTTCTCACCTGGTGCCGCGTTACGTTTACAACGGGTTCCAGATTTTGTGACGGCCTCACATTGCTGATGCGCCAGCTTCACTGCTGGCGCATTAGTCGTCGCAGTTGTCACGATACTCGAAACGTTAGTACTCGCCGGGCTGATATCAGCAGCATATACTGCACCAATGGTCAATGCCATCAGAATTATGCTCCACTTCGTCATTACCGCCTCCAATTCGCTATCGCGACTCCGAATATGATCAAGATGCCGCCTACGATACTCATTATCGTCAGCCGTTCGTCAAGAAACAATGTGGCGAAGACAACACCGACAATGGGCGTTAGATATAATCCGATGCTCGCGCGCACCACACCGATCCCCCTACAGGCATAATTCCACATCGCAAAGCAAGCGGCCGAGGCGAGAAGCCCGAGGAATCCGAAGTTCATCCAATTCTTCCACCCGGAAAAACGTTCGACATTCGCCGCCCAATCGAGCGTCACGGAAAACGAGCCGTCGAGCGCGCAATATCCAGAATCCGTCACGCCCCAGATACAGAACGGCAACATCATCAAAAGCGACCATCCGAACGCCTTGCGGATTGCAGTCCCTGGCGAATATCCCTTCTCATTCACCTTGTCAATCAGTATTGAATAGCACCCCCATGACACCATCGCCCCAAGTGCCATTAAATCACCTAACGGACGCAGGTGAAGATTGACAACCCCGTTCATACTCACCAATGCGACTCCGGAGATAGCGACAAGTGAGCCGATCACAAGTGCCGCAGAAAGCGACCGATCTTTCGTAAGCGCCCTGGCGAGCGCCGCAGTCACGATCGGTCCGAACGAAACAAAGATTGCAACATTAGAAGCGTTCGTATAGTAGATCGCGCAGTTCTCAAGGAACTGATAGCAGAATATCCCGCAGAACCCCATCGCGGCAAATAACCACTCGTCTCGCCAACCCCGACGGTAGGACGCGGACACCCCGCATAGCGCCTCCTTCGGAGCTCGCTTCGCTCGGGGGATACCCGGCCGCACCGCAATTCTCTCCCATCCCCACAGCGCGCCCCATGCGAGCGCGAACCTCACCACCAGAATCTCCAGCGCCGAGAAATCCGCCAGCAGCGCCCGCGTATTAACGAACGTAACACCCCAGACGAAGATCACAAACAAGGCGACAAAATACGCGCGATACTTCATTATCGGTTCCGCCTTGTGCGCGACGAATCGCGCACCACCCCAATTGGCCCCTTCATCCGCGCGTAATTCACATTCCCGCCCTCAAAACTTCATTCATACAAGTATTATACCAAATCACCGCGGCAAGATCGCGCCGCACCCACCATGCCGCTCGCGCCTTACGAGCTTCTGAATTTCACCCTGCTTGCTGCGCGTCGAACGACTGCCGAATTAGCCCAAGCGCGTAATCAATCTTTGCGTCATCGCTCAGATAAATTCGATAATCGCCGTTGCCCCAATGTCCGAGTTCAGACACGTCTTCAGCCAGTCCCTCGGGATCATTCAACTGACCCTTCTCGAGATTCAAGAAGATCTTTATCCCGTTTTTCTGAATCTCAACATCCGCAAAATTCTTCGGTGCCTTAAACGCAATGTACAGCTTCTTGGGCTCAACTGTAACGTCGCCGAACTTCACCACCGCTTCCCTAAGCTTCAAATACAGATTCTTAATATCCGTCGATCCGTGATTCAAATGTATCTCCTCGGAATACTTAGTCGAAGCTTCGACATCCGCGGCAATCTTCTCATCAAGTATCTCATGTCCTTCCGGTGTCAGCTTACGAAGACGCGAGCGAGTTCCACTCAGCTTCGCGATGGTATCGAAGATCTCGTACGCGTCTTCGGCCGTCATCGCATAAAACTCCTTCTTACGCTTCTTGCCATCGAAGGTTTCAACCGTGCGCAAAGCCGGATTGATCTTGTCGATCATGTTGTGAATAGCGACATCGCTCAAACGCTCCTCTACGCCGTAAGTCGCATATACCCGAAACGCATACGGAATACATTCACTGCGATTCAAATCCTTCAGCCGTTTCGCTATATCGTCGGCATACCCGATCTTCACATACTCCGGAAACGACGGATTCGTCAAAATGTAAATCACACCCTTAATCATCGTATCACCTCATTCAAACAATACTTGCATCTGCTTCCAATCAGCGTTCAAATGTCCTTTTGAATATACGTAGTTCTTGCCAGCATTATAATACCACTGACCGTTTTCAAAAACGGCAAGTCCGCCAACAAACGCAGTACGGCCAGCATCCCGATTCATCGAGGTGATCTTTTCATACAGCCCCTTCTCGCGACCTTCTGGATTGATCGCTGTCGCGCCAGATTTCGTGTCGAATATCCCAATCCGACCGTCCTTAAACTTGACGATCCAATCTGGGAAAAACAATCGCGTTTCTTTTTCCACTGTATTGAAATACTTCAACGAAAAGTACTCGCGCCCTTCACTCCCGTTCTTAAACCACCAGTCGATCTTTTCCGACTGCTGCTCAAGATATGCAATAAACTGTGTTTCATTCGCCCGCCCATCGTATTCGTCTGGAAGTAAAAGAGGCTGCACCGCACTCAACTTCGCATCGGCAAATTCCTTGTAATGTTCCGAATAGGCATACTCGCGCTTGAGGGTAAACACCTCTGGTTGCCGCGCCTCCTCACGCTGGCGACGCTCCGCCACGAACTTCTTTCGCTCCGGATAATACGCTTTCAATGCAGATGTTATCGCCAGACGAAACACACTTGCCGCCCCCTTGGAAATATCCTTCAGGAATATCTTATATCGCCCAGTTTCAGCAGCAACATCTGGTAGGGCGTCCTTCAACCATTTACGTATACCTCCACGAAACACGCCAGCCGAACGAGCGATGTTTGTCACCTTAGTCTCGTCTTCCGTCTGCTCAACGAGCAATCCGGCGCATGCCCTAGTGAACATTTTCTCCGCATCATTTTCGGACACCTCTGCGTTAATATCCGTAGCACCACAACCAACGCTTGGATCGTCTGATTTCCATTCCGCATTAACGATCATCGAGTTTGTGAGCGACTGTGCAAGATCAATACCCTTTGCCTTGACTTTTGATGTCCGCGTGCCCATTTGGTCGTCAATAGTTATCCCAAAGTAAGTGTCCATCGCCCCAGCGAATGACGCCTGGAAGCAACTAGCTTTGCCAAGGTCACCGTAGTCCGCCCGCGAAATGTACTCGCCGAGAAGATGCTCGTCTATCACGTACCCGTCTGCGCCATCAACAATCTGACTTGCCAGTCTGGCAATCAGTTTCGCATGACGTGTCAGCAAGGGGTTTTTTTGCTTGTCTTTCTCATCAATGCCCTCCACCTGATTGCGCGAGTAGTTCGTATAAAGATATCCCAACATCAAATCTGGGAATGCAGTAAGTTCATCTTTCATTTCCGGCTCCGGGTTGCGTAGAATTCGCCCGAGCGTCTGGATCTTGAACGTCGACGAGTTAATCTCACGGAACATAACCATCACCTGCGCCCTCGGGCAGTCCCATCCCGTTCCCGCAGCATACTTGAAGAGCATATATTCGACTTTGCAGTCATTCACCGAAATTCCGTCCATGTTCTCGGACTTTCGGCCACTAAACCACCACGCAATTTTATCGTCCGTCACGCCTTTTGATTTGAGGAATGCTATAACAACCTCCTCTTTTGTGGCAATTCCCTGCGCTCTATCTCCAGCATCGTCATCCGGCAACTGAATCAAAACAAGCGGATTAACATTGCTACCTAATTCAGCCCATCGCGCAGCCAATGCCGCCCGTTTATTCATCGCGAGGTCAAGAAGTTTATAATCCATATCTACCTCTTCCGACCCAGTTTCAACCTCTTCCTTGGTCTGCGAAACGATTGCGGACTTAATCAACCCCGCTTTAACAACCTGTTCGCGCTCCACTTCGACAAAACCCGCCTTATGATGCTTTACATCCGAAATCGAAGGCTCTGTCTCTGGCGTGGCAGAGACCTTCACTATGACTTTGGGATCAATCGGATTAATCACATCCCTCACAGCCGCATCTGTGACATTCTTGTGACTTTCATCAATGACGAGTGCAATCTTCCGACCCGTGCTTTTCGTCGCCGCAATCACATCCTCGAAATAGCACCCACTTTCTTTCAATTTATCGAGATTCTCTGGCTTACGCAACACGCGCGCTTCGGCACTTCGCGATACGAGTTTCTGCCAGTTGAGGAACAGAACATCGTTCCTCTTCAACTTGCCCTCGCTAAAATCAGCAACTGTCAACAAGCGCCGCCCAGCGTTCGGATAGAAATACTCACTAAACTTTTCCTTACTCTGCATCGCAAGATCATCAGAAAATGTGATCCACACCCAGGCAATGTCATCATCAAAATTATGGACAGCAGTCAAGTCGTTGATAAAACTCGTAACCATGAAGGTCTTACCGCTCCCAGTTGGCGACTTGAAAACAAGCGGCAACTGCGTTCCTGCCGCATACCAAAGCGTGCGGAATGTCGCACAAAGTTCACCAATGGCAGCATCTTGGAATGCCAGTCGCTTCATGTTCAGCCCTCGTTAATAGTCTTATAGATCTCAAGAATCGGCTCGGGGATCGGCTTGATTGTGATATGCCTCATGTCGTCGAATTCGTTTTCAAACGCATCAACGCTCCCGATGGTGAACACATAAACAGCGATCCGCGCCGCTTTATCCGCCGCCCGTAAAGTATCCGCCTTCTTCGACAATGCCTCGAATCCAGCAAGATCGTCGGAGTAGTAGATCAGCGTATGGCGGTGCGCCCCATCGGAATAATGTTGCCAGTATTTAGCATTCTTCTTCGCTACCGACTCAGTCTGCAACGTGTCCTCTGCCAGCGCCAGCAAACATCCTGCCTTCTCTGCGAGCTCACTTCTATCCTCGTCTAACGCTCCCGCGCACCCATGCTTCCCGACGAACGCCGTACGGTAATACCTCAAGTTTCCGCCAAGACCAGGAATTGCGTTACCCGAATTATCTTCATATCCACACATCACATTTTCGCCACGTTTATGCGTTATGTCAATAATCGTATCAAATCCTGCATTAAACGCATTTTCACAACCCTTCAATGCCCTTTTCTCCCCATTCGCAACTTCATAAGTTTTATCAGCAGATTGCACCGATATAACTTTCCTTGATCCTCCATCGCGATTCATATCAATAATCGCGTGCATCGTAGAACCACTACCGGCAAAGAAATCCAACACCGTGCAATCTTTTTCTGAGGTTGCAATGGTCATTATTTGCCTGATAAATGCAATTGGCTTCTTTCCCCCGTCAAATACCACGCCGCCTTCAGTACCTACATCATTAAACTCTTCTTCAAAGTCAAAATAATTCGGATACGGAATCTCGCGAACATCTGAACGATTCAACGGCGACCCTTGGAAATAGTTTCCATTTGCCCTCCTTGCATTCTCTCGCGACAGAAAATACCTGAACCCAAGCCCATCATCACCGATTCCTGGAACTTTATAAAGAACATTAAAATCATTTTTCAACGGCTCAAGATACGTCATGTGAAAACGCCCAGAGCTATTGCCGGCCTTGATTGAACCTCGAATGTTAATCTTCTTAAGATTTGCGAAAGATGGCATCTCGTCAATGATTTCATATTCACCAGGGCGGAACACCTTAACTTTCTTGCCCCCCATTTCAACTTCCTTCGGAAAAGAAATTAATTCCTTTATCCGATAACGATATTCCGACGGATCAGAATTATCAACCGTGCGTTTCTGGATCTTAAACCGTGCACTTTTTTGATACATCAACAAAAACTCGGTTGTCTCGTGTATTGGTTTATCGCCTTTTAAGATTCGATCTTCATGGCGCACTCGGATTGTAAACGTCGCCACATAGTTCGCCTCATCAAATACCTTGTCTGCCAGCAATTTTAGATTAGCGTATTCGTCCTCGTTGATAGACATAAAAATGGCGCCCGTATCTCGCAATAGTGTTTTCGCCAATTTCAACCGCTTCTCCATAAACGAAAGCCATGCGCTGTGACGAAGCGGATGATTCTTGTCGATCTTCTCTCCATTCGGATATTGTTCAAGAAAACGCTTGTCCTTGTAGGTGAAGCCGTCCGAACCCGTGTTGTATGGTGGATCAATGTAGATGACATCTACCCTGCCACGATGCGTGAAATTTAGGCACTGAAGAGCATGATAGTTGTCGCCTTCGATGAGAATGTGCGTGGGCTTGCCGTCGTTCTGGGCAATCGCCTTTTCGGGGACCTCTGTCAGCACAGGAATCTTGTTCTCGCAATCTTCGTCAAACGCTTCAGGACAGTCTACCCAATTCAACCCGTAGCGAACACTCTTCATCGAAGCTGTCGCCCGTT
Source organism: uncultured Verrucomicrobiota bacterium (assembly GCA_946055075.1). Taxonomy (GTDB): domain Bacteria; phylum Verrucomicrobiota; class Kiritimatiellia; order RFP12; family UBA1067; genus UBA1067. Next base: position 30,719 of record CAMGEN010000009.1, on the reverse strand, counting down.
GAAGTTTCTGCTCCAATTCATGAATCCGCTTCTGTAATTCCAGTACATTCGTCACGGACGTTTCCGTATTCGCTCTTACGCTCATCGTCGCTCCACAAATCGAAAGCGCGAGAAACACAATGAAATCAGATTCCTTCATCCCCGCCCTTTCTTAGTCACGCAGAAGCATGACCATATTACGCGCTCCAGATCAAATATCGGTTTTCTATCCGAGAAGCTGCAAACACCAGTTTATCGCACGAAAAAGAGCGCACTTTCTCTCGTGCACTCAGGATAGCCCTGCAACAGGCCAATGGGAATACACGAAGAGAAAATGCGCCCCAAAGGGCGCATCTCCGCTTACATGCCGTTCCCAAAGTAAAATAGTTGCAGTATTTTCCTGAACAGCGTGTAGCTTTGATGCTACATTGTTTTACGGCCTTGGATTGGGAGTGGCGGATTTGCCGCGGTTGGACCTTGACCTATAGCGCTCGGACGGATCAACATATCCCCTCGCCCGAACGCCACTATTATATCACAAAATCACCGTGGGGCGAGGCGCCCCACCTTCCAAAATCAGCGCATTACAAACATACAAAAAATTGGCGCGGGGTGCCAAGCACCCCGCGCCACCTCTCGCAAACGATTGCGGAATACCCTTACAGCTTGTCGAAGGCGCCGCAGCCGAAACCGGAGTTCTTCTTCGCGTTCTCCTCCATCCACGCGGCGACTTCCGCAGCGGACTTCGCGGCGGCTTCGTCTTCGGGCGAACGCTTGAAGACACGGCTCATGCACTCCTTGCGGGACAGCGTGATCTTCTGCGCCTCGAGATCGAGTTTGATGATCTTCACCGTGACGCCGTCACCGGCCTTGAGGACCGTGTTGAGATCCTCGACCCGCTCCCACGCGACTTCGCGCGCCGGAATAAGGCCCTCGACTCCGCCGAGATCGACGAACGCACCGAACTCCATCACCTTGGTGACGGTTCCGTTCAGCGTCTCGCCCTCATGCAACTGCTCGAGCGTCGCCTCACGAAGCGCCTGATCCTGAAGGTCGATCAGCGCGCGCCGCGAAACGATCACGTTGAGTCCGCGGTCATCCTTCGAATACTCCGTCAGCAGGAAGTCGAACTTGCGGCCGATGTATTCGGACGCCGCCTTCTTGATCTTGTCGATCTGACTGAAGGGACAGAACGCGCGCTCGCCGGCGACTGTGACCTCGTAACCGCCATTCACTTCCTTTTCGACGATGCCGCTCACGGACTCCCCCTCGGTCCATGCCTTCAGCAGAACGGCGTTATCGTCGCTCTGCGCCTCGACCGCAGGCTTCTCGGGACGCACAATGCTCTTGTCCTCGTTGAAGGCCTTGCCGAACTTGTAGCTCTTCTTCACGCCTTTGAACTGATCGTTCAGCAGCGAACCGAAATCGAAATTACCATTATTCATAAGCCGGGATATTATATCACAAAGTTCCTTACCATCTCACGGTCGTCAAAAGGATGCTTCACCCCCTTGATCTCCTGCGTCGTCTCGTGTCCCTTGCCAGCAATCACCACCACGTCGCCTTCCTTTGCGTTGCGGAGTGCGTACTCGATCGCCTTCTTCCGATCCGCCTCCACCACGACGGCAGGTCGAAGGTCAGAGGTTGAGAGTGGAGTTATTCCTTTTAGAATGGCGTTGATGATTGCCATCGGATCTTCCGAACGCGGATTATCCGAAGTGACGACGAGTCTGTCCGCCAGCTCCGCGCACGCCTTGCCCATCAACGGACGCTTCATCGGATCACGGTCTCCTCCCGCGCCGAAGACGACCCAGAGGTCGTGGTTCGCGGTTCGTGGTTCGTGGTTCGAGTTCATGACTTCACGGACGGCAGTAAGGACTTTTTCGAGTCCGTCGGGCGTATGCGCAAAATCGACGAACACCCTGCTCGGCACCCTGCACTTTGCACTCTGCACTTCCTCCAACCGCCCCCAGCGAGGCGTGAGTCTCGGAATCGTCGCCTGGATGATCTCCCGCGGCACTCCCGCCGCTTCCGCGAGAGCGGCCGATGTCAGCACGTTCGACTCGTTGTACGCGCCGACGAGCTTCAACTCCGACAAATCGTAACTCCGCTCTCCACCTCCAACTGCCTTCTCCAACTTCGCTCTCGAAACACGAATCACGTTGACCGCGAAATTGCCGACCGCATTGAACATCCGTTCGCCGTATTCGCCGTCCATGCAGACCACATACGGGGGCAGATCCCTGCGCCCCATATCGGGACGCGTCGCGTGCTGCGAGGCGATCTTCTCTGCGAAACTCGCCTTCACGCGGAAGTACTCCTCCATCGTCTTGTGATAGTCGAGATGATCTTCGCTCAGGTTCGTGAACGCACCCCCGGAGAAAACGGTATCGCCCGTACGGTTCTGATGAATCGCATGGGACGAAACCTCCATCACGCAATCCGTGCACCCGTTCGCCTCCATCTTCGCGTAGATCTCATGCAGCGTTTTCAGCGGCGGCGTCGTATAGCCGGTGTAATAACGGTCCTTGCCGTCATAGACCTCGACCGTCGTAACATAGCCGCACTTGCGTCCCGCACACGCATTCACGAACTCCGCGAAGATCCACGTGCAGGTGGTCTTGCCGTTCGTGCCAGTGATGCCCCAGTATTTCATAGTTCAATCTTCACGGTTTGAGTTCAAGTTCCAAAACGCCGCCCGAAGCGATGTCCCTCGTCGTGATCCACGGCGTAGCGATCTTCCGTCCGTTCAGCCGTACCGCGGCAATGCGTCCGCCAGAGACCACGCCTCGCGTGCGGATCGTGAACGTGCCGCCGGGATAGAACCGCGGATCGAGCCGAATCGTCGTCTCCTCGAAAATCGGCGGTGTCAGGAACCAGCGTCCGTCTCCGGGACACATCGGGTTCAACCCCATCGCCGCGAGCACGTACCACGCACTCATCTGCCCGACGTCGTCGTTGCCGCAAAGTCCGCGGACGTCGTCGCCATACGCCTTCGCGAGAATCCGCCGCGTCCACTTCCAGGTGAGGTCCGGACGCCCCGCCGCCGCGAAGAGGAAGACGATGTGATGACTCGGCTCGTTCGGATGGTTGTAGTAGTCGCCCCAGAGGAAATCGTCCGGCGCCTTCTCGAAGAACTCCTCAAGCTTGGCGACGAACTTCTCGCGTCCGCCCATAAGCCGGATAAGTCCGTTGACATCTTGCGGCACGAACCAGCCCTGCTGGAGCGGATTCGACTCGACCGTACCCTGTCCGTGCGTCGTCTCGCCCTTCCACTCACGCCACGAACCGTCCGCGTTGCGCGTCCGCATCCAGCCGACGGACGTATCCCAGACGTTCGTGTACCACTGCGCCCGCGCGGCGAACCGCGCGGCGACATCGTCCTTGCCGAGACGCCGCGCGATCTCCGAAACGCACCAGTCGTCGAAACAGTACTCGAGCGTCTCCGAAAGCGAACCCGGCGTATAGCCGCAGTCCCGATTGCCGCGCTTCGCCGTCGTCTTCACCGCGAACTCGAGCGCCTTCTCGTAGTCGACGCCCTCGAGTCCCGCCTCCTGCGCGGTCGCGATGACGGGAATGAGGGGATTGCCGACCATACAGCCGGACTTGCAGCCGAAGAGATCCCAGACGGGCAGCGTGTCACGCCTGCCCGATTCCATCACGCCCATCATCGCGTTGATCGTATCGGTGACAACATCCGGGAAAAGCAGTGTCAACAGCGGCATCTCGCTGCGGAAGACGTCCCACCCCGAGAAGACCGTGCGGGACTGTCCAGGCAGATCAATCTTCCGCGGATCGAGACACGCGTGATAAACGGCGGTCGCGAAAATGCGCCGTTCCTTTTCCGTCCCGCCCTTTACCTTGACACGGTCGAACACGTCGAACCACTGATATCCGACGGGTGGATGCTCCCGCATGCAATCGCGCTCCCACGCATGGCACAGTTCGCGCGCCTTCTCGACCGACTCGTAGGAAATCCAGACGCGCAGGAAGACCAGCTCGCCTTCGCGCGTCGGAAACTCCAGCCGAAGCACGGTATTGCTTGGCGCCCCTGTTACGACGGCGTCCTTGAGGGAATGCCCGCAAGTCGGCATGAACTTCGCGTAGAAATAAAGCGTATAATCGACGAGTCCGGCGCCGCGTCCCCATCCGCCGTCGCGATGATCGCACTGGATTGAACCCGAAAACGTGTGATCGTCCTCGATGACAAGCGTCTGGCGCGAAAAGCGCTTGGCACGCGAAAGCTCGCCGATGCGCCGCGCGAGGTCGATCTTGAGGACGCTCTTCTCGCTCTTCGGATAAGTGAAGCGGTAGATTCCGCATTGCTTAGGATCCGCCGTAAGACTCACGTGCACTTTCGGATTATCCAGCGTGACCGCGTAATAACCCGCCTTCGCCACCTCGTTGGAATGCGAGAAACGCGCGGGACCGTCCGCGGGCATCACCTGGAAGTCCCCGAGGTCCCCGTACCAGCCGATGCCGCTCATGTGCGTCATCGAGAAGCCCTCGATCGTCTCGTGGTGATACGAGTAGCCCGACCCGTTATCGCCGCCGGTGATCGTGTCGGGCGAGAGCTGCACCATCCCGAACGGCGTCGTCGCGCCGGGGAAGGTCTTGCCGAGGCCGTGTCCGCCGTAGCCGGAGAGCGTAATCGCGCCGATCATCGGATCCACGCAATCGACGAGCGGACGCTCTGCCGCAAACCCCGTCACGCAGATCAGGCCTGCCAGATACGACAGAACAGGACTTTTCATTTTCAGAACCAGATTGAAAAGAGGTTGTCAGGATCATCGAAATCCGCGGCGCTCTGAAAGTCGCAGACGTCCGTCGTCACCTTCTCGCCGTCGCGACCCGTGAGCGTCAGCCGCCAGCGTCCCCAGGTCCCCTTCGGCTCCAGCGGCTCGAGCGTCGCACCGAAACCGCGTCCGTCGATCGTGTCGGCGGAGAGGATTCCGGCGGGATCGGTACCGGCGTTCTTCGACTTGGCGAGGATCAGCGGGCCCTTCAAGATGCGGGAGGCCGCGGTAGTTCGGAAATACGGCGCCACCTCGGGATTGTCTACGCTCCAGAACCGTTCAGCCCAGGTTCCGACGCCGGGAACGACCGGCACACCGGGGAACTGCACGATCGTCGCCGGCATCCGGTAGTCGAGTACGAGATCATGGCTGTCCGCGGCCGGGAAATCGAACCAGCCGCCATGGACCTTCGTCCAGAGCATCAGCACCTTGCCCCGGTATCCGCGCACATCGACCCACGGACACCAGTCCGGAACGCGGACGCGGACCTTGACCGGCTTCGGCGACTGGACCAGCACCGCGACGTGCTCGCGAACCGGGTATCCGCCCACGACCCGGACCTTTACTCCGTCCGGGAACGTCGCCTCGCTTTCGCCAAGCAGATTGACGCTGACCGTGCCGTCCGCAAGCCGCGTCACCGCCGTCGCGGCGAAATCGAAAAAGGTCCGCGGAATGTTCGCAACGCAACACTGCGTATTCCGCATGCCGACCTGGCGCGGCGCGGCGCGATGACGGCAGCCATGGGAACGGACCGCATGCGCGCCCCACTTGCCGTCGCGCCAGACAGCGGCCATGAATCCGTTGTAAAACGCGACTTCGATCGCATCAAGGTACTTGCCGTCGTCTGTCATCAGGAACAACTCGCGAGAAAGCCGTATCCAATGCGTGATATCGCACGGCTCGCTCAACCCGTTCGGAATCGATCGAGCGTTGTAGAAGTGATCGAAGTAGGCGACGGACCCGACGGGGTTCGCCTCGTACTTCGCCAGCTTCTCCCAGATGCGCTCGACGGCCGTCAGGATTCGCTTCTCGTCCATAACGCGCGCGTATTCTACGAGCCCCTCGAGGCAGCTCATGAGCTCGTAGGCCTTCGCCCACTCCTCCGGCACCCCGTACCAGTCCGCCAGCGGACGGTCGGAGAAGGCGTTGGCAATAAGGTTCGGTGCAGGATTGCCGGCACGCTCCCAACCGCGCACAATCTCGTCCGCGAACTCCCGGTAACGGGGAGTCGGGCGATATCGGTCGAGGAGCAGGATCGGCTTCAGGATGCTCATGGAGGCTAGGCCGACATAACACCCGGTCTCCCAGATTTCCAATCCCTGCCGATGCAGCGACTCGATCAGATGGTCCGCCAGTTTCGCCGCGGCATCGAGGATGTCCTTCTCGCACGTCGCCTCGTAGACTTCGATTAGGGCCCAGAGCGTGTACTTGCGTCCCCAGATATTCCAGTTCCACCGCTGCGGATAGGTGAGCACCGTCTCGTCACGGTATGTGCAGAGGTAGCCGTCCTCACGCTGATGCTTACGGATGAGCTCGCGCGCACGCTCCAGACACCACCGTTTCAGGTCTTCGTCATGTCCGTAACGGGCACCCTCGACGAGTCCTAGCATGAGTTTGCCCCAGTACTCGCCTTGCCAGTAGCCCTCGTCCGGATGACCGGGGTCGTCGTCGAAACAGGTGTCAAACGCCCGCTCGGCCTCGGCGAACATCACCGTCCGCGCGTAATCCGAGAAGACGCGCTCCTGCAGAAACCGGTCCGCCTTCACGCCGATCGCGCCGCCGAGCCGCACCTCCCCCGCCCCGAGCGTCACAAACGGGAGAAACGCGAATATCGCAAAAGCCCTATAGAGTAAAGACCCACGCCTCGGCTTCTCTGATGCGACTTCCCCCTCATCAAACCGAGCGTGCGGATTTTCCGCATCCGGCTTTCCCCGAAGAATTGCGGTTGTCATTGCGTGGCGTTCCTTTCATTATCCCTACTTCCTCATTCTCCCCGTTCTCCCCTAACGCCTTTCCAGTTAACAAACCGAGTGTCAGCAAGTTGTTTATAAGTCTTACCGCGTCCGCCATTGACGAAGGGATCGATGGAAATGCCGCCGCGCGGCGCAAATTTGCCAAAAACTTCAAGATATTTGGGTGTTAACAACTTGTCGATATCATTGTAAATGATGTTGATTACATCTTCATGGAAATCGCCATGATTGCGAAAGCCGAAGAGATATAACTTAAGAGATTTTGATTCCACCAACTTCTTTCCCGGAATATAACGAATCGTAATCGTCGCAAAGTCTGGTTGACCCGTCTTCGGACACAGCGTCGTGAACTCTGGAGCCGTAAACGTCACCCAGTAATCCCGCTCGGGATGCTTATTGTCGAATGCATCCAGCACTCCGGGATTATATTCCATCGGAACCTTGACCTGTTTACCGAGAACTTTGAGCTCTTTATTCATTGATTTATTCCTTAAGTTTTTAGTGGTAGTGGAAAGTGGTAGTGGTACAATGGAAGATAAAGATCATAACATCCTCTGTACCACTACAACTATGAACTACAACTTAACCTTCTCCAAATGCAGATACGCGTCTTGCCGTAAGTTCGGTCGCGGAGAAGATCCCATCCCGGCGTCTCCTCCGCCTTCTGAACCGCGGTCATCTCCGCGATGAACATTCCGCCCGCCTTCACGACGTTCCGCTCCGCCAGCGTCTTCAGCACGCTCGCATAGCCCTTCTCCTCGCCAAGCGCATAAGGCGGATCGGCGAAGGCGATGTCGAAGCCGGGACCAGTGTAGGAGGAAATCCACTTATAGACGTCAGACGCAATTATAGTGGTAGTGGGAAGTGGTAGTGGTACAATGGAAAGATTTTCCTTAAGCGTCGCAAGGTGCTTACGATTCATCTCAACGAAGGTCGCGGCTGAAGCGCCGCGGCTCAGGGCTTCGAGTCCAACCGCGCCAGATCCCGAGAAGAGATCAAGGAAACACTTGCCGCCGATCTCGCACTGGATGATGTTGAAGACACTCTCGCGCACGCGGTCCTGTGTGGGACGGATCGCCTCCGACTTCGGCACCTTCAGAATCCTTCCGCAAAACTGTCCGCCGGTAATTCTCATAAACTGAAACCATCCATTGTACCACTACCACTTTCTCTAATTTCTCAATAATACCAGTTCCTCATCCGTGAGATCACGCCATTCTCCGGGACGGAGCATCGGGTCAAGACGGAGCGAACCGACCGCGACACGCTTGAGGGAGAGGACGACGAGATGCGCGGCCGAACACATGTAACGGATCTGACGCTTGCGTCCTTCGCGAAGACGGAACTCCAGCATCGTCACGTTCGGCTCCCAGTTCTCGTCTTCGAGCACGCGCACGGGACACGGACGAATCTCATACCCATCCGGCATCTTGATCCTCCCGCGCAGCGTCCTAAGCTTCTCATCGCTCCACTTCCCTGCCGCCCGCACGATATACGTCTTCTCGTGTTCGTAACGCGGATGCGTGAGCTTCAACGTCAAATCGCCGTCATTCGACATCAAGAGCATGCCTTCACTGTCCTTGTCGAGACGCCCCACCGGCACCAGCCGCTCGCCGCAATCGACGATGTCCGCGACGGTCTTACCTCCGAACGGATCACTCATCGAGCTGTGAACCCCTATCGGCTTGTAGAGCATAATCGTGCGCTTCTTCTCCGCGGCAGAAATGCCGCGTCCGTCCACCGCTATCTTCACCGCCGACGGATCGAACCGCGCGCCCGGCTCCCTGACGATGATGCCGTCCACCGTGACATGCCCCGCCTCAATCAGCTCCGCCGCGTGGCGTCTAGACGCCACGCCAGCATGAGATAGAATGTTCTGTAGTCTCTCCATCGCAGATATTATACTACATTCCTCTATACCACTACCACTTTCCACTACCACTCGACCTTTACGGGACCTTCACGAAGCACCGAGATTCTTCCGCTCTCGAGCTTCACCACGGTAGATGCCGTGCCGCCGGGAGAGACGCCGTCATCGACCACGAGATCCGCGGAGAGTCCGATGTCGGCGAGCGACGCTTCGGCATCCGTCGCGGGACGCTGTCCCGACATGTTCGCGCTCGTCACGCGCAATACTCCTCCGCAGCGGCGCAACAGCTCACGGGTCCATTCGTGGTCGGGGATGCGGAGTCCTTCGCCCTGCGAGACGATCGTGAGCGCACCGGGCCAGTATCTGGCGCCAAGTTTCGATGCATCTTCACCGATGAACTTCGCCGCGGCATCAGCATCGGATGCGAGCAGCGCGATTGGCTTCTTCGCGTCGCGAGCCTTGATCGTGTAGAGCCGCTCGACCGCAGCGGGAAAATCAGGATGCGCGGCGAGTCCGTACACCGTATCGGTCGGAATCACCGCGACCCCTCCGGAGCACAGCGTCTTCACCGCCAGTTCCATTCCTTCGACATCCGCCTTGACGATCTTCATATCAGATTCCCAATTCGCCGATGAACGGCAGCAGGACGTTCTTCACCGCGTCGTCGTTGAGGCGGTGGCCGCCTTCGAAGGTGCGGGACTGTCCGGGATAGTGCTGTTCGAAGACCGGCTGATTGCCGGGAGCAAGTTCGTCCTTGTCGGCGAAGAGTCCGAAACAGAGCTGCCGATCATCAGCGGTGATGCCGTCGAACTGATGCGCCTCCATTTCGGCGAAATGTTCGATCGTCTCCTTATAGACGTGGAATTCTAGTTCACCGTCCTTCCGCTTCGAGAGCCATTTGTACTTGCCGACGTGAAGCCACGAATAGAGCTTGGACATCGAGAAGGAAGGATTGATGCAGATGCGGGTGCGTCCGCGTAGCTGCTGCGCGTAGGTGCCGCCCATGGAGGTACCGATGATGAGGATCGGATCCTCCTTCTCGACAAGTTTCTGGATGAACGGGAGCGCTTCGACTGGATCGACCGGAATGTCCGGGGCGATAATCTGCAGACGATCGGATTCCGACCGATTGGTCCAGAATTCACGCCGCAGCAGATCGACCGTCCCGCTGGCTCCGCTGGACGCGAAACCGTGAAGATAAAGGATCTTCGGGACGTCCATCACGTCCCTCCCCTCAGATCACACGGAGTTTGATCGGATCCTCGCCGATGACGCCGGACGCCTTGATCTCCGCAAGCGCGGCATCAACGTCCGCTGCCTTCGCCTTGTGCGTGAGCGCGACGACGGGTACGGGGAGGTTTCCTTCGACGGCTCCCTTCTGAGAGACGGTCATCAGCGAAACGCCGTGCTTGCCGAGCGCGGTTGCGACGACGCCCATAGCGCCAGGCTTATCCGCAAGCATGAAGCGGAGATAGAACTTCGACGCGATCTCGCCGGCCGCGCGGAGCTTGACCTTGCCTTCCGCGTAGTCTGGCACTCCGCGCACATAGCGCGTCTCGCCGTGAGCGAGATTGCGCGCGATGTCACCGATGTCACCGACCACCGTCGAAGCGGTCGGGAGACGCCCAGCGCCACGTCCATAATACATCGTGTAGTCGCTCATGTCGCCCTTCACCCACGCTGCGTTGAAGGCGTCGTTGACCGAGGCGAGCATATGCGTGAAAGGAATGAGCGTCGGATGCACGCCGACCTCGACCTCGTCTCCCTGACGGGCAACGACGGCAAGGAGCTTGATACGATAGCCGAATTCGGCGGCGTACTTGACGTCGATTCCCGAAAGCGTGCGGATACCTTCGACCTGTACCTGATCGAGCGTAGGCTGGAAGCCGTACGCGAGCGCGGCGAGGATGCATGCCTTGTGGGCGGTGTCGAAACCGTCGATGTCGAGCGATGGATTCGCTTCGGCATAGCCGAGCTTCTGCGCATCCTTGAGAACAACATCAAACGGCAGCCCTTCGTTCTCCATCCGCGTGAGAATGTAGTTGCATGTGCCGTTAAGGATGCCGTGGATCGATTCGATGTCATTCCCGGAAAGCGCTTCACGGACCGTCCGGATGATCGGGATGCCGCCGCCGACGGCTGCACCGAAATAAATGTCGACGCTGTTCTTCTTCGCGGTCTCGAAGATCTCCTTCCCATACTCGGCGAGCAGCTTCTTGTTCGCGGTGACGACGCATTTCTTGTTGTTGAGCGCCTCGAGAACGAAGGTCTTCGCGATGCCGGTACCGCCGATCGTCTCGACGACGATCTGGATCTCGGGGTCGGCGAGGACAGACTTCGCGTCCGTCGTCAGTACGCCCGCAGGAACGGCGATGCCACGATCCGTCGTAATGTCGAGGTCCGCGATTTTCTTCAGGACGATGTCGACATCAAGTCGCTTCGCCATCACTTCACGATGCTTGAGGAGTCCGTCGGCAACGCCAGCGCCCACGGTACCAAAACCGAGAATACCAACACCAATCTGTTTCATACTTTATGTATTATATCAAAATCGCGCGTTATCGTAAAAGCGACTGGAATTTTCGGTCCCACTCCTCCCACTCCTGGAGGGCGGGCGAGGATTCGATCACTTCACGATCGGAAATGAAGGTCGGCGGCACGGCCTTCGCCTTTTTCCTGCACGCAGGCGTATCGCCTATGCGGATGCGACGACGCTTGAGATCGGCGACGAGACGTTCGTAACGCTGGTTCGCGTCTTCAAGTTCCTTCTTGGTGTTCGCGAGATCCGTCGTGAGTTCACGCACCATCTCCACGAATTCGCGTCCGCCAGATTCCACGAGCTCATGCGCCATCGTCTCGACATCGACTGGGTGCATGACATGGTCACGGGCGTCATTGAGCACGGTCTTGAATTCAGCGAACTCGTTCCGCTGTCCAAGCCGGCTCACCAGCGTCGCCGGCATCCCCGTCTGCTGCCAGTTAAATTTCTGGCCGATTCTCTTAGTAGCCGAGCGTTTCATCAAGCAGAATGACGGTGGTCGGGGTTCGCGACGGCGGACAGTCGAAGACGGCCGTTACTTTGCACATGCGGTCACCAGAAGTGCAGCCAGCGGGGTTGCCGGCGAGCGCCGGACAGGCGTTCACTGCACAAGGCGTCTTGCGCACGAGACGAACCGCATTCTTGGGGCAAGTCTCGCGACGGATGCGGAGAACCGCATCCTCAACACCGCCCGCAACGATCTTGTTGCGTCCGATGAGATAGATGACCTGTTTCGGACCCCAGATGCTCGCCGCGATACGGTTGCCAGTTCCGTCGATGTTAACGATCCTTCCGTCTTCCAGCAACGCATTCGCCGACAACAGGAACAGATCGCAGTCAGCGCGATGATCGCGAATCTCCTTGCCCAGCGCGGCGATCACCTCGCGCAGCCCGAGCTCCTTCACCGTCTCTGAGCCGCCCCAACCGACGTTGTCCACCTTCTCCGCGGCTGCGATTACGAACTTCACCGCCTCCTCGCGCGTAAACACATACGCCTCATACCCACGCTTCTCAAGCGCCTCGCGAATCTCCGATAATGTCTTCATATATTAAGGTGTATTGAATTCCCCACAAATCACAATCCGTAACGCAAATCGGAAAGATCGTCACCATCAAGCGGCTCAAGGTCGAAGGAGAACTGACGCTGCCAGTTATGATGGACGCATGTGATCACGAGCTCATTCCACCCCTTTTTAAGATGCAATGTCTTCTCAATGTGATTCTTACCGTTTCGATTGAGATTGTCCTTCCAGACCTCCTCGCCGTCCACCGCCACCGCAAGGTCCAGCGTCTGGGAGAATCCTTGATGCGATAAGATCGCCTTCACATCGCGGTCTTTTTCGCTCCACACGCGGCGCGCTGCTCTGAGGGTGTTCGTCTGCCAGCCGAAAAAGCACTGATACGGATCAATCGACCCGGACATCTTCCCACCCGTATAGTCTTCCGTCGCAGTGTAGACCTTCCACTCGCCCCCATCTTCGGAGAGCCTCCATCCCCATATTGCGGACGACGGACTGAACGCCTTTCCACGTTCGACACACGCCTTCAGTTTCGCTTCGATCATAGCCGCCGGAATCTTCGCGCCGCGTCCCGCCCAAAACCGGTTCAGAAATTCGCACGCCATCAACGCATGCCCGACATCATTAGGATGCACGAAATCAGGAATCATCCGATACCCAGGATCGCTCTTCCGAAAATCCTCAACGCCTTTTTCAATGGCTCCGCCGAAATCAAGAAGTCCTGCGTCCTCGGCCGCAGCGAGTTCGGAGAGCATATCGCGGAGACGATGGCGAACGACGTTCTTCGGGGATCGCGGATCGGTCGTGAGTGGCGTGATCGTCGCGAAGATGAAGCGCCGCGGATGGCAGCGCTCACGAAGGTTGTTGACGAACGTCTTGTAATCAGCGAGCCATTTCGCCCGATCCTCGTCGGTATCGCGCATCGACGGTTGGAGGATATCATTCATTCCAAGAAAAATGACGATCACGTCCACCTTGCCGTCGAAAACTTCCTTGAGATTCCAACCGGGGTTCCGGTACCAGGTCCAGACATTCGTATTAGTAACGCTGTCGCGTTCCATATCACTCCAGCTTTTCACTTGGTAGCCGCTGTAGCCAAGCGGAATGAAATTCACCTTCGGTCCACCTGCTTTTGCGACCTCGCCTGCGGCATTCGTGAGGACATGGTAGTAACCCCATTGCCTGCGAAAGCCCTGCTCAGTGATCGAGTCGCCGATGAGGACGACGTTATCTCCATCCTTCAGTCCGTCCTCACCATGCACCACACCTATCAAGGCAGCAACACACCAGAATCCTATTATATGTTTCATTCCACTCTTCATTATATCATAATCTTCCTTTTCCCGAACAGACAGAAACAGATAGGCTAAGACGACAAGCCGCTTTCAAGAATTTCCGCAACTAATTCTCATTTATGATATAATATTTCAGAAAGGAACAAACAGGCTATGAAACATCGAACTAACAGGCACACAGCTTATTGGTACGCCTATCACCACGGCTGGACGCATAGCGAGGCGAAATCTCTTGCCGCACAATATTGGGATATGCATACTTACCGCCCGAGGAAACACGATTTCACCGCTAGTCTTACTGGGAACGATGTCATATTTGATTCGACCTTCAACCCGTTATTACTCGCCGCTTGCACGATGGTTGATATTGGCATTGAGTGTCGCGATCTCTACCGCCAATGGGCGACACCAGAAGAGCGGGCGAAACGACGACAGGAAATCGCTTACACCCTCCGTCGTCTGCGGCGGCCATTCTATTACGCGCGCGAAACTGAACGCAGAAGAATCCTCGCCGCTGATAGGCGAAAGCTCCACCACCGTCGAACGCTTTCACCCATGCCAACGGCCCAAGACCTGTTCAATGCTTGGAACCGCAGAAAAGAATCGAAGGAAAACATGATCATTCTCGGGGGAATGCTCCACGATCTAGAGTGCTACGTCGACAACTGCCTCATCCTTGACGAAGACGGTAAAGTCATCGGGCGCAACCGCGGTATCCGCGGGTGGATCAAAGAAAACCTTCCTGTCCTCGCGTCGAAATACAAGACGTTGATGCGGTACAAGGCGATGGCGATTAAACTCCGACAGGCAACGAAGACGATAGATCCCATGCCGACCGAAGAACTTCTTAAGGAAAAACCAAAACGAGAATTTATTGCGGAAATTCTTGCAGATGAGAAAAAGACCTTCAAAAGCCTCATTTCAGCTATAGATTTCGCGTTAGATCCAAAAACGGTGCTTCTCGAAAAACCGAAGACGGCACTCGGCAAGAAGCCGCAGGGGACGATGATCCCGACAAAACGACTGCCTCGGGCAAAGATGCGAGCCCAGAAGATACAGGCTCAAAAGCAGCTGCGGGCTCAGACATAGACACAAACTCAGGCATGACAACAAATTCATGCCAAATCAGGATTCAAATACAAATCGGTTGCATTGTCCAGTACAGCAAACCCAGCCAAAAAGTTGTGATATAATATCTGGGTTCATGGAAAAGGCGATCGAAATATTCGCGTCGCGCTTTACACCCCCGGGGTCCAGCGCCGGAGGCGCTGGACCGCTTGCACTCGGCTCTTGCCCAACTCCCATTTGCGTCCCATCCCTTACAGGTTCCGCCAACGCCTTCCTCGCCGCAATACTGGCCTCGAACTGTCCACTGCGACCCAATCGCATTTCACTTGTCTTGGCGATCACGCCGGGCATTCCGGATGCCGAACGGCTCACTGATGACCTCGAAATCCTGACCGCAAAACTTCCGCACCGCATTCTCGAACTGCCGCCGCTCATCGCCGGCGACAAAAGCGCGCTCGGGCTCCGCCTCAAGACGATCGCCGCCGTCAAGGCGTGGTCGATGAATCCTTATCCATGCGTCGTCGTCGCGTCATACCCAGCGATAGCGACACCAATTCCGAAAGGAGAGGTAGGCGGAATTGAGTTAGGAAGTAGGAATGTGGAGTTAGGAATGAAAGAAGGTAAAGATTCTTTCAAGAACAACAACTCCGCCACTCCACACTCCTCACTCCTCACTCACAGCTCGCTTTGCTCTCGCCTTGCGGAACTCGGGTACAGCCGCGTACCGCAAGTCTCATACATCGGCGAATACTCGGTTCGCGGCGGCATCGTGGACGCATGGGGTCCGGGCGAAGAGTTTCCCATTCGCGCTGAGTTCTTCGGCGAGGATCTCGAGAGTATCCGCCAGTTCGATTCCGCCACTCAGATCTCGATCACGCGTATTGAAGAAGCGGTGCTACTGCCTGTTAGTGAACAAGGAGCAGCGAGCAGTGATCATTCTTCCATCTTTGATATTCTGCCCAAAGGTTCTACAGTCCTTGCGCTTGAACATAACGAGTATAACCTTCCACTCTCAACCTCAACCTCCAACGTCAACCTAATATTCACCGGCGAACCGGCCCCGCAAGGAGTCGCAGTCTATCCGTTCCAGACCACACCCCTTCCCGGATTCGCCGAGCTCGGCGCGGACGAGGCGCACCACCCTGAGCTCTTCGACGCGGCGCGCAAACGTCTCGATCAGCACATTTCCGCTGCCGAAAAACGCGGCGCGGAGATCTTTCGCATCGACGGACTCAGCGGCGGCTTCGAGCTTCCAACAACCAACTACCAACTTCCGACTACCAACTCTCTCCTCGTCGTCACCAAGGCGGATCGCGTCTTCACGAAGCGCAAGTCCGTTTCGAGAAAATCCTCAACCGGCGCCGGGGCGCGCCTCACTGACTTCGACGATCTCGAGCCCGGCGAATACGTAGTCCATGTGGACCACGGCATCGGCAAGTTCATCGGCTCATCCGAAATCCTCGTGGACGGCAAACGCAGCGAGGTCTTCACCATCGAGTACGCCGAAGGCGCGAAACTTCACGTGCCCGCCGCGCACGCACATCTCCTCTCGCGTTATGTCGGCGTCAAGAGCGAAGCGGTGAAGCTTCACCGGCTGGACGGCAAACGCTGGAGCAAGGACAAGGCCGATGCACAGAAGGCCGTCGCCGATCTTGCGGTCGCGTTGCTGGAGACGCAGGCCAAGCGTGAAGTCGTTCCCGGCTTCGCATACGACGTCCATTGCGAAGGCCGCGAGGCCTTCGACGCGGCCTTCCCCTACGAGGAAACTCCGGACCAACTCGCGGCGATCGCGGCGATCGAGAAGGACATGGCCTCGACGAAACCGATGGACCGCCTCATCTGCGGCGACGCCGGATACGGCAAGACCGAAGTCGCGATGCGCGCGGCCTACATCGCCGCGATGAACGGCAAGCAGGTTGCGGTACTCGCGCCGACGACGGTTCTCGCCGAACAGCATTTCGAGACTTTCACCTCGCGCTTTGACGGCACGCCCGTACGCATCGAATCGATGAGCAGGTTCCAGTCCGCCGCGACCCACAGCGGAACCTTCCAGCGCATTGCGACCGGAGTCTGCGACATCGTCATCGGCACGCACGCGATCCTCTCCTCGAAAATGGCGTTCCGCGATCTCGGACTCATCATCATCGACGAAGAACAACGCTTCGGAGTGCGCCACAAGGAATTCCTGAAAGCCCTCCGTGCGACCGCAGATGTCCTCACCCTTTCCGCGACGCCGATTCCGCGCACGCTCTATCTTTCAATGACCGGAGCACGCGACCTCTCGCTACTCCGCTCGCCGCCGCGCGAACGCGTGGCCGTCGACACTAAGATCGTCACCGACTCGGACCTCATCGTCAAGTCGGCGATCGAGGCGGAACTCGCGCGCGGCGGACAGGTCTTCTTCCTCCACAACCGCGTCACCACCATCGGCAAGGTCGAGAAGCGCCTCAAGGAAATCTTTTCCCGCGAACCACGAACCGCGAACCACGAACCACGCATTGTCGTCGCGCACGGTCAGATGGACGCTAGCGTGCTCGCGAAGAAGATGCGCGACTTCGAACGCGGCGAATACAATGTGCTGCTTTCGACTACGATCGTCGAATCGGGCATCGACATTCCACGTGCGAACACGATCATCGTCGATCAGGCGCAAATGTTCGGACTCGCCGACCTCTATCAGCTGCGCGGACGCGTCGGACGCTCCTCGAAGCAGGGCCACGCCATATTCCTGTTGCCGTCCGCCGGACTCGTCGACTCCGACGCGCGCGAACGACTGAACGCGCTGAAACGCCACGGTGGACTCGGCAGCGGATTCAATCTCGCCGTTCGGGACCTCGAGCTCCGCGGTGCCGGCAATCTCCTCGGATCGCAGCAGTCGGGACACATCGCGGCGGTCGGCTTCGGACTCTACTGTCAGCTTCTTCAACGCACGATCTCGGCGCTCAAAGGCGAGAAGCTGAAGGAGATCGTCGACGTCAAACTGAACCTCGACTTCATCGACTGGTCCCCCGCCTCAGAGGATGATGATTCGTCCGCGGCGCTACCATATCAGTATGTCGAAGAAGACGCCCAGCGCATTTCACTGATCAAGCGTTTCGCGGAGGCGATGGACGAGCGGGTCGTGAAGGCGCTCGCGAAGGAGATGAAGGATCGGTTCGGTCCGTTGCCGAAATCCGCCCTGCGCATGGTACGGCTCGCGCTGCTCCGCGTAAAGGCGGCGCAATCCGGCATCGGCATCATCGATGTGAAAGAAAAGCGCGCGATTCTTTATCGCAACGGCTCGCGCGACATCGTAAAGGTTCTTGATCTGCGCGGCAAAAACGCCGACCGCAAAATCTACGAACTGATGAATCAGATCTGACTTACTCGAAGGTGAGGCCACCGGGGACGGGAGGGAGTCCCTTGCGGTGCATCCAGAGCGGAACGGAACTCTTGCCCTTGATGAAGTCGGAGTAGGTGATCGAACCTTTGCCGTCCTTCACCTTGATGCGCTGTCCCGCGAACTCGAAAACCGCGGACGCGATCGGCTTCTGTTCACCGTCCATCACCGTGATCGGCAGCGTCGAATTCTCATCCGAACCAGGCGGAAACTCGAGACTCGCGCTCCACCACATCCTCGGATCCTTCGCGGGATGCGAAGCGAACCTGAACACGATGGTCCTGTCGGCAGGTGTCTTCATAGCTTCTGGAGGATTGAACGAACGGAGCGTGTGACGTCGTTGGTGCCGTCCATCCAACGTCCCTCTGCGTTCTGCAAAGAAATCAACCTGATCGCCTTCTCGGTGACGGAGAGACTGTTAGTCCAGGTCACGGGAATGTCGGCGAAAACCACGGCGTTGGTAGACGAAGCGCCGTCAAATGCATTGGTGGTTGCCGCCTCGTCGAAGGCACTCGAACGCGAAAGCGCGTGATCGACTTCATTCTGAACGCTCGGCTCAAGCACATCCTCGCTCGCGATCGTTCCGAGTTCGATGGCGGCGATCGTAACCGCCGTCACCGTGATCGAGAATATCGTGAGCGGAAGTTTCAAAGCGAATTAGGATGTAGGAGTTAGGAATTAGGAATGTCGGTAGTTCCGTCCGTTTTCGCTGGGGCTTCTTCGGCACCTTCGCAGACACTGACCGAGACGAGCTTCGCGCCTTCGGAAAGGCGCACGAGGCGGACTCCTTGGGCGGCACGTCCGACGACACCGATCTGGTTGACAGGGGAACGGACCATCTGAGCGTCTGAGGTGATTGAGATGATGGACTCGTCATCGGCGACCGCATGCGCCGCAACAACCTTGCCATTGCGCTCCGCACCCTTGATCGCGGTGACGCCCATGCCACCACGGTGGCAGCTGCGGTATTCGTCGAACTCGGTACGCTTGCCGTATCCATTCTCGGTCGCGACGAGCATCGTCTTCTCCTTGTCGCAGACGTCGAGCGAAACGACGCGGTCGCCTTCACGGAGCTTCACGCCGCGGACACCCGTGGCCGTGCGGCCCATACGACGGACCTCTTCAGCGCGGAAACGGATGCCGATGCCGTCCGCGGTGATCATCAGGACCTCGTCCTCGGGCTTGACGAGACGCACTTCCACGAGCTCGTCGCCCTCATCGATGTTGATCGCACGGATGCCGCTCTTGTTGACGTTCTGATAATCGCCGAGCAGGGTCTTCTTGACCGTTCCCAGCTTTGTCGCGAAGAAGACGTCGACATCGCCTTCGAACGAGCGGATCGGCAACAGCCGCAGCACCTGTTCGCCCTCCTGGAGGTTAAGCAGATTGATGAGGGGACGCCCGAAGCTCGTGCGCGGCGCCTCGGGAATCTGATAGGCGTCCTTGACGAAAAGCCGACCGGTGTTCGTGAAGAACATCAGCGAGTCGTGCGTCTGCGCGACGAAGACGAGACGGATGAAATCCTCTTCCTTCACCTGGGCACCACGCACGCCGTGTCCGCCGCGTTTCTGTTCGCGATACTCGGTAAGCGGCACGCGCTTGATGTAACCGCGATTCGAAAGCGTGATGACGCAAGGCGCATCGGGGACGAGGTCCTTGAGCGAGACCTCGTTCTCGTCCGCGACGATCTCGGTCTTGCGCTGGGAGTCGGCCTTCGAGGCGTACTTGAGCCGAAGCTCGGCGAGATCGTCCTTGATGATCGCGTAGATGCGCGCGGGATCGGCGAGGATCGCCTGCAGCTCGGCGATTGTCTTCAGGAGCTCGGCGAGTTCCGCCTCGAGCTTGTCGCGTTCGAGACCGGTAAGCTGATAGAGACGCATCTCGAGAATCGCATTGACCTGCACGTCGGTAAAGCCGAACCTCTCCTGCAGCTTCACCTTCGCCTCGTCGCGGTTCTTCGAGCCGCGGATGATTGAGACGACTTCATCGAGATTCGCGATCGCGAGGAGGAGTCCGTCCAGAATGTGTTTGCGCGCCTCGGCCTTCTTGAGTTCGAACCGCGTGCGGCGGGTGATCACGTCGAAACGGTGATCGACATAGCAGCGGAAGAAGTCCTTGAGGTTCAGGATCTTCGGACGCCCCCCGTCGATCGCGAGCATGATCGCACCGAAGGTTGTCTGCAGCTCGGTGTGCTTGTATAGATGGTTGAGGACGATCTCGCCGACCGCGTCACGCTTGAGCTCGATCACGATGCGAATGTCGTCCTTCGATTCATCGCGGATGTCGCTGATGCCCTCGAGGACCTTGTCCTTGACGAGGTCCGCCATGTGGATGAGCATCTCGCGCTTGTTCACCGTGTAGGGGATCTCGGTGATGATGATGCGCTCGCGTCCCTTGTCGGTCTGCTCGACCGTCGCCTTGCCGCGGACATGGAGCTGCCCGCGTCCGTTCTTGTACATGTTGGCGATGCCGTTAAACCCGCAGATCTGCGCGCCAGTCGGGAAGTCGGGACCCTTCACGAACTGCATCAGCTCCTCGACCGTGCATTCCTCGCGGTGATCGACGTAGTAGGAGATGCCGTCGCATAGTTCGCCGAGGTTGTGCGGCGGGATGTTCGTCGCCATGCCGACCGCGATACCCGAGGATCCGTTGAGGAGGAGGTTCGGAAGCTTGGCGGGGAGGACGGACGGCTCTTCGAGCGTTTCGTCGAAGTTCGGCACCATGTCGACCGTATCCTTCTCGAGGTCGCCGAGCAGTTCTTCGGTGACCTTCTGCATACGGACTTCCGTGTAACGCATGGCCGCGGCGCTGTCGCCGTCGATCGAACCGAAGTTGCCGTGCCCGTCGACCAGCGGCTGACGGAGCGAGAACGGCTGTGCCATACGGACGATCGTCTCGTACACGGCGGAGTCGCCGTGCGGATGATACTTGCCGATCACGTCACCGACGACACGCGCGCTCTTCACGTGCTTCGAACCGAACGGCACGCCGAGCTTGTGCATCGAATAAAGGCATCGACGGTGCACCGGCTTAAGACCGTCGCGCACATCCGGGAGCGCTCGCCCCACGATGACGGACATCGAATACTCGATGTAGTCGCGGGACATCTCGTCCTCGATTTTGATCTCCTCCGTCGCGCCGCCTGCGGACGCGATGTCTTCAATGTTCTCTTCACTCATGATACGACGTCCGTACCGGGATTATCCGTTTTGCTGTTTGAAAGCTTCTTAAGTTCGGTGTAGAACACCACATTACCGAAAAGCGAATACGCCAAGACGAAGGCGAAGAACAGGGTCGCGGCCGGCATCAGCACCGCGCCGAACAGGTTATTCCAAAACGCCACGGCAATTCCCATGCCGAGACCGCCGAGAATCCCCCAGCCGACGTAGGAAAGCCCGAAACCGAGGACTTCGAGCTTGTGCCCCTTCATCAGCTTTCCGGATTCGGCAAGGCACTTCCACGCCGAGTACTCAGGATGCTCTGCCTTGATGTACCAGGCCATCGAATAACGCAGGGCGGCAATGATGCCGGGGATGATAAAAAGCAGGGTCCAGAGGACGATGCGGATATACATCAGCAGCGACAGCCAGAAAACCTCCAGCGGATTCCAGAACCCGGCGAACGCGCCGGCGAACCAGCGCTCGTTGTCGTTACGGACCGCCTTGAGCATGAACATCGTGAGCCCGAAAGCCACGATCCCCTTAGTAAGAAACTCGACGAAGCTCTCCAACGCCGAGGCCCAGGTCATCGACCAGAACTGCTGTGACGAGGCGACGGTCATCTCGACCCCCTGCCGCTTCGCCATGCTCCAGGACTCAGCGAACATGCCCCAAGTCTGGATGTCGTGATCCTTGAAGAACTGCGCGAGCGGAAGACGGACCCCGACCAGAATGAGCAGGAAGATGGACGCCACGACGAAGAAACGGAAAAACCACCGCGAGGTGACGATCTTCCACGCTTCCTGACGTAATTCTTTATAAGTTTTCATACGGCTGTTCTACCGCCGTATATTATATCATTTTCCGACGCAGAAGCGGGAAAAAAGTGCATCTAAAAGATCTTCGGAATAGGTTGCGCCGATAAGCTTGCCGAGCGATTCAGCGGCGCTGCGGACGGCATTGGCGGCGAGGACGGGATCGAAGGGAAGTGAAGAGTGAAGAGTGAAGAGTGAAGAGTTGAGGTGGGAATCAAGTTCTTTGTATGCGGAGGCGAGGAGGGAGAGTGAGCGAGATGATTGGCGAGGCTCGAGATCAGCGAGACGCGCGATCAGAAGCTTGCGCAATTCATCCAATCCTTCGCCGGTTTTCGCGGAGACGTTAAGGCCTTCTCCCGGACCGAGGTCGCACTTGGAATGAATACGGATACCGCGGTCGCAGTCGAGTCCCAAGACAACATCAGCTTTCGCGATCAGTTCCTCCGCACGCTGCACGCCTTCAGCCTCAACCGCGTCGGATGTGCCGCGGAGTCCGGCAGTGTCAACGAGCCTCACCGGCACACCGCCGAGATCGGTCCAGGCCTCGATGGAATCACGGGTCGTTCCAGGAATGTCGGAGACGATCGCACGCGACTCTCCGAGGAGCGCGTTCAGAAGCGAACTCTTGCCGGCGTTGGGAGGTCCCGCAAGCACGACGAGTGCTCCGTCCTTCAGCAGGGCGCTGCGTTTTTCCTGTTCGACGGCCTTCTGTAATGAGGAGTGAAGAATAAGGTATGAAGAATGAAGGCGTTCGGAAAATTCCTCAGTGAGATCCGCCTCGTCAATGTCGAGCGAGTGTTCGAGTTCGGACGAGAGCGCGACGGCCTGATCGTAGAGCTCGCGGTACCGGCGTTTGCGTTCGCCGCCGAGATGCGCCAGCGCATCGTCGGCCGCCGCCTCGGTCTTCGCCTCGATGAGATCGATGACGGACTCGGCCTCGGAAAGATCCATCTTGCCGTTAAGGAACGCGCGTTCGGTGAATTCGCCGCGGCGCGCTAGTCGCGCCCCGGCAGCGAAGCATGCTTCGAGCACACGGCGAGGGGTAACACTGCCGCCGTGGCACTGGAACTCGACGACATCCTCTCCGGTGTATGAATGCGGATTTTCAAAGGACAGGACAAGCGCGTCGTCAATTAGCGAGGAGTTGAAATGTGAAGTTGAAGTTGAATGGGAAGGGAGAGAAAGCTCGCCATAAATCCGGCGATAAGAGATGCGGCCGGGGGAGACGGGGCGATGCGTGAGCTTTTCCGCGATTGCGAAAGCGTCGGGACCAGAGACGCGAACGACCGCGACGCCGGCTTTCCCGGGCGCGGTCGCTATCGCAGCTATGGTATCAGAAGACATACCGACGCACTAAGCACCAGGCACTATGCACCAGACGCTGTCACGCCTTCCGGAAGAACTTACGCATATCTTCCGCGGTTTCGCACGCAAGCAGTTTCTCGCGTCCATCATCTGCGCGCAGAATCTTTGAGATGTAGGCCATCAGTTGGAGATACGGTGTCTGCTCCTCGTCATTAGCGAGGGTAAGGACGATGATTTCAACGGGACTGTTATCAATCGTCTCGTAATCGGGGAGAAGTCCGTTCGCAGTACCAGAGTTATCGACGATCGCGACGGCGCCAGCAATGCCGGAAACCGAAGCGTCACGGCCGTGCGGCACAGCGATACCATGATCAAGTCCGGTAGGCATCGACTCTTCGCGGCGAAGCACGGCAGCGGCCGCCGCCGCAACATTGCTGACGTGATTCGGACAAGCCCCGCCAATTTCAGCGACAATCTTTTCGATCGCGTCTTTCTTGGAGGTCGCCTTGAACTTCGGCAACATCACAAAGCCCTGCAGATAGCGCCTCACGTTACCGCGCCCGAGGCCAGTATCGTTACAGGACTCCTTGAGGAACTTCTCAACGGCCTCCTGTTTAACCGGATTAGAAATCGAACGCGCAAGATCGTTGCACTGACTGGAAACCTCCATCCAGGCGGTCATCACCATCGCCTCTTCTTCGGGGGTGCACTGAACAAATATCCTACGGCGGTCACGACGGATGGTGATCTCCATATCATCCATCATCACCTCCCAGATGTGGTCATCCTTAGAAAGGAGTGAAGTGAAGAAACCCTCGTTACGGAACTCGTCAATAAGGCGCGAGAGGACATAATCAGCAATTTTAGAGCTGGAGAGTTCGAAGAATACCTCGCGCGAGGTGGATGCAGTTGATCGCGGATTACGGACGCCTTTCGCCTTCGGAATGAAAAGAGCTACAAGCGCGGGCGGAGCGACGACGGTCGTGATGAGCGTCATCATGATACCGATACCGAAGATCTCCTGGGTAAGGAAGCCGGCAGAAAGTCCGATGCCGGCGATGATCAGCGCGACTTCGCCACGCGGGACCATTCCAGCGCCGATGCGTAGTCCCCCGAGAATATTGAATCCGCAGCACATCGACGGTATCATGCAGCCGATCACCTTCGCACCGACGGCGAACGCGGTATAGATCGCACCGAAGATCAGAACCGGCTTTGACATGATAGCGGAGACATCAACCATCATACCCATCGCGCAGAAGAACACCGGCACAAGGAAAGTATATACGGGCGAGAGCGTCTCTTGAATCGTATGCTTCAGGTCAGTTCGCGAAAGCGCAAGTCCCATCACGTACGCACCGATGATCATCGCAAGACCCATACACTCGAAGAAACCCGCGAGCACAAGGGCGAGCCCGAACGCCATCGTCGAGATGACGACTGGAGAACGGAAGACTTTCTTGAGGAACTTGGCGATATAACGCGCTGCGAGTACGCCGATCGCAGTCGCACCGAGCCAGACGCCGAACGCCTTCAGAGCGACGAAACCGATTCCACCCCAATCCAGGCCGCCGCCATCTCCGCTGGCGGCGGCCTTGACGTTGGCGGTGATGATACCGTTGCCGATCGCGAGGACGATGAGTCCGAGCACATCATCAATCACCGCGCCAGACATGATGGTCGTTCCCTCTTCGGAATCCATCTTCTTCTTCTCGGAGAGGATGCGGGCGGTGATGCCGACCGAAGTCGCCGTGGACATGATGCCCATGTAGAGCGGCGCCTCCTTCGTCATCGCCTCGGCGAGCGGAATGCCCTTCAGGTACGCGAACGCGTCGAAGAACTCGGGAAGGAGGTAGACGGCACAGAGGTCTCCGAAGACGAACGAGACAATCACGCCGCCGAGACCCACCATCGTGCCGACGAAGGAATAGCGGAGGAACATCTTGAGGTTGGTCTCGAGTCCGGAAAGGAACAGGAGGATGACCGATGCGAGCGTCGCGATTCCGTAGAGCTCGGGCGTCGTCGCGTCGAAGGCGTGTCCCTCGGCCGCAAGCTGCTTGAGCGCGGCGCCGTGGAAGAGTCCGTCCTTGAAGATACCGTTGAACATGTCCGGCAGGAACCCGATGCCGCCGAGCGCCCACGGACCGATCGCGATGCCCGCGGCGAGTTCGCCGAGGATCGAAGGCAGCCGGACCCACGAGGCGATCATTCCGCCGAGTTTCGCCGCGAAGATCACAATGCCGATCTGCAGCACCAGGAACATCATCGACTCGGTGCGGGGCAATCCGAAATTAGGATACGCCTCCGGCGCGGTATGAGCAGCCAAAACACCCGTCGCAGCCAGCATGGCTGCAACCACCAAAAACACTTTCTTGTTCTTCATATTCTCAGTATTATATCACATTCCCGTCGGTTTCCAGTGCCGGAAATAGTCCACCGAGAATTCTGCGGGGAGGTCGGAATGAAGCGGCTCGCCGGCCCATGTGAACATGATCTCACAGTCGAAGGTAAGATGCATGGGACGCTTGAAGCGGTCGTTGGCGCGGCGGAAGGTCTCCTTGCCGTCGATATACCAGACGAGCTCGTTTTCGGTCCAGAGGAAACCGAAGACGTGATAATCGGCCCAGAAGTCGAAGTCGGCCTTATGGGTCGTCGTCTTGTCCGGCAGCTTCTCCACGCCCGCGAAACACGTCGCCTCGAGGTAGGGCGTCGCGAGACAGTGCACGGTATGGAAGCATGCTCGCTGACACGGCTTCGACATCGACTCGTTCTGTCCGACCGCACCGAAGATCTCGAAGATGTCGATCTCCTCCGAGAACTCGCCCGTGCGGAACTTCGCCTGCGAATCGGACAGCGGATCATAGAGCCAGAACGCGTTGCAGACACACGCCTTCATCGTCTTCGCGCGGCATTCGTAATAGCCGTAGTGCGTCTTCCGCTTCGCCTTCACGATCGCGGTCGCGTACTTGTCAAATCCGCGCCGCAGATTCTCAACCGTCTTCTCCTCCTCGCGCAGCACGCGCGCGGTGAGTTCGAGGCACCCGTTCGTTACCGCGACATTGTCTCGCGCGAACATGAAGCCCTGCCGCCGTCCCTGAAAAGACCACACCCAGTCGTCCCACCGCGCATCATCGAGCTTCGCGCCGTCGAACTCGTCGCTTGCCGCCGCATCGAACTCGTAACCGGAGAACGGACAAACCGGAACCGCACCACCATTCATGGCGGCAACCAGACAACCTGCGAATACCAATCTTCGTATCATAAGAACCCATGTTATTATAGCATGTTTAGCTCTGCCAGAAGATCTTGCACAACAACGAACATTATTTCGGTTCCAGCATGATCTCGCGGAAGTGGGCGATGTCGGCGTCCGTGAAGCCGAGGGACTTCACATAGAGCTCGACCTTCTCATGGATGGTCTTGCCTTCGGGGAACTTCTTTTCGAATCCTGCAATCAGCTTATTGAAAAGCTCTTTGTGGGAGAACCAGGTGTTGGCGTTCCAGAAGCCGGTCGACTCCCAGTCGAGATACAGTTGTTCCTCTTCGACGCCCAGGAGGGCGTTGAGGATGAAGGCGACGGCCCCAGTGCGGTCCTGTCCCGCGATGCAGTGGAAAGCAATCGGATAGTTCTTCTCCTCCAGGAAAACTCGGAACACCTTAGTGAAAGCCGCACGCCCGAAATCCTTCTGCATGCCGCCGTAGGCGGTCGAGGAGATGTGGAACCAGGTGACGGTCGAACCGAGCGGCGAGCCGTCCATGCCGAAGCACTCGCCGTCGCTCCGGAGATCGATATCGCTCTTTATGCCGAGCGTCTTCAGGAAGAAGTCGCGGTTCTCGTCCGTAATGCGCGTCTTCCCGGGGACCTTCTTCTTCGATTCGCCGGCAAGGGTCGCGGGCAGTTTCTTGAGTGTATCGAGTTCGTGCGCGAGCGACTTGTCGCGGTTGGCGGCCGGAGCTTCGCGAAGCAAAAAGAGGAAACCGGCCGAACCGGTGCCGAGCAGCACGCGAAACGTCTTGTCCGCGAACTTCTCAATACGGTACTCTCGCGGCTTCATCTGCAGATACGATTTCTGCAGTTCGGTATGGGTAGGAACCACCGCACCGTCCTTCGGCGAAAGCAGCACTGGTGACGCGAGCAAAAATGCAAGAATGATGTTCAAGGATTAAACCCTGTATTTACTGACGATGGCTTCGTATTCGGCTTCCTGCGCCTCGATTGATTCGACCATCTTGAACTGGGTGCGCGCGCGCACAAGGTTATGATCCTCATAGGCCGTATGGAAATACGTATCGCCCTTAAGATAGTCCGCGAGAAAACGGATGCCGACTTCGAAGGTTGCGAGCTTGCCGGAGAAGACGAGGTTGTCCTTCTCGCATTCATTGAGGAACTTTGCGCCTTCGAGATAGCCCTTGGCGAGCTGTTCGAAATACTCGATCTTCGAATAGACCTTAGAGAGGTCCTTTTCGTCTTCCGCGGCGGCGGCGGACGAGGTGCGGACCATATCGCCGAAGTCGCTGAGCGCACTGCCGGGCATGACGGTGTCGAGGTCGATCACCACCGCGGTGCCGTCCGCTGCAACGAGCACGTTGTTGATCTTGGTGTCGTTGTGGGTGATGCGCTCGGGGATCTTCCCGGCCGCCATCAGATCCGCGAGGCGGGAGGTGTTCTTGCGCCACGCCTCGACGAACGCCATCTCCTTCGCGACGCTCGCGAGGCGTCCCTTGTAGTTCACCTTCACCGCTTCGTCCAGCTGACGCATGCGGTCTGGCGTGTCATGAAACTTCGGGATAATTTCGCCGAGCCGCGGCGGCGGAAGATCGGCGAGGTCGTTCTGGAATTTTGCAAACGCACGAGCGACGTCGTAGGCTTGGCGCGGCTCGGAGACGACATCCCGAGAAGTATAGCCCTCAAGGAAAGCATAGAGACGCCATGGGTTCGCATAGGCGATGACCTCTAACGAGGGAATGCCCTTGGCGCGGAGGTGACCGGTAACGCGCATGACCGTTTCCTCTAGCATCTCCGCATCGGGAAAGATATCCGTGTTGATGCGCTGGAGGATGTAACGGACGCCACGTTTCGTTTCGACCTTAAAAGTATCGTTGATATGTCCCGAACCGTAGCGTGCGACCTCGATTTGGTCGGTCACTCCCATCCCCTTGAGGACTTCGGCGAGTTCTTCCTGCGTGAAATTACGACTGGACATCGGTCGTTCTCCTTTAACTGCTCCGCTATGTTTTCAAATTGGTTCCTGTGTCGAAATCACGGAATTCGAATTCACGTGACAGATTGCCAGCCCGAGCGCATCAGCGGCGTCGTTCTGCGGAAGTTCCGGAAGCGCCAACAGCGTCCTGATCATCCGCTGAATCTGCTCCTTCTCCGCCATCCCGTTGCCGCACACCGCGCGCTTCATCCGACGCGGTTCATATTCATAGGCCGGCACTCCGGCTTCGGCCGCCGCCGTCAACACCGCGCCGCGCGCTTCGCCGAGGACGAGCATCGTCCCGGCGTTCTTGCCGTAGATGACCTGCTCTACCGCGATCACATCCGGACGATGCGTCTCGATCAGTTCCGCGATCTTCGCGTGGATCGCCTTGAGGCAGCCGGTGAGCGGCAGTTTCGCCGCATTCGGGATATTGCCGTAATCCAGGGCCCGCATCCGCGTGCCCAGAACCTCAAGGACTCCGTATCCCGTCGATCGCAGCGAAGTGTCTACACCGAGTACGATCATCGATTCCGCTTCCGGCGGTTCCGGCGTCTTACTTCCTGATCACCGGGATCTGCGCGGCGGCGACAGACTGACCGAGGCGGCGCGCCTTCTCGTCCGGCATGAAGATGTCGATCTTCTCGCCCCACTCGGGATAGACATCCTTGAGCATCGCCTTGGCGGTTTCGAGAATCACGCATCCGCCGAGGCCGGAAGTGACACGACCAAGGATCATCATGTTCGAATAGTCGAAGAATTCATTATACCACGGAATCGCGTGCGCGAGAAAACGCCCAATCTGGATATAGACCTTAAGCGCCTTCTCGTCGCCCTTCTCCATCGCGGCTTGCACGACCTTGAGACGCTCGGGGAGCTTCATCGTCTTCGGGAACTTGAAGCCCTCTCGAATCGCGAGCCAATTGACAGCCTGCTGCGAGAACGCCATTGCGCCCACACCATAATCGCCGGACCACTCATCGCATGGTGCGCAGGGATTGAAATCAACCGGCGCAAAGGCAAGCTCCGTGATACGACCAGTCATGCGCCGCTTCGGATCAACATAGCCGACCGCCTCAGAAGACCCCATCGCGACACCGAGAATACCTTCCTTGTTCATTGAGATCATGCCCGCAAGCGCGGTGACATCGCCGTCGTTATAGACCTCGAACGGAACACCCCATTCCTTCTCAATGCGGTAGAACATATTCTGACCTTGCTCGAACTTGGAGGGGTTCTTCGCCTTGACGGTACGGAGAAGCGATGCAAGACCGAGCTTCTTGCCGACGAAAACGCCCGCAGACGATCCGCCGATCGCATCCACACGGCCGAGGACCTTCGCTGCCTCCTTGAGCCCGGCGGTGAGATGCTGATAGTGGTATTCGGGGTCCGCCTGCTTGACGGGATCCCATGGAAACTCCTTCGAAAAGACAACCTTGCCTTTCCTAAGCGCGGAGATCTTGAAATCGGAAGCTCCCAGGTCAAATCCGATACGGTTTCCGTCCGCCACCGTCTTCACCTGAACAAGCTTCTCCGTCATCTCGGGCATCTTCTTGAGCGGCACCACGACCACCTCCATGGGACGACCATAAATTGAGGTGAAGAAATCATAATCAAACTTGCGTGCGCCTTTCCTTGTATAAGCCTTCGCCACCGGCTGGACGACCGCGTCGGGCCCAGAAAGATAAAGCTTCCAACCGCCGGCTGCCCACAACGCAAACTTCGTGATACGGTCGATGACATGGCTGACAAACTTAACGGCCTCGGGATCAAGGCGTTTTGGAATCGGAAGATCATAACGATAAATCTTGCCCTCTTCTCTTTCCCACGCAACCGATACGATATCGGTGTTGGACTTAGAGGCGATGCCATCGTAGATCTGCCAAAGCGCGCCCATCGGTGCGATAAATTCCCTATTGCATGAAGAACATCCGCAGCTGCATCCCATTGTCTTTTCCTTTCTCAACTAATTGGATTTTATGTCATTATATCAAAAATCCTTTATACATAGCATGCAATTCACCAGTTGGAGTTTCACGATTTTTGACGGCGTGAAGTACGCCATAGCCCGATAAATAAAGGTTAAGGCGAGCTTTTGTATCTGTAACGGCCGTCGCAAGACGCTGCGGTGCATTGCTCCTCGCTTGCCTCGTCGTCGCCGGGGAGCTCGCTTCGACGTTTTTTACGGGGGACCCCGCCGACATGCCATCCCCGAGGTGAACGTGCGTTTCCGCTTTCGCTTCCGCCCGAGTCGCGTTCAGGTGAATATGCGCGTCGCCCGGCACGTCGGCCCCGTAAAAAAGTCTCAGCGACTCCCCGGCT
>CAMGEN010000008.1:0-61280 GCA_946055075.1 uncultured Verrucomicrobiota bacterium | reverse complement strand
GTTCAAAATAGAAATATCGAAATTCCCTTTATTTTCCTGGGATTTCTGAATTAGGCTCCTCACTCCTTGACGCATAACATATATTAAAATATTGTTAACAATCGATCAATAATTATGATATACTACTTAACATGAACAATGACGGACACATCTACGACATCATCGTAGTAGGCGGAGGACACGCCGGAGCCGAAGCTGCTCTTGCTGCGTCGAGAATGGGAGCCAACACCCTTCTCATCACATCGAAAATTAATGCGATCGGAAGAATGCCCTGCAACCCATCTATTGGTGGGTTAGCAAAAAGTCACCTCGTCCATGAAATCGATGCTCTCGGAGGCGAAATGGGAATCAATGCCGATTGCACCGCCCTACAATCAAAATTACTTAACCGGAGCAAGGGACCTGCTGTTTGGGCCACAAGAACTCAGTGCGCTAAACGTGAATACACTGAGCGCATGCAATCAGTGATAAAGCATCAGGTCAATCTCACAACCATTGAAGATGCCGTAATTGATTTTACTTTTGACAACAAAGCAATCAACGGGGTTGTTACATCCTTAAACGGACCTATCCATGGTAAAGAAATTATTATTACCGCTGGCACATCTCTCAGAGGGCGCATTTGGATTGGTAAAAAATGCAAAGAGAGCGGAGGTGATGACCGGCCGGCCGTCAACGAGCTTTCAGAAGCCCTCAAACGGCTCAATTTTGACATCATCCGATTAAAAACTGGCACTCCACCTCGTTTAAAAGCATCCAGCTGCAACTTCCGCGTCTGTCAACTTCAAAATGGCGAGATCCCCAGACCAATGTTCCACGTGGAACATTCTGAATTAAGTGTTCCACGTGGAACACTGTCTGAATTTCCGTGCTGGTTAACTCATACCAATGAAATAACACATCAAATAATAAGAGAAAATTTGGATAAATCGGCCTTATATGGTGGAGCAATAGTGGGTACGGGTGTACGTTACTGCCCAAGCATAGAAGATAAAATAGTTCGCTTTAAGGACGCTACACATCACCATGTAATGCTGGAACCAGAAGATTCAGATGGTACAATTATCTATCCAAATGGCTTAAGTTGTTGCCTTCCAGAAGAAATCCAAGAAAAAATGGTACATTCCGTGCGTGGGCTAGAAAATGCTGAATTTCTGGCATATGCATATGCCATCGAATATGATGGGATAGATGCGCGGGAATTGAAACCGTCTTTGGAGTCAAAAAGAATCGATAATCTATTTTTTGCCGGTCAAATTAATGGTACAACCGGATATGAAGAAGCTGCCGCCCAGGGGTTTATGGCAGGTGTAAATGCGGTGTTTAAATGTCGAAATGAACAGCCTCTAATCTTAAGTCGTAATGATGCGTATATTGGAGTAATGATTGATGATTTAACGACCAAAGGCACAGACGAACCATATCGAATATTTACCAGCCGTGCTGAACGTAGACTAATACTGAGACAAGACAACGCGAGATATAGACTAATTCAAGCGGCTCGCAAAATAGGTATAAGACCAACAAAATATCTGGATCAACTTCAACTTGAACTCGATTGGATGAATTATCAGATCTTCAAAAACCCTATAACTAACAGCATTTCAAATTTTCAGCCTAATCAATTTATCAACTCTGAACTTAATATTATGCGTCATTATGCACCATATATTGAACAGGAGCGAAAGGCTGCAGAAAAAGCAAAAGCTGATGAAGCAATCGCAATTCCAAAATGGTTGAACTATGATAAATGCGTCGCTGTCAGATATGAAAGCCGAGAAAAGTTAAAGAAATATCTTCCAAGCACATTAGCACAGGCCAGCCGCATTCCTGGTGTTAATCCGGCAGATGTTGCCGTGTTGGCTATCATCATCAAACGCGGTCATATATAGTTATCAACATCGCCTGTTGATAACATGTTATCATAAGAAGATTTCTTCTATCTTCCACCTCTATGCCAAATATGGTATATTTTCAAAAAGTGATTTTTAAGAAGTATGTATAAAATGGAAAACATGAAAGAACTTTGGGACCGGGCGAAGACAATATGCCTGGCGATGGTGAAATCGGAAGATGAAAAGGGTAAGCTTTCCCGCAATCTTTCAATGGTAAGAAATCTGGTTAAGAGAGATCATACTTATGTATTTATGACGTCTAGTCAATTTGCCATCAAACAACTGCAGAATGACGTCGAAAGACTGCGTTCGTGCTTGAATTTGGCTGGAGCGGGAAATGATTTACTTATTGAGTTTGAAGTAGACGAAAGTACTACCTTGAAAATAGAACCGGCTTCAATAAGTCGTCCTACTGAAAATCTATCTCGCACTCAGGTAAATCAGTTTACGTCCACGATGCCTTTGAATCCAGAATACACCTTCGAGGAATTTGTGCGTGGTCCTTCTAATTCACTTGCCAATGCTACGGCTATAAGTATAGCGGATAAACCAGGTAGAAGAGGATATAATCCATTTTTTATTCATGGGGGGACAGGACTGGGAAAAACCCATCTGATGCAGGCTATTGGTAATGAACTAAAAAGAAAAGATCCGTCGCTTGCGGTTTGTTACTTGACGGCTGAGGTATTCATGAACGAGTACATTAATGCTATTCAAAATTCTGGGGCCGGTATGCCTTCTTTTAGGACCAAATACCGTAATGTAGATGTTTTTCTGGTTGATGATATTCAGTTCATTGCTCAAAAACGTCAAATGCAAGAAGAGTTTTTTAATACATTTACATCATTATATTCAGCAGGAAAACAAATTGTCCTTACTTCTGACGTATCTCCTAAAAATCTAAAAGACTTTGAAGAGCGTTTAATTTCAAGGTTTGAAGGAGGTATGGTTCAGGAAATAGAATTACCTTCTTATGAAACACGGTTAGCTATTCTTCGTAAAAAAACAGAAGGAATGAATCCGACCATTCCAGATAATGCATTGAAATTCATCGCTGAAAATATCAAGACACATGTAAGGGCGATGGAAGGTGCGTTAGGTAAAGTCAACATCATGATGAACATAACGCCTAACATGAATCTTAATGATGATGTTTTGACTAAGCTACTGGGTGACTTCATTGAAAGAGAAAGAAAACTTAAAAGAATATCAATTGAAGAAATACAAAATAAGGTGTGTCATCATTATCAGGTAACGATGGCCCAGCTGTTATCCACTGAGCGAACTCAGTCAATTGTTACACCAAGGCAGCTGGCTATGTATATTTCAAAAAAATATACTAACAAAAGCTTACCTGAAATAGCCAAGATGTTTGATAAAACCCATGCTACAATAATTCATGGAGTTAGAAACATAACCAAAAGAATGGATGTTGAACCAGAGTTACGGCGCTCTTTCGAACAAATCATCAACGAACTCGGATGTTCACCAGATGAAAATATCGATTGAATAAACTGTTTAAATACTCTAACTTATAATCAACTGAATCAAATCATCAAATAATTTCAATAGGATACTCACAAGCAAATCAACACCTCAAGATACACGATAATCAATAAATACAAAGGTGAAAATGATTTATCAACACTGTGAACATTCCTATTAATATTAATTTTAAAATACACTAAATATTATTTGATATAATACCATCAAACTTCATAATTAAAAAGGATGCATCATGAAATTCAAGATTGTGAGAAGCACGTTTATTGAAGGTCTTAAGAGTGTTCAGAACATAGTGGCCGGAAAGGGGTCTTTGCCTATCCTTCAAAACGTATTGATCGAAGCTATAGGAAAGGAACTTACACTTACTACTACAGACCTTGATATTTCGATTAAGAGCAGAGTAGAATGTACTGTAATAGAGAGCGGGCTCAGTACGCTTCCTGTAAAATTACTATTCAATACAATACTTAAAGCTCCAGAAGGAGAAATAGAAGTAGATATAGATGCTAAGGATAAGGCTACAATCAAGGCTGGAAGTTCACGGACCACATTGAATGGAAAACCAGAAGCAGAATTTCCTCGGATGAATACAGATGAAGATTCCAGTGAGTATACTATTTCCAGCACTGTAATGAAGGAAATGCTTCGAAAGACGGCATATGCAGCTTCTCAGGATGACACTCGTAGAACACTTAAGGGTGTGCTTATGAGTTTTAAGGAAGGAAAATTGACGATGGTCGCGACGGATGGAAGACGCCTCGCCATGGTTGAGAATGAAGTGGAATTTCCAATTAATGCGGAAAAGGATATTGTACTTCCTTCAAAGGCAGTACAAGAACTCCTGCGTTCATTGTCTGGTGATGACAATATGAAGGTAGTGGTTCAAAAAAATAAGATTTGCTTTGAGCTTAATAATGTAATCATATATTCGAAACTGATGGATGACGCTTATCCAAACTACAGACAAGTTATTCCAAAAGATACTGCTGAGACTATAGAAATAGATAGGCAAAAACTATTGGATGCTCTTGATCGTGCATCGGTGATGACAATGGATGAAGCTCATTCAACTAAGCTTATATTTGAAAACAATAAATTAATTGTGACCTCCGCTGCATCTGAAATAGGTGAAGCAAAAGATGTAGTACCAATTAAATATGCAGGAGAGAAAATTGAAATAATGTTTAATCCTACATATGTAATGGATCCTCTTAAGGCAATAGATGAGGATGTAATTATATTCCAATTGAAAAACGGTCATTCACCGGCGATGATTAAATGCTCTGTTCCTTTTCTTTACGTACTTATGCCATTGCGTATAAACTGAAGTAAATATTCAGTTGAGAATTAATGGTGTATTGAAAGTTAAAGGGTAGACAATGAATCTGTGGCTTAATAAGGATTATCCAATTATAATTTCCTGCGCGAAAGAACTATCGCGGTGGACGGAAATAGAAGTTTTACAACTTGGATATCATCCGATCGAAGTAACTGAAAATACGGTTGTGGTTCGTGGAGATATGAGAGATATAATGAAGCTCAATCTTCAGTTACGAACCGCACATCGTGTACTTGTACCGTTACTTCGTACAGAATGTCGTAATATTAAAGATCTTTATCAAGCGGCCAATTCAATCGATTGGGAAAATCTACTTGAAGCAGATGGGTATTTTTCTGTTTCCTCGATTGTTCATAATTACACTATTCGCGATACTCGCCTACCGTCGTTATATACCAAAGATGCTATTGTCGATCGTATGCGTGACAAATGTCAGCGTCGACCGGATTCTGGCGGAGAAAACAAAGGTGCAGCGGTATTTGTGTATTGGGAACGTGATGAAGTAATAATTTATCTTGATACTTCGGGTGAACCGCTGTCAAAGCGCGGATATCGTAAAATTCCTGGATCAGCTCCGATGCAGGAAACGTTAGCTGCTGCCTGTATTATGGCATTACGTTGGGATAAGAAGACTCCATTTATTTCACCAATGTGCGGTTCTGGTACTCCTGCAATCGAAGCTGCAATGATGGCGATAAATCGCGCTCCGGGATCACTAAAGGGACATTTCGCATTTCAGTCCGTCAAAGGTTACAATCGTATTATTCCGGGTGAATCAGCTCCGATTATAGCGCCCCGTCAGCATACTGGTGCGTCGCCGGAACAAATCTGGAAAGAAATGATTCTTGCGGCGAAGAAAGCTGAAATCACTGAAGGACTTCCAAAGATTATCGCGACGGACATTTCACCAGAAGCGGTTGAGAACGCGCATACTAATGCAATTGCCGCGGGTGTTGCACCATACATCGAATTTAAAGCGTGCGACTTTGCTGATACCCCGATTCCTCCGACTCCCACGTCTGACGTTAACTCGTTTAAGGGAGTGGTCTTCTTCAATCCTGAATATGGTATCCGCCTTGGAACATTCGAGGAACTTGCGCCAGTATACGAACGCATAGGATATTTCATGAACGAGAAGTGTTACGGCTATAACGGTGGGCTAATCACCGGTAATCCTGACCTTGCCCGACTAGTGAATCTCTATTATAAAACCCGAGTACCGTTTTTTAACGGACCTATCGATTGCCGGCTGTTCATTTATCCCGGCTGTGAAACCAAAGGACAGAATGTAGAATGAAATTTGAAGAATTTTTGAAACCCACCGTAAATACTACGGAACCAGCGCAAGAGATTTCACAGGAGGTCTCTGCTGAAAGCGATGTCACTAAAACTGAAGAGATAAACAAAAACTCCGATGCGCCGATAGATTCGCTCGCCCAAGAAATGATGGCTCCAGAGAAATTGGAAGAAATCGACGATTCGCAACAACTTGAGGTTTCCAATGCGGTGGTCGAAGAACTTGCCAGGGATTCCGTTGAACAGCAAGAGACGATCAAAAAGTTGCGTAAAAAAGTCAGCGATCTGCAGAGCGAAATTGCCGCGTTCAAACTGAAAATTGAACAACAGAATATAGCGTTGGCCAAAGTCGGTGAAACACTGGCGAAGAATTCTGAGGTACCAGAATCGACCAAAGTGACACTTCTTGAACGGGATACAGAGCTTCCGGACCGTTTTAAAGGGGAGACCCGCGATCACGTGCTTGAAGCGCTTAAGGAAGCCCGCGATACAGCCGAGAAGGACGGACGTCTTCGTCATGCACAGATTCTCGAATCGGTGCTGTGCGCTAATGAGCCGAACGGAAATCTTGCCAAGAAGCGTGAAGAACTCAAGAAACTGTTTGAGGCGAATGCTAATCTGGTATCCGGTCCGGTGATTGAAGAACTGCAGAGGCGTGGTATTTCGCATAAAAACGGCGAAGAATATCTGCTTCCTTCAGAAATACTCAAACGAACATACTGATTTTATTATAAGTCTTAAGAGTATCATGCTATAAGTCTCATTGGCATATTGCTTTGCCAATGAGACTTATAGCATTTATTAGGATGATTATAAACAGAAATATAAACAACTGTTAATAAAAACTCGAAAAGATTGTTTATATCTATGTTCATTTGTTTATAATTATGTTCATAGTGTTGATAACTGACCCCTTGTAAGTTGATATTATAAAGAGTACAATATTGACCTGCTGTTATGAAAGGACTTTCGAGAGAGTTTTGTGAGAAGATTGCGCTTGCCCGACGGGAAGCTGGTATCTCGCAGACGGAGCTAGCTGCTGAAATTGGTTGCAAGCAGTCAGCCCTTTCGCCATTTGAGCGTGGTGATGGCACGAAGCTGAGTGATGAGGCGATTCAGAAGCTTTCCGCCAAGTTCGGCATCCCTATTCCTAAGGATACTTCATCCGCTGTTCAACCTTCAACCTTCAACCTTCAACCTGCCGCGTCAGCGGCTTCTGGCTTCTGTCCCAATCCTGATTGTCCAAGTCACCGTAAGATTCAGATGGGCGGAAAGACGGTGATCATTCCGGAGCGTAAACTATCTGATCCTGTAGGCGGCAGGTTTTGTGCTCTTTGCGGAGAGGTACTGGAACGTAAGTGCCCAAATTGTGGTTCTCCAGTTCACGACGGTGCTGTTTGTTCGTTCTGTGGCAAACCATATGTCGCCTAAGAGTAAAGGTGAAAGAGTGCGGTGGAAAATTCATAGATTTGACCGTACTGAATCGACCAATCTGTTGGCGATACGGGGTAATCCAGGCGATGTTTTCGTAGCCGCTGAACAAACTGCAGGTCGAGGTCGCTTAGATCACAAATGGCATTCTTGCCGCGGTCAGAATCTGTTGATGAGTGCGGTACTTGATGTATCCGATATCGCTCCCACCGAAGTCGCCACCTTTCCGCTTCTCGCCGGAGTTGCGATAATAAAAACAATTAAACGACTTAGTCAATTCCGACCTGATTCCTTAACCTTGCATCTCAAGTGGCCTAACGACGTCTATCTCAACTCGCGCAAGGTCTGCGGAATTCTCTGTGAACGGCACGGAGATAAAATCGTCGTCGGGATCGGACTCAATGTCCGTCAGCTGACGTTTCCCGAAGAGTTGAAGGACAAGGCGACTTCCTTGGCGTTGTCCGGAATAGACATTACCGTCGATGAAGCTTTGGATAAAGGACTCTCGTCACTAAGTGAAATCTACGAGTCTTGGCGCCGCAGTGGTTTTGCCGCGATCTGTCCCGAGATCGACGGAATCGATTTCCTTAAAGGCCGCGAAGTGTCCGTTTTTCAGACCGATGACGACGCGGCTCCGATTCGCGGCATTTGCGGCGGCATCACTTCCGACGGTTCGCTCCTCGTCGGCGACAAGCATATCTACGCCGGCGAAGTCCGTTGGTGATGACGACCGCAGCGAAGTACGCTGGTGAAAATATGATATAATAAGCCGCATGAAAATTGGATTTTTCGGTGCGGGCAAGATGGCGGAGGGTATTCTCTCTGCAATCGAGCACAAGCGTTGCGTCATCATGGCCGAGAAGGTTGAGGCGCGCGCGAAGGAATTGAAGTCCAAGTACGGCGTTAAAGTCGTCGCGGATGTGAAGGAGGTCACGAAGAAATGTGATCTCATCTTTCTCGCTGTGCGTCCGCAGGATGTCGACACGGTTGCGGCGGAAGTGAAGCCTCTTCTTAAAAAGGGGCAGGTCCTGGTTTCTATCGTCGCCGGTAAGACGGTTGCGAGACTGAAGGCTGCTTTCGGATCGAAGGCTAAGATCATCCGCGTGATGCCCAATCTTGCGCTTCGTGCGAAGGCTGGCATGTGTGCGATCACCGCGCACCATTCTGAAGTCGAGAAGATCCTCGGCGGCGCCGGTGCGACGGTCGTCCTGACGGAAAAGGATTTCGACGCGGTCACCGCGCTTTCGGGATCGGGTCCCGCGTACTTCGCGTATATGGAAGAGGCGATGATGGAAGGCGGCGTCGCGCTCGGACTCAAACCCGCCGTCGCTCGGTTGCTCGCCGAACAGACGATGTTCGGCACCGCGAAGTTCCTGCGCGAGAGCGGCATGGAGCTCCGTCCCTTCATCGACGGCGTCTGCACCAAGGGCGGTACGACCGCCGCGGGCATGAAGTTTCTTTCGAAACCCGGCTTCAAGAAACAGGTCGCCCAGACCCTCGCCGCCGCCGCGAAGCGCTCGAAGGAATTGGCTTGATGAATTCCACTGTCGAACTAATCTCTATTTTCTAATCTCTGTCCCCAATGATCGAAGAGCTCAACTATGGTGGCGACGAATTCGAGGATATCCTTGCGCGCGATCACCGATATAATCCACGAGCCTACACGCTACTGCTGGACGTGATCCACGCGCTGAGCGGACCAGAACACGACAAGCATATGGACGCGTATGCGATAATGGACGAGTTCAAGGAAACCGCGCTCGACCAGTTCGGTCCGATGACCTACCGTGTCCTTACCGAGTGGGGGCTTTCGTGTTGCGAAGACCTCGGCGAGATGATGTTCAACCTCGCCGATTCAGGGCGCGTTCAGCGTGATCCCGATGACGAGAAGTCGAGTTTTATCGGCGGTTACGATTTTGAAGAGACGTTTCTAAATCCTTACGCCACCTGATGAATACCGAACGCACCGAGACCTTGCTTGGCAAAGAATGGATGAACCGTCTTAAGCAGCTACATGTTGCGGTGTACGGTCTCGGAGGGGTTGGTGGATGGTGCTGCGAGGCGCTCGTCCGTAGCGGCGTCGGCAAGCTCACGATCATCGACGATGACATCGTGCAACCGTCCAATCTCAACCGCCAGTGCTGCGCCACAGCGAAGACGATTGGAATGAAGAAGGCGGACGCGATGAAGTCTCGGCTTCTTGAAATCAATCCCGATGCGGACATCACAGCTGTTTCCGAACGCTTCGCTCCCGGCATGCATCTGGTCGTCTGTGACGTGATCGTTGACGCGATCGATTCCGTCGACTGCAAGTTCGCGCTCATCCTGGAGGCGAAGATAGCGGGAATTGAAATCGTCAGTTCTCTCGGCGCCGCGAAACGACTTGATCCGACGAAGGTTGAGCTCAAGCGGTTCTCAAAAGTCGAAGGAGATGCGCTCGCGCGAGCGCTACGTCAGCGGATCAAGGAGCTTGCGAAAAGATCGCCGACTCCGCTTCCGAAAATCGATTTTCTTTGCGCGGTCTCGTCTGAAACGCCGGCACCCATAGCCTCGCTCGGTTCGATGATGCCGGTGACGGCGGCGTTCGGACTCGTCCTCGCGTCTGCGGTAGTTGATGGCGTCCGCCGTTGAACCGCAGAACACAAATCGAAGAACGGAGATAGTAATGCAGCTCGAATTGAACGGAATTGAAGTAGAATGTGTTATCGGCGAACGTGAAGATGAACGTGATCGTCTGCAACGGTTGCGCATTGATGTCGTAATGGATGTTCCGGATGATGCCGCGGAAACTGATGCGCTTGAAGATACTGTCGATTACGCCGAGCTCACCGAAACGATCCGAGCGGAACTTATCGCGGCGAAATGCCGGATGATAGAGCGCGCCGCGTATCTCGTCGCGGTGGTGTGTAAGCGCGATCCGCGCGTTCGCTCCGTTACGGCGCACGTCACGAAGTCCGGCGCCATCCCGCATCTAGCTTCCGCATCGGCGGTATATTCGCTTTGATATAATATTATCGTATGAAACTAATTGTCGCCACGCACAATCAGAACAAGGTCAGGGAGATCTCGCAGATGCTTCCTGGCTGGGAGATCGCCGCGGAAGACTCCGCCGCAGAGGAGACGGAATCTACCTTCATCGGCAATGCGATGCTCAAGGCGAGGGCACTTAAGCCGCAGCATCCGGGAGCTTGGATTCTCGCGGACGATTCAGGACTCGAGGTGTTCGCACTCGGCGGCGAGCCGGGAGTACGGAGCGCGCGTTACGCGGGCGAGGACGGCAACACGCCGAAGAACAATGCGCTGCTCCTGAAGAACATGGAAGGCATCTCCGACAGGCGCGCTCAGTTCACCTGCGCGGTCGCGTTGATTGCGCCGGACGGAACGGAGAAGACGGTTGAGGGACATTGTCCCGGGACAATCCTAACCGCTCTCGCCGGAGCCGGCGGATTCGGTTATGATCCGCTGTTCATGCCAGATGGTCATACGAAGACCTTCGCAGAACTTCTTCCTGAAGAGAAGAACGCAATTTCGCATCGCGGTCGCGCACTTATGCTCGCCAAGAAGATCATAGTAGAAGACATGTCGCGAACCGCGAACCACGAACCACGAACCACGAATAAATGACGCGCATCGAACAGTTCGGGTGGAGGGAGGAAGTCGAGCCAGGGATTGGCCGTATCGTCTCGGCTCACGGCGACTACTATCATCTCGTCTGTAACGAGCAGGATCACGGAGAGATTCTGGCGCGCAAGAAGAAGTCTGCGTATACGCGTATGAAGTCCGTCGCTCCCGATTCGATGAAGGGGAAGAAGATCTCCGAGATTCGCTTGACGGAACCGCTTAAGCCGATGACGGGTGATTTCGTGAGGTTCCGCTATAATGCGCAGGGCGATTCGATGATCCTTGAGACGCTGCCGCGCTTCTCGCATTTTGAGCGCAAGGATCCGACGGCACGGCGGACATCGCAGACGCTTGCGGTGAACTTCGACACGCTCTTCATCATGATGTCGATGAATGAGAACTTCTCGGTCGCGCGCATCGAGCGATATCTCGAACTTGCGGAAGATATGGGCGAGGCCGAGGCGATCGTGGTGGTGACGAAGATGGATCTAACCGAACCCGGGGACGAGGCTTATCTGCGGGAGCTTGAGGAGGTCGTCGACGGACGTGCGAGAATCCTCAGAATCTCGGCACTGGACGGAACGGGGATGGAGGAGGTTTGTAAGATTGTCGCTCCGGGAAAGACGGTCGCGTTCATCGGTTCTTCTGGAGTCGGGAAGTCGACGCTGCTCAATACGCTTGCGGGTGAGGAGTGGGCCGCGACTCAGGAGATCCAGGCGTGGTCCGGCAAGGGGCGTCACACAACGACTTCGCGTGAACTCGTGATGTTGCCGAACGGCGCGATGGTGATCGATACGCCAGGCATCAGGGAGATCGGCATGGTCGGGGAGATGGATGATGTCCTGGTGAAGGGCGAATCAACTCATCGTTATAGGAGGTAGGAGATGATTGCGTACATCAGAGGTGTGCTTGCGGAAAAGGATCCGACACGCGTCGTGATCGAGGCGGCCGGAGTCGGTTATGAGCTTCTCATCCCGCTGTCAACTTATGAAGCGCTGCCGCGCGAAGGAGCGGAGACGAAGTTGCTGACTTACCACTGCGTGCGCGAAGATGATGAGATCCTTTTCGGTTTCGCCAGCGAGCAGGAGCGCGAGATGTTCGCGAAGCTCACCAGCGTGAGCGGGGTCGGACCGAAGATCGCGATTGCGATCCTCTCGGGCTCGAGCTTAAGCGAGCTCGCGCTGGCGATCTCGACGAGTGATTCGAAGCGGATCTCGTCCATCAAGGGCGTCGGCAAGAAGACCGCGGAGAAGATCTGCGTGGAACTGCGCGACAAGGTGAATGCGCTTGAAGCCGCCTCGCTCGACCGCGGCACTTCTTCCGCGGGGGCGCAGACCGCGGTTCTTCAGGATGCGATCGCCGCGCTCCGCGCGCTCGGCTTCAATGAAGAAACTTCGACGAAGATGGTTACAGATGTACTTGCGAAGGATCCATCGGTCGACTCGGTTGAGAAGATCGTCCGCCTTGCGTTGAAAGGGAAGTGACGCTGAAGGTTGAAGGTGAAGGCGAAGTCGAAGGAAAGTTCGCCGCTCGCCTACGAGCGGCTTGAAAAAATTTTGAAATATTTGTAACGTGCGTATCGTATATTCCGATGTAGCCACGAATTGATCCAATCTTAAACCAACATTCAATCACAAATCAAAGGAGAACCTTAAAATGAAGAAGGGGATGTTCGCGATGGTTGCCGCGCTTTCGTTCGCGGTGGTTGCTCAGGATGCCGAAGGTCCGAAGGCCAGGCAGCGTGACGGCGGATTCCGCCATGGTCCGCGTGACCGCGGTGCAATGATGGCCGAACGCGGAATGATGATGCCTGGCGGTTTCGGTGGCGAGTTGAAGAGTGATCCTGCGGTGATGGCGGCGACGAATCCCAAGATCGCCGAGAAGATCGGGCTTTCCGCGGAAGCGTGCGAGCAGATCAAGAAACTCGATACCGACAACCGCGCCAAGGTCCAGGAGCTGCAGAAGAAGACGCGCGAGCTGATGGAGAAGCAGGCACAGCTCATGAAGGCGGAGAAGATCGACGAGGCCGCAGTGATGGCGGCGATCGACGAGCTCTTCGAGTGCCGCAAGGAGATGGCGAAGACGCAGACGAAGCGTCTGATCTCCGTGAAGTCCCTGCTTACTCCCGAGCAGATCAAGCAGGCGACCGAGGCGATGAAGGAGCTCCGCAATGAGCGTATGGCCAAGCGTGCAAAGCGTTCGCAAAAGGATGGTAATATGGGTGGTGCGAGGCCGGAGGCGAAATCTGCGTGCAAGCAAGCCCACAAGGGGGATTGCGAAAAGCCGGCTGTCAAGCCCGAGAAATAAATGTCCTCTGGCGCA
Source organism: uncultured Verrucomicrobiota bacterium (assembly GCA_946055075.1). Taxonomy (GTDB): domain Bacteria; phylum Verrucomicrobiota; class Kiritimatiellia; order RFP12; family UBA1067; genus UBA1067. Next base: position 47,870 of record CAMGEN010000008.1, on the reverse strand, counting down.
TCCATTTCTGCGCTCGTCGCGTTGCACGGGAAATGGCTGATGGCCTTTCTGCGCGGTCTCGCGGGTGAAGATGCCGAGGATGCGTTTCAGGAGACGTGGATGCGCCTTCTCCGTTTGCGTGTGGAATTGCGCGAGGAAACGGTGAAGGCGTATCTCGTCAAGACGGCGAGGTCGGTGGTGATCGATCGGCTTCGACGTCGGCATCCGATGGAGAGTCTGGATGTCGTCGACGAGCGCGGCGAAAGCGCCGCGGAGGAGATCGCCGATCCGTCGCCGAGTCCGGCGAAGCGGTTCGAGTCGAAGGCGACGGCGCGGGAGGTGCGCGAAGCGGTCGCGGAGCTGCCGTTCAACTGGCGTCAGGTGGTGATGATGCGGATCGAGGGCGAGATGGAGTTCAAGGATATTGCGTCTGAACTAGGTGTTCCGCTCGGCACGGTGCTTACGTGGATGCATCGGGCGACGGACGAGCTCAAGCGGAAGATTGGAGGTGTGAGATGATTGAAGACAAGTCGTTTAACGAATTTCTCAAGGCGAAGCTCGAGGAGGATGTCGACATTCCGGAAGTTCAACTCCCGCTTAATTCCCGTCCGACTTCTAAAATCTCCAAATCTCCAACTTTTCAATCTTTCAATTTTTCTATTTGCCTTCTCGCGGCTTCGCTTTTACTGGTCTGCGGGATGTTCGCCGTGCATTTCATCAATGACCGCGAGCTTGTCCGTGAACGTGATGCGCTCGGTGCGATCGAGCTTTTGGATGTCGATTCGATGACGGCTTCGTGCGAATCCTATGCCGACCGTCTTCTCGCCTGGCAAGACGCCCCCTACGCCGAGATTGCCAATTACTGAAGTATCTCGCTCGAGGCGACTTCCGCATTCCCGGACGGTTTTGGCGTTTGATTGTACGCAGGTAAGGAGAGTGAAATTCCAAATGCGAGTTGTGCTAAAAAGCGGTTGATTTTGCGCAAAAGAATTGCTACTATTGTCAACATGAAAAAACCCAGTATCCTGCTCGCGGTTGTGATTGCGTCCGCGACGTTTGCGTTTGGCGAAGCTGTGGAGCCGACGACCGGTTATGTGCCGCTGGCGAATACGGTGCGGAAACTCAAGTCCGACAAGGCGCTGAAGGTCGCGGTGATCGGCGACTCGATCGCGTACGGACAGATGGCGACCGAAGTCAGTATGCAGGGGTATCCTTACTCCACCCGCGTGACCACGAACTCTGGCGGTATGCCGACCGGCAACCCGATGAGTTTTGCGCGTATCACGACGGACTACGTCAAGTATCTCGCCAAGCGCGATTATAATGTCGATGACGTGAATATCAACACGTTCTATTCCGTCTGGGGCGGGGCGACGGCGAAGAGTTCGTTCGGTTATGTGTCCGATGACATCATCGCACGTCAACCGGACCTTGTCTTCTACGAGATCTGGAACGATAACGACGAGACGCTCCGCTACGCCGAGAACACGTTGCGCGTCCTATGGAAAACGCTGCCGAATACCGACGTCGTGCTGATTTCGGTCGGCGGCGCGTTCTCGAAGTCGTCCGTCTACCAGCCGCTCGTGACGAAGTACGGGATCAAGTGGATCAACGCCTATAGCAACGTGCAGGACTGGTTCGGACAGTTCGGCGTCGTTGACAGCAACGTTTACGGCGTCGTGGATGCGGACGGCAAGGTCAGCGGCACGCGCGGCTATCTTTTCGGCAACAGTTCTCCGCATGTCAACGAGGAGGGCTATGTCTGGTTCTGTGACAATATCGTCAAAAACCTTAAGGCTTTTTTCGCCGCTGCCGCGGATAAGTCCGGCGCGCTCGAAACCGTCGCGCCCGCCGGCTCGGTCGACGGCGATCCGATCGCGGCGACAGGTCCCGAGATGTATCACGCGGAAATCATCACTCCGGCGTCCCTCACGCAGGCGAGCGGTAGCTGGACGTTGATCGCCAGGGAGGTTGCCGACGAGCCGCGCGATACCTATGACCGCGTGAAGGGTGATGCCGGCGATAGGATCAAGGCCGCCGCGGCGGACGCGACGTTGACGCGGTCCGTCACCGGCAATCTTCTGCTTTTCCGCGGATCGGAGAACATGCAGTACAAGATCGGTGAGGGCGAATTCGCCGCGGTTACTGACGAACTCATCGTGAATCTCGGCGATGATGAGGTTACGGCCGAGTTGACTCTTAAGGCGACGGCGAAGGACGCCTACATCAACGAGTTCTATGTCTACGGCAGGGATTATCAGGCGATCACGCCGAAGGCGACCAAGCACCGCTACAGCGTGAAGTTCTATGCGAAGATCGCGCCGGAATACTACCACGACTGGCATCTCGGCGGTGTGCAGGTGATTCCGCATCCGATCTCGTGGGTGAATTGCTATCGCATGGAGACCTATGGCGCGGCGCTTACGCTTCCCGGAGAAAACATTATTTCTTCGCAGTGCGAGAAGAACGGCGCGTTTCTCGGCTGGGTCGAGGCGGAGGGTGTGGAGTGGAATGGTTCCGAGGTGATTCCGATCGTGACTACGCACGAAGGGAAGACGATTTACGCCGCTGGTGCCACGATCGATCCCGCGACGCTCGGACGCGATGTCACGTTGGTCGCGGCGTATGCGAACGGACCGGTGGCGAAGACCGAGGCGGATGTCCGTAAGGTCACGTTCGTCACCGAGAATTCCGCGAATATGCGGCTGCTTCAGTTTTCGCCGGTTTACGAGTCCGCGATGTCCGTTACGATGCCCGACCTTATTCCGCCGGTCGCCGGTTCGACGGCAGACGGATGGAAGGTCATCAACACCGACACCGTGTATCCGGTCGGCGCGGCCGTTCCGATCACGACGGATACGGAATTCGTACCGGTCTATACGAAGACGGTGGTGATCAATGACGAATTGCTCGCGGACTGCTGGACCTTCGACGGCACGTATATGACGGACGGCACAGGCTGGAAGCTGAAGGCGTCCGTCGTCGGCGAACAGCTTCAGATCACCGCGGTTTCCGCGCAGCCGGCGGACACGTCGGTGAAGCTGGATCTCGGCAGGTTCGCGGTGAATTCGGCTCACGATACGATTTACTACGGGTATCTCATCGAGAGTAACGTCTTCAAGAGCAAGACGATGACTTGTGCGGTCGATCTCGGACTGGTCACTAAGATTGCGCAGGGCGCGTTTGGAAACACCGGTATCGTCGACGTGCGGTTCGGTCCGTATCTCGTCGAGATCAACTCCGGTTGGGCCAACGGCGCCTTCAAGGATTGCGCGTCGCTCACCAACGTGGTTTTCGCGCAAGGCGCCTCGGCGACGGTCACTCCCGGTGAGGCGTTCACGTTCGAGAACTGCACCGCGCTCCGGTCGCTCGACTGTTCCGGCATCGGGTATTTTAAGACGCGCGGCAGCAATTATTCGCAGGTCGGCGGCTGTACCGCATTGACGAATGTCGTTATTCGTGCGCCATCGAAGCTTGACAGGGATTTCTTCTGCAGCGTAAGTTCGGTCACCTATCATTTCTACGGCGCCGCTCCGGAACTGACGTCCGGGGCGCTGAACCTCGGTTCGAGCAGCACGACGTACGTCCATCTCGACACGAACGCCGTCGATTACGCGGCGCAGCTTGCGTCGTGGAATGCGCTTACCGAAAGCGGTACGATCAACGGCAAGGATTCGACGTGGAAGACCTCCGTCGTCTCGGGCGGCCGTCCGTTGCTGCTCTATGGCGTCACACAGCCGGAAGAAGATCCGCCGGAAGAAGACCCTCCAGAGGATCCCCCGGAAGAAGATCCCCCGGTTGTCGGCGGCAGGTGGGTGTTGAATGCGGCCGGAACGGAGATGACGGACGGAACCTGGACCTTCAAGGTGACGGCGAGCGGAAGTTCCTATACCGTGGGCGAATGTACCGGATATCCGGAGACCGTCTCCGAACTTGATTTCACCCAGCCGCTTGTCGATCAGACGGGCACGGCCAAGCAGTTCAAGGAGTTCGTCGGCTGTTTCGGAACCGGTAAGAACAGCTTCAGGTCTCCGGCGTGCGAGCGCGTCGGAGACCTTAAGTTGGCGCCAAAGAACATCGGTAACAACGCATTCGGCGGTTGCGTGAATATGCGGCTGGTCGGAGGATTCCCCGCCGAGATCACTTCGGTCGGCATGCACGCGTTCCAGCGTTCGGGCTTGAGCGGCGATTTGGATTTGACGCACCTTACCTCGTTTCAGCGCGCGGCGTTCATGCAGACCGCAATTACCTCGGTCCGACTCGGCCCCGGGATAACCACATTTGCGGGCGCCTACGATGCCGGAGTATTCCAGGGTTGCACGTCGCTGACGAATGTCGTCTGCGATCCGTCCGGCGGAATCACCATTTCAGAAGGCGAGGGATGGACATTCAATGGGTGTACCGCGCTTCAGTTCGTGGATCTTTCCGGTGTGTCTGTTCTTAGGTGCGACAATACCGATGATCGGGCGTTGTTCAAGGGCTGCTCGGCGTTGAAGACCGTGATTATCAGCAATTGCACTTCGATGACGACCCATGTGTTCTCAGGCGCTGGCGCGGCCGATTACCATTTCTACGGCGCGGTGCCGTCCATTCCCTCCGGCACCAAGCTCGGCGCGGTCGGCGGAACGACTTACGTGCATCTCGACCAGGGCAGCCGGAGTTACAATGCGATGCTGCTCGGCTGGGGTGAGCTGACCGAGGGCGGTGTGCTGAACGAGACCAATTCGACCTGGAATTCTGAAGTCGTCAACGATGGCACAAGACGTCCGCTGCTTCTCGTCAAGTACGGCACGGCCCCCGAGGTCGATCCGGACGATCCGCAGGAGGATGAGCTGGACGGATCGTACTGGCTTTACGATTCCGCGAATGGAACGGTCTCGGATTCCTTCTGGACCTTCCTTGCGTCCGATGACGGCGCCGGCAACATCGTCTTCAATGCGCATACCGGCGTCTATCCGGATGTCGCGGGCGATCTGGATTTCTCGAAGCCGGTCAAGGACGCGGCGAATAATTCCTATACGATCGTCAAACTCAATCCCGGATTCAACAACGACACGGCCGGCAGGCGGATCGCGCGACTTGTCTTCCCGGCGGAAGGCGTGACCGAGATCGGCGACAACGCCTTCAACCAGTGCACGGCGATCACGAATATCGTGAACTTTCTGCCGGATTCGGTCACGAAGGTCGGCAAGTACGCCTTTTACAAATGTCCAGTCAAGCAGACGCTGTACGTGAAGGGCGTTCCGCGTTTCGGCACGGGTGTCGGCGGCAATAACAACTTCTCCGCGTACGCCTTCAATTCCTCGTCGATCACGCGCATCGTGTTTGGTCCCGACCTCAAGGAGATCTTCGACTGGGATTCAGGTCCGTTCTCGTACTGCACCGCGCTCACCAACATCACCTTCGACGCGGCGATGACGGGGGCGAAATTCAGCGGCTGTCGCAACGGCGGGTTCTACGGTTGCACGGCGCTGACCGGCACGGTCGACCTTTCTGGGTTCTCCGACCTCACCTACATCGGTACGCTCGGAGGGAATGGACGCGTGCTGAGCGGAACCGCGGTGACCAAGGTGATCCTCGGTGCCGGACTCGAGAAGCTGCACGTCAACTTCTTCGATCAGATGGGCAGTCTCAAGGAAGTGGTCTTCAATAACGCACCCGGGGCCGGTGGCTTTGCGTTCTTGACTGCCGATGCGAATAACAGGGCGAACGGACTCATGTTCGGCGGGATTTCGGATGCTCAGGCGGTAATCGCGAGGATTCGTGCGGAGGATGTCGAGGCCTGGCGGCCTTATGCGCAGAACGGCGAGATCACGGCGATCGACTCGACCTTCTCGGAGTCGTTCGCGGGTCCGAATTATACGAGGCGTTATCTGGTGATCGACGGTGATGACGAGCCGATCGGACCACTCGGCGAGTGGATCTATGACGATGCGGCCGGTGTCGTATCCAACCGCCTCTGGGCCTTCGAGGCGGAAGGCGTGCTGACGTCGCTACAGCGTGTGGGGCGGTGTCTGCGTTATCCTGATACGCCGTCGGTTCTCGATTTCACGGCGTCGATCACCGATATGCGCGGACTGCCGATGACGATTCTCTCGCTGGATACCCAGTTCTCCACCGCCGCCGACAACGCTGCGATGTCCGATGCCGGAGCGAAGGTTGCGGATCTGCGGCTGCCGGGCGGACTGGTCTCGATCAAAAACGCGGCGTTCGCGCGCCTGGACAACTGCACTAACGTCGTGAACTTCCTGCCGGATACCGTTACCGCGGTCGGTAAATACGCGTTCTACAAGTTTCCGGTCAAGGCGGATCTTAGGATTCGCGGACTCGTGAATATGGGAACGAGCAACCCGGATGCATATGTGTATCAGTTCGGTTCCAGCAAGATCACTTCGGTCACCTTCGGTCCGGGATTCAAGTCACTGTTCTCCTGGTCGAAGAGTCCGTTCAACGGCTGCACCTTCCTCACTAACGTGACCTTCGACGCGGCGACAACCGACGCCTGGTTCGGCGGTATCCGCGATGACGGCTTCTATAACTGTACGGCGCTTACGGGTACGGTTGACCTTTCCGGCTTCTCCAATCTTTCGTATGTCTCGGATGACGGCGGTGACAACAATATCTTCTCCGGTACGAAGGTCGAGCATTTCATTGTCGGCGAACGATGCACGAAGCTCGGCGCGGGATTCTTCTCCGGCGTGTCAACGCTCAAGGATGTCACCTTTATGGGACCGCCGCCGACGATCGAGACCGGCGTTAATGTGTCCGGCGGTTGGTTGGCGAGAAAAGCGAGCAGGTTTTTCGATTCCAACAATCAGTCCGTGATCAAGATCACGACCTGCATTTATAAGGCGCACCGGGCCGAGTGGCTGCCGTACACGACCGCGACTTCCGTCGACGAGCTGAAGCGGAAGTGCAACATCACCTGGAAACCCGAGTACGTTGCTGAAGGAGTAGACCTTTCGCTCCGTCCGTTCTCGGTGGTCGACGACAGCAGTGGAATGATTATCATTTGCAAGTGATTCTTCTACGTGCCGATCAGAACAGAAGGAGAAATCTAGGTATGAATAAACAGACATTGGTGTTGTTGGCTGGGACGTTGGTCGCCGGATCGCTGTTCGCGGAACCGCAGCCGTATTCGTTTCTGAAGAACTTCAAAGGGGGATGGGATCGCCGGAAGCCGGTCGAGTTCATCACCGAAGCGGACGGATCGCGGATCCTGAAGCTCGGCGGTAGCGACGACTACAAGATGCGCGGGTCGCTCGACATCAAGAACATCGACAAGGCGCTGGAGGCGTTCCGCGGGTACGAAGTTGATTTCGTCGTCGAGTATAAACTCGAGAACGCGAAGCTGTGTCCCAACCAGTGGGCGAAGGACCGTCCCGAGGACTTCAAGTTGATCCTCTGGCACTGGGAGCACGCGAACGCCGAGTATTCGAGCTGGGTGAGGCCGGTCGTGAAATTCCCAGAAGGCGGGAATACGGACGGATGGGTCACCGAGCGTTTCCACTCCTGCGTGATGGCGGACGACGAACTCGGCAAGGCGGGCGTCGGACTGATGGCGACGTTCGGTATTGGCGGCAGCATCTACTTCAAGGACTTCCGCATCGAAGTGTCGCCGCACAAGGTGATGGAAGAGGCGGCTGCGAAGGTCGGCGTGAAGATCCCCGAGGGATATAAGTGCGAATATTCGGAGAAGTGGCTGGACGGCAAGAAGTACCGCGGTACGGTCTGCATCTGGGAGTTCGGTCCGCAGGATCTCGAGAAGATCGTCTCCTGGGGATGCAACCTCGTGCGCATGTCGCGCTTCAAGCCGCTGACCGATGATTACAACAAGCTCGAGGAACGTCTTGCGGTCCTGAAGAAGCACAACGTGAAGGTTATCTTCGCGCCGATGGCTCCGGGCGGCAGGGGCAACCGCAAGAAGTACGCGATCTTCAACGACGATCAGATGCGCGCCGATTTCATCAAGGGATGGGAGAAGCTCGCGACCTACTTCAAGGGACGCGACGACATCTGGGCGTTCGGCATCCTCAACGAGCCGTTCCAGAACTACTTCGGCAATCAGGACGACAAGTACAGCTACTGGGGACTCGTCCATGACGCGATCAAGGCGATCCGTGCGATCGATCCGGACCGCTGCATCGTCGCGACCGCGGATACGGGCGGTTCTCCCGCGGACTACCGTCCTCCGTACATGCTGCCGTATCCGTTCAAGGATGTGTGGTACGAATTGCATTTCTATTCGCCGCTCGTCATGACGCATTACGGAGTGCTGGGCAAGGACATTAATCCGGAGAAGGACCGCTATCCGGGTCTTACCGTGCGCAAGCTTCACGTCTGGAACAAGGAGATGCTCGGCAAGGTGCTGGACGAATCGAAGTTCTTCGGCGACAAGTACGGCGCGAAGTTCTTCGTCGGCGAGTTCTCCTGTCACCGCACGGTGCCGGATGCGGCGCAGTGGCTGGATGACGCGGCGGATGAGATCGACAAGCGTTTTGACCTCTGGGCGTATCACTCCTACGGTGAATACGACGGATGGAACCTCGAGTACAAGGAGGCCAAGTGGGGCGTGAAGGCGGAGAAGTGCGCGCCCGGCGAAGAGTCCGCCCGTATGAAGGTGATGAAGAAGTACTGGTCCCGGAACGCTGAAAAATAATCGCATATGAAATTCGCTAACATTATTCTGCTGGCCGGGGCGGTTGCCGCCGGGTCGCTGTCCGCGGAAGTTGTCGTCGACGACAAGATCCCTGCTGGTAACATCATCGTTTTGAAGCAATCCGACACGAAGGTGGAGCTGCGGCAGGATCAGCGCGACACCAAGGGCGAGAAGTGGTTCTACTGGGCGTTTCGCGTTAAAGGCGCCGCGGGGAAGACGATCAAGTTCGAGTTTCCAGACAAGGAGCCTGGCGGCGGACCGGTCGGAGTGCGAGGTCCGGTGGTGACGAAGGACAGGTGCAGGACTTTCGCCTTTCCTCTGGATGGCAAGACGGACAAGTGCTCGTTCACCTACACCTTCGGCGCGGACGAAAACGAGACTTGGTTCTACGAGTGTTATCCTTACGTACTAGCCGACTGGCAGGCGTTCGTGAAGAAACACGAGGCGGAACTCGGCAGGACCTTTGTCCTTGAGACGCTCTGCAGATCGCGGAAGGGAGCTGACGTTCCGCGCGCGCGTTTCGGTTGCATAGCGAAGGAGCCGAAGTACCGGGTGTTCATCACTGCGCGCCATCACTGCAGCGAGACGTCCGCGAGCTGGGTGCTCGAGGGCTTTGCCGAGGCGTTCTTCGCAAAGGACGAACTCGGTGCGTGGATGCGCGAGAATGTGGAGATGATGATGGTGCCGTTTACCGATTACGACGGAGTGCAGGCGGGCGATCAAGGCAAGAAGCGTGCGCCACACGATCACAACCGTGACTACACGGAGTTCATCTATCCGGAGACGAAGGCGATCACGGAATGGGCGAAGAATCACGCGGATTGCAGGATTGACATCTTTATGGATGTCCATTGTCCGTGGATCCGCGGTCAGTATAACGAGTTTCTCTACACGCCCTGGAAGAATCCGGCGATCGTCCCGAGCATGGAGGGCGAGAAGTTCTTCTCCGAGACGCTCGAGAAGGTCCAGTGTGGATCGTTTAGATATAAGGCGTCCGACGATTTGCCATTCGGTCAATCCTGGAACAAAGGGCTTAACTACTCGCAGGGTGCGTCCGCGGTCATGTGGTTCGCCCGCGACTGCAAGGAACGGCTCAAGCTCTGCCGCTCCTTCGAAGTCCCGTTCGCCAACGCCAACGGCGCCGTCGTCACTCCTGACACCTGTCGCGCGCTCGGACGCGACGTGGTCAAGGTTTGGAAGGAACTTCTGTTGAAGTAAGCGTCATGAAGAATATGGCGACCATGTTTGGAATCTCCATGTTTCTCGGAGCGGCGGTTTTGCCGCGGCTCGCGGGGGCGTGGAGCTGGGTGCCGATGAAGACCGAGGCGCTGAAGGCGTGCATGGTCGAATTCGCGAAGGAGAACGGACATGCTGCGTTTGCGGAAAGAATCGCGGCGGAGAAGGATCTCACGAGCTGGATCGAAGAGACGATCGAGTATGCGGAGAAGGGGCTCGCGAGATGCGAAGGCGCAGATTACCGCGACGCGCGTCGTCACGCGCTGCTTCGGCTGGTCGACTATCCGACTCACATCGACAGCTATTCAACGAACACTCCGGTCGAGGTCCGTAAAGCGTGGTTCGTGGCGATGGATGCGCAGAGCCGCCGCGCCCGTAAACGCGTCTTTGAAGAGGTGAAGGCGGCGAGGATCAATGAAGGCGAACTCGGTATCTTCCACTTTTACAACATGGGCTACATCCTCAAGGGACCGCGGCATGCGGTCGCGTTGGATGTCACTGATACGCCGTGCCAATGGACTGACGAGGAGCGCATGGAGCTCGCGAGGCTGACGGACTTCTTCGTGTTGACGCATCCTCATCGCGACCACTATTCGAAGCGGATGCTTCAGCCGTTTTTTGATCTCGGCAAGCCCGTGGTGTTGCCGTGCGACATCGGCATCACGAATGCGCTCTGTCGTCTTTTCACTGACGATCACGATACGCATGTTGACGTCGCCGGCGTGGGTGTGAGGAATTACATGGGCAATCAGCGTGTACCTTGCAACGTCTATCAGTTCGACATCGACGGCGTGAAGGTGACGGCTCCCGGAGATAATGATGCGCACGCGGTGTATACGAATCTGACCAGGGGGGCGGCGACGGACATTATCATTTCGCCGGTGTGGAATTTTCCGTCCAACATCGTCAGAAGCTGTATGGCGAATCCGGGCTTCAACCGCAACACCGCGCTTTTCCTGCCGTCCCATTACAACGAACTCGGGCATGGTGTCAGGAACCGCGAGTCCTACTGGGAGGCGTTCTGGCGCGAAGATCGGTTGTCAACGCCGGGGATGATCTGGCCGCGGACGCAGGTGCTGTATCTCGGAGAGTCCGTAATCTGGAAACGGGATCTCGCCGGTGACGACAAATGCGCCGGTGCACGGAAGCATCGCAAGGGCTGGCTGTAGACGCGAGATGATACGGACGCTGTTCACTTGGATTCCGTTTGTGGTCGGTCTGACGATAATGGTCGGACTGATCTTTCCGCGTTGCCGTCAACTGCAGTTACGGACCCGTACGCAGGCGGTCTGGGCGATGGTGCTGCTGTTTTGCTGTTCGAAGTTCCTTGCGTTTAAGGCGCTCGGTGGTGACGAGTTTAATCCCGATCTGCCGACGGTAGTGATCTGGATCTGGGACTGGCTTTATTCCGGCGCGATGCTGATGGCGGCGCTCATGGTGCTGACGGTATTCTTCCGTTTCCGCGCGAAGCTGTGGATCCTGCCGATTGTTGCGTGGGGGATGTCTGCAGTCGGACTCTACAACGGCTTCTCGGTGCCGTCCGTTAAGGAAATTGAATTGTCCTATTCCGATCTGCCGCCTTCACTGGAAGGATATCGGATCGTTCAGCTTTCCGATCTTCACTGCTCGAGCGCGGCGCGACGCTGGCGGACCGAGGCGATCGTGGAGAAGGTGAACGCTCTCAATGCGGATCTCATCTGTCTTACGGGAGATCTCGCGGACGGATCGGTCGACAAGATCGGTCCGTACCTCGAGCCGATCGGACGTCTTCGTGCGCGGGATGGGGTTTTCGCCTGCACGGGCAATCATGAATATTATCATGATTACTTCGCATGGAAAGGACTGTTCTACGAAAAGCTCGACAACATTAGGTTTCTGGAGAACGAGTGCGTCTTCCCTCGTGAGGGACTTGCGCTGGCGGGCGTTCCCGACGAGATCGGCATGATTCGGTGTGGCTTGTCCAGCGAACGCGAATGGTGGCAGTCGTACGATTCCGCGACTAACGGAGAGTTCCGAGTGATGATGGTGCATCAGCCGAAGGACGTTACGATGTATGTGCGCGAATGCGATGTTCGGCTGCAGCTGTCCGGACACACCCACGGCGGCATTGCGCCAATATTGAGCACGCTCGTGAAAGCGTTCAACGGCGGCTTCGTGCGCGGACTTTATCCCGCGCCCGGCAGAACCGGTGACCGTTATCTTTACGTGTCACCGGGATGCGGACAGTGGGCCGGGTTCCCGATGCGCTTCTTCAACGATTCGGAGATCACGGTTTTCAAACTCAAGAGGGTGAATTCGAAATGAGCTGGTACACGGAAACTACCGAAGGACTGGTGGTGAATGTCAGCGCGCGTCCGCGTTCGTCGCGGGCCGGAATCGACGGACTATTCGGTGACACGCTGAAGGTGAAGATCTGTTGTGCGCCAGTCGATGGCAAGGCGAACAAGGAGCTGATCGAGACGCTTGCTAAGGCCTTCGGTCTTCCGAAGTCGTCCGTCGTCTTCAAGTCCGGCGAGACCTCCAAGACGAAGCGCATTCTGCTCCGCGGCGTTTCCGCCGCGACCGCCGAGATAGTGGTCAAGTAGTGACGCGTTTGAGCTGATTATGATATAATACCGACAATCGTTTTTGTAACGAAAGGAAAACTACAATGGTCTACTCGACTGAGGTTGAACATCAGTGCCCCCTGATGAAGGGGTGCAATCACGGTCCTGCCCCGATCCCGGAAGAGGGTAAGTGGGTCCAGGCTAAGCAGATTAAGGATATCAGCGGCTACACGCACGGCGTGGGCTGGTGTGCTCCGCAGCAGGGCGCGTGCAAGCTCTCGCTGAACGTCAAGAACGGCATCATCGAGGAGGCCCTCGTCGAGACCATCGGCTGCTCGGGCATGACCCACTCCGCCGCGATGGCTTCGGAGATCCTCGTCGGCAAGACCCTCCTCGAGGCGCTCAACACCGACCTCGTCTGCGACGCGATCAACACCGCGATGCGCGAGCTCTTCCTCCAGATCGTCTACGGCCGCACTCAGTCCGCGTTCTCCGAAGGCGGCCTCGTCATTGGTGCCGGCCTCGAGGACCTCGGTAAGGGTCTGCGTTCGATGGTCGGTACGATGTACGCGACGAAGGCGAAAGGGCCCCGTTACCTCGAGATGACCGAAGGCTACTGCACGCGCATGGCGCTTAACAAGCAGGGCGAGGTCATCGGTTACGAGTTCGTCTCCCTCGGCAAGATGACCGACTTCATCAAGAAGGGTCTCACTCCGAACGAGGCGTGGGAGAAGGCGAAGGGCCATTACGGTCAGTTCGAGGGTGCGGCGAAGTACATCGATCCCCGGAAGGAATAAGTGCTTGGTGCATAGTGCTTAGTGCTTAAAGAAAGGAAATTTACAATGGCTACCAAGAAAGTTACCAAGAAGGCCGCCGAGAAGCTGTTCGAAGGTTACGAGCGTCGTGAGGCGAAGATCCTCGCCGCTCTCAAGCCCTACGGCATCAAGTCTATCGAAGAGTGCGCGGAGATCTGCAAGAAGGCCGGTATCGATCCTTACAAGATTGTCGAAGAGACCCAGCCGATCTGCTTCGAGAACGCGAAGTGGGCTTACACCGTCGGTGCTGCGATGGCGATCAAGAAGGGCTGCACGAAGGCGAAGGATGCCGCCGCGGAAATCGGTGTCGGCCTCCAGGCGTTCTGCATTCCTGGCTCCGTCGCCGAGAACCGTCAGGTCGGCCGCGGACACGGCAACCTCGGCGCGATGCTCCTCGATGACGAGACCAAGTGCTTCGCGTTCCTCGCGGGTCACGAGTCCTTCGCCGCGGCTGAGGGTGCGATCAAGATCGCCCTCAACGCGAACAAGGTCCGCAAGACCGACCTTCAGGTCATCCTGAACGGTCTCGGAAAGGACGCCGCGTACATCATCTCACGCATCAACGGATTCACCTACTGCAAGACCGTCTTCAATCCGAAGACCGAGAAGGTCAAGGTCGTCGAGAAGAAGGCGTTCTCCAAGGGCCCCCGTGCGAACGTCCGTTGCTACGGTGCGGACAACGTTCCGGAAGGCGTCGCGATCATGCAGCTCGAGAACGTGGGCGTGTCCATTACGGGCAACTCCACGAACCCGACTCGCTTCCAGCATCCCGTCGCCGGCACCTACAAGAAGTGGTGCTGGGAGAACGGCCGCAAGTACTTCTCCGTCGCTTCGGGCGGCGGCACCGGCCGTACTCTTCACCCCGATAACATGGCGGCCGGTCCGTCGAGCTACGGCATGACCGACACCATGGGCCGCATGCACTCCGACGCTCAGTTCGCGGGTTCCTCCTCGGTTCCGGCGCACGTCGAGATGATGGGCCTCATCGGCATGGGCAACAACCCGATGGTCGGCGCCACCGTCGCCGTCGCCGTCGCGGTCGAAGAGTCCTTCAAGAAATAATCGGAATAATCCGAATATTCGAATGAAACGTGAGCGCGGCAGTTCTGCCGCGCCTCGTTTTTTATGGTGATTGATTCCGGAGCCGAGCTTCGGGTTACGCGGCGAGCCCGACTGTCGATCAAACCGTCGCCGAAGGAGTCGCTCGCCCTCTTCCCTGAGGGCAATAAGCCGTGACAAGACATTCCCCTCAGCGAGCGTTTCCGGTATAAGCTAAACCGAGCTCAACGGGCGGCGATCCTTCGGCTCCTCTTGCTCAACAGTCGGCTCTCGCTCACGTAACGAGGCTTCGCTCAGGTGGAGGGAATTAATTCGTTGAGTCGCGCTCTCGTCTTATTTGTAATTTGCTATAATATCTGACGTCGGCGGGGAGAAATCCCGCAGGCGTGACGGTGAGTCCGCTCGTCGTCAAGAATTTCAGCATTACTGCTGCAAGACGTTCAGTTGAAAACGTAGGAAATTTTCATAGTAGAACGATTTGTATGCGGGGATGCGCCCAATTGGCGCATCTCTCATTGCATTCTACTATGGGCTTCCTACGGCCTTCAACTGAGTGCAATTGGGAGATGCGCTCTTCTTTTTGTTTTCGTCTGCATCGTAGTGCGAGAGGTTGCAGGCCGTCTTTCGGGAAAACTATCACAACAATCTTGGGAAAAGTCGGTCGTGCAAGGTGTGTCAGTTTTAAAACTGGCGTGCCTTGCCGGGTGATTCCCAGGTTGTGATAGGCCTCCCGATTCGCCCGGTGAGGCGCGCCTTCTAAGAAAGGCGCGCTACGGCGCGAAAAATGAATGGCGCGAAATAAAGAAGTATTCAGGTCTGTTGATCTGTTCGCTGGTATTGGTGGCATTAGGATGGGATTTGATCGTGCTTTCAAAAAACGAATAAGCACCGTGTTTGTAAGCGAATGGGATAAGTATGCTCAAGCAACATACAGAGCAAATTTTAAAGATGCGTTCAGAATTACTGGGGACATAACGAAAGTTGATGAATGTGATATTCCAGACTTCGATATCTGCCTTGCTGGATTTCCATGTCAAGCATTTAGTCTTGCAGGGAAACATATGGGTTTTAATGATGATTATAAAGGAATGTGCAGAGGAACGTTGTTCCAAGATGTTGCCCGTATATGTGACAAAAAGAAACCGAAGGTTATATTCTGCGAAAATGTAAAAGGGTTGTATATTCACGACAAGCGACGGACTTTTGAGATTATTAAGAAGACGTTTGAGAATATAGGATATACAGTACACCACTCCATCTTGAATAGTAAGGATTTTGGGGTGCCGCAGAATCGTGAGAGGATATATATCGTGTGCTTTCGAAAAGATATAGATTCGAATTTATTTGAGTTCCCGAGTCCGACTGGAGAAAAAGTTTCGCTTAAGGATATTCGTGAGGAAACGGCAGTACCAGCAAAATATTATCTAAGTGAAGTTTATGTTAATACGTTAAAACGCCATAAGGCCAGACATGCAGCGAAAGGGAATGGGTTCGGATATGAGATTCGGGATTGGAACGGAGTTTCAGGGGCAATTGTATGCGGCGGCATGGGGCGAGAACGTAATCTTGTTATAGATAAGAGACAAAGAAATCTTAAGCCAACTACACATATTCACGGTGAAATCAATAAGGAAGGTATTAGGAAAATGACACCAAGGGAATGGGCGAGGCTACAAGGTTTTCCTGATTCGTTTAAACTTGAACTTGCGGATGTTCATCTTTACAAACAGTTTGGCAATAGCGTGACGGTAAATGTCATCGAGGCGATTGCCAGAAGGATAATGCGAGTTCTTGATAGCTAGGCCTGACTAGATACACATTATGCGTGCGAGTGGAAATATCGGAGAATGGAGTGAGCCGTACGTCTTTTTGCGTTTGGCTGCAGACGGATACATTCCAAATGCCGATAAAGATATGCATCCGTCTATGACGGAAAAGTTGTACATTCGCGAGGTCGCAAGAGATGATGTTTGGGTTAAAGTCGACAATCCTTTGTCTTTCATAAGAATGGCGGCATATCCGCATGGGGGTGTGGCAAGGACTTGCTCGGTCAGCGAGATTAGCGCGAGGGCCGATCGTCTACTGAGCATTATCAAAAACGCGACTGGAAAAATTTCAGATGGAGAGTTCGGATCGTTCCTTGACAGTTTAGGGTTTAGACAGCTGAAGAACCCTGTGTCAAGAGAAACTCGGGCTCAGAAGAAGGATATCGTGTTGAAGATAGAGGATTCAAGATTTGGATATCCATCACTCGGTTTTAGTGTCAAGTCTCATCTTGGTGGCGCTCCAACATTATTAAACGCGTCTGAAGCAACTAATATTGTTTATAAGGTTGAAGGCCTTAATAACGAAGATGTGTGGCGCATCAATTCGATTGATACAAGAACGAAAATACAAGATCGATGTGCAGAAATCAAGCGTCTTGGCGGAGTAGTGAGTTTCGATAGGTTTTCAAGTGGGAGATTTGAAGAGAACCTTTCTATCATCGATGGGGATATGCCGCAAATAATAGCGGAGATAGTCTTGCGTCATTATCTGGAAAATGAGTATAGTGTTGACAATCTGCTTTCTTATGTTAGCGCATTGCCGAGATTTTCAAGACGGCAAATAGATTTTTGCAAATTAAAATACAAGCGTTTTTTGCGAGCTTGTGCATTGGGACTGAAACCATCTGATGAGTGGCACGATACAGATGATGCGACTGGAGGGTATATTACGGTTTTGTCGGACGGCGGGATGATGGTGTTTTACATTTATGACAGGGCGTTGTTTGATGAGTATCTGTTCAAGAATACAAAGTTTGAAAGGGCGTCAACTACAAGGCATGGTTATATGTCACTTTACACTCTTGATGGGAAGGTGTATGTGAAGCTAAATCTTCAGATACGGTTCATTAATTGAAAAGGGTGTTCGAAAGTGATGAGATCTCGGCTTTGCGTATTCTTCCGTATGTGTGTATGTGAGGTGGGGCGAGGCGCCCCATAATCCAATGGATGCACCTGCTGCTGTACACCTACACCTTTCACCGACACCTAATCTTGCCGGTCGCGGACGGCGGAAGTCGTCTTGGGCACGTGATGATTGATCCTCAGAACGGTATGAACGGCTTTACGGCATGGTCAGTGATCGATCATCACGAGAGCGAAGGATCAGGAGTTCGCTCGTTGACCGAGTCGACTTCCGTCAATCCACGACTATGCGATTATCATAATCGGTAAAGTATTGTTTCGGAAACTCGATTTGGTGAGCCGCATTGATGCGGCATGGTTGTCTAATTCTGTTCCGCATCGATATTCGTGAGGCGGCGATTTTGATATAATTAACGATATGAATAAATATATGATCTCAGCGGTGGCCGGAACGGTGTCGCTTGCGGCCGTGGCGTATCCAAATAAGTATGTGGCCGACGTATCGACGCCGGAGAAGAAGGCGGAGTTTGCGAGGCAGGCGTGGTTCGCACATGACTGTGATAACGTTCCGCTGTGGCCCGAAGGCAAGGTGCCGCTCAGGATTCACGACGAGAAGACCAGGCTCAAGGATGACGAGCTCGGGCAGGCGAATGTTATTCTCACCAACGTGAACGATCCTTTCTATCGCTTCTATCCGGCGAAGGGCGAAGGTGTAAAGCCCTGTGTGGTGATCTGTCCCGGCGGCGGATATTATCAGATCGGCATGAACAAGGAAGGCACCGAGATCCAGGAGTGGCTCAACACGATCGGCTTCTCCTGTGCCATTCTCGCATACCGGTGCGGCGACATCGATCAGCGGGACGGCGCGCTATGCGATGCGCAGCGCATGATCCGCCTTCTTCGTAAGGACGCGAAGAAGCTGAACATCGATCCTGACCGCATCGGCATCATCGGATTCTCCGCGGGCGCGAATCTCACGATCCGTACTGCCACGAACTGGAAGAAGCCGATGTACGAGAAGATAGATGATGCGGACGACCTGAGCTGCCGTCCCGACTTCCAGCTTCCGATCTATCCGTGGGATATTCGCGTGCGCACCAAGACCGAAGTGAATGGTTGGCCGTCCAAGTGGAGCAGCGAATACAATCAGGCGGTTTATCCCGTCGACAAGGATACGCCTCCCGCGTTCATCGTCCAGACGCTGGACGATTTCTGCGAGCCGCAGACTGCGACGACTTATGATTTCGTCCTCAAGCGCGCGGGCGTGGATTCGACGTTGAAACTCTATCCGAAGGGCGGACACGGCTACGGACTCCGTCAGCTCGGCAACCCCTGCGACCTCTGGCCCTACGAAGCGACTTCTTGGCTCGCCCGCTTCGCGAATTCATATTAGTTGTAGTGGAAAGTGGTAGTGGTACAAAGGAGAATAAAATCTTAATATCCACTGTACCACTACCACTATGAACTACCACTAATATCTACCACTACCACTACCCACTACCACTATCATTATGCTTCTCATGGCCAGTATCGTTTACTGCATCGTTGGATGTAACACGGGCGCACCCGACAGACAGACGCTGCATGTCCTGGAGTGCGATACCGAGACCGGCGCGGCGAAGATCGTGCAGACGGTCATGGACATTCAGGGTACCACCTATTTCCAGATCGACCGCGAACGCCGGAACCTCTACACCGCGATCTCGGAGAACGGCAAGGGCGTGATCGTGAAGTTCGCGCTCGACGGACACCGCATCGGCGCGATGACGAAGCTCTGCGAACTTCCGTGCGAGGCGCCGTGCCATATCGCGCTCTCGCCGGACGAAAAACTCGTGTCGTTCGCGGCGTACTGTTCGGCGACTTGCGGGACCGTTGGGATCGACGGCAAGGGACTCGTCACCTACACGTTCCCTGATGACGCGATGGGCTGCCGTAAGGACCGTCAGCAGAAGTCTTTTGCGCACCAGACGTTCTTCACCGATCCGAAAGGGACCGGTCCCGCGATGATGGGCGTCGTCGATCTCGGCTGCGACCGGATCCGCTTCTTCGAACCGGAGACGATGAAGCCGCTGCCGCAGTGCGAGATCGGATTTGACAGCGGCGACGGACCTCGTCACGCGCTCTTCGCCGACGCTGGCAACAAGCAGCTCTACGTCGTCGACGAACTCGGTAGCACGGTTTCGTCATTCGCCTTCGACGGCGTGAAGTTCGCGAAACTCGGGAAGTGGTCGATGCTTCCGTCGGACTGCACGTTGAAGCCGACGGAAACCAAGGCCGCGGCGATCAAGTTGACCGCCGACGGCAAGATCCTGATGGCGTCCAATCGCGGACATGATTCGATCGCGTTTTACGAAGTCGCTGCGGATGGCAGGCTGACCTTGAAGAACGTCGCGAAGCTCACTGGCAAGTTCCCACGGGACTTCGAACTAATGCCGGGCGAGAGGTTCATGGTCGTCGGGCATAAGATGTCCAATGAGATCCAGATCTATTCGTTCGACCGCGAGAAGTGTACGCTCACTCCTGTCGGCAAGCCGATCGAATGTTGGCGGCCCCTCTGCTTTAAGTTTATCTGAAGAGAGAAATTAGAAAATAGATCGAGTTCGACAGTGGAATTGTAAAGGTCTTATGAATAAGAAGATACTGTTTGCCGCATCTGCGGCGTTGTTCGCGTCCGTCTGTCTCGGCGGTATCCGCGCCATCACGCCGGATAATTACGGCGGGAACGAGAAGTCCTGGCAGCTGCAACGAGTCCGCCAGCTCGAGAAGGCGGTGTCCAACACCACGGCGAAGGTCGTCTTCATCGGCGATTCGATCACGCACTTCTGGGAGTCGGCAGGCAAGGAGCAGTGGAAGAAGTATTTCGCCGCGGGCGAGATGCAGGCGGTCAACCTAGGTATTTCCGCTGACCGCACCGAGCACGTGCTGTGGCGGATCGGTGAAGGCGGCGAGCTGGACGGCTACGAGGCGAAGTGCGCGGTCGTGATGATCGGCACGAACAACTCGGGACACTTCAAGCGAGAAGACGAACCGGTCGGCGACACCGTCCTCGGGGTCCGTGAGATCCTCAAGACGATCCGCGCGAAACAGCCGCAGGCGAAGATCGTCCTCTGCGCGATCTTCCCGCGCGGCAAGGACCTGACGGACCGCACCCGCGTGCGTAACGACCTCGTCAACAAGGAGATCATGAAGTTAGCGAATGGCACTGATATCTTCTGGTGCGATTTCCGCGATCAGTTCCTGACGCTGGACGGACGTCTCCCGCGTGAGATCTTTCCCGACCTCCTGCATCCCGCCGCGTTCGGTTACGAGATCTGGGCGAGCGCCGTGATTCCGTACATCCGCGCAGCCGTTCGTGACGAACCGATGCCGCCGAATCGTTATGCGCCGTTCTCTCGCGAAGAGTTCTTCGGTGTGGACTGGAATCTCGCGGTCTTTCCGGCGACGCGCATCCGCAACGAAGGTTATGGCGCGTCGGACTGGTGGCTCGACCGCTATCAAGAGAGGCGTACGCAGATTCTCAATTCCAAGGGTGAGATTGATCTCGTCTTCGCGGGCGACTCGATCACGCACTTCTGGGAGGATGCCGGCAAGGAGTCGCTCGCGGAACTTCGCAAGACCTATTCGGTTCTTGACATCGGCTATTCTGGGGATCGTACCGAACATCTTCTCTGGCGTTGTGAGAACGGCGAGCTGGACGGTTACAAGGCGAAGTGCATCATGCTGATGATCGGCACTAACAACACCTGGCATCGCAGCGACGATCCGAAGCACATTGCCGAAGGTATCCGCAGGATCCTCGACGTGATGCGCGCAAAACAGCCGCAGGCGAAGATCGTGCTGCTGCCGATCTTCCCGTTCGGTGAAGGTCCAGAGAACGCGAAGCGCGTGAACAACGAGAAGGTGAATGTGATCATCAAGGACTATGCGGACGGCAAGGACATTTTCTGGTGCGATTTCAACGCACAGTTTCTGGACGAGAAAGGCGACATGATCAAGTCCGCCAAAGACCGCTGTCACCCGACCGCCGAGGCATATCGCGACGTGTGGCTTCCGAACGTGTTGCCGCTCTTCAAGAAGTTTGTTGTGAAATAGTGGTAGTTCGTAGTGGTACAGCGGATGTTAAGATTCTTTATTTTCCTTTGTACCACTACCACTTTCCACTACCACTAATCCAAATTGCCGTAACTATGGCTGCGAACTATGAGTACTCTTATTAAGAACGGGACGATCATCGACGGCACGGGCGCACCTGCTTTCGTCGGTGATGTCTTGATTGACGGAGATAAGATCGTCGAGGTGTTTCATGGTCCGTCTGTCGCCTGTCACCTGACCCCTGACACCTTAGAGACGTTCGACGCCGCCGGCAAGATCGTCTCTCCTGGCTTCGTCGATTCGCATACTCACAGTGACGCGTATCTCGTCATCGAACCCGATGCGCCGTCCAAGCTCACGCAGGGCATCACCACTGAGATCAACGGACAATGCGGCGGTTCGATCGCGCCGCGTTACGGAGAGGCGCGGCTTTCGTCCGATTGGGCGACGCTCCTCGGCGAGAAACTCACCTGGCGTTCGCTCGCGGAATACCGCGAAGTTCTTGCCGCGGCGAAGCCGGCCGTGAACACAGTGCAATTCATCGGACACAATACGCTCCGCTCCTCGGTCGTCGGTTATGCGGGTCGGAAGGCTACGGACGACGAGCTCCGTGAGATGACTCGCCTTCTCGAGCAGTCGCTTGACGAAGGCGGCTGGGGACTGACCACAGGACTCATTTATCAGCCCGGAAAATATTCCACCCCCGAGGAAGTCGTTGCGCTTGCAAAAGTCGCGGCGAAGAAGGGCGGGTATTACGCGACGCACATGCGTAGCGAAGGCGATCGGATTCTCGAATCGATCGACGAAGTGATAGAACTCGTGAAGGCGACGGGAATCAAGGCGGAGATCTCGCATCTGAAGACGAGCGGCAAGAAGAACTGGCATAAGATCGACGCGGTGCTGGAGAAGATCGAGAAGGCGATTGCCGACGGACTCCTCCTCGGGTCCGATCGTTATCCTTATTGCGCCGCCGGAACTGATCTCGATATCGTGCTTTCTGATTGGGCGCAGGAAGGCGGGGTTCCAGCGGAAGTTCAGAGGGTGCAGTGTGCAGAGTGCAGGGCGAAGATGATCGATGAGATCAACGCGTGTGACCGCGACTGGTCCACGGTGATGATCGGCGGCACCTGGCATCCGGATAACAAGCAGTTCTCCGGCCGCTACGTTTCTGAGATTTTATCTACCACAACTCTTCACTCTTCACTCTTACCTCTTCACTCTCTTACTCCCGGCGAACTGATCGTCTCGATTCTCGAGAAGGACGGCTTCAAGACCGGCGGTTTCTTTTTCGGGATGAGCGAGGAGAATCTGGCGAAGATCTATTCGCGTCCGTGGATCGTGCCTGGCAGTGACGCTTCTTTGCGCGCGCCGTGGGGTCCGCTCGGTGCGGACCATCCGCATCCGCGCGCCTATGCGACGATGCCGGAGTTTTACCGCCGCGTGCGCGAACTCGGATTCTCCCGTGAGGAGACGATTGCGCGGATGACCTCGGTTCCGTGCGATCGCTTCGGCATCAGGAACCGCGGCAGAATCGCCGCGGGAGCGTATGCGGATCTCGTTGTCTGGGATGAAAAGGAATTCAAGGCGAAGTCGACCTTCGATGATCCGCACCAGTTCACCGGCGGCATCGATCTCGTGATGGTCAACGGCTCCATCCCCTATCGCGCCGGCAGATTCACCGGCGATCGCGCGGGAAGACTTTTGGAAAGATAATCCGCAAAGTTTTGCGGCTTTGTAAACTCATCGTTGACTGTCGCACAGGCGACAATCAAATTTGCTATAATAGTCTAAGCTACGTAACAGCGCTTTAAGCAGAAATCGCCAATTTCAGATAGAAAGCGTATTACGAGGGCATGCAACGCGACCATTCGCGTGGCGTGTCTTTATCGTCGTGTTTTCTATCGGGCGTTTGGCGATGCCCTGCTTAAGACATGATGATGAAGGCACGTCACCTTTTTTCTGCGCCTTCGGGAAAGGTGAAGTTGTCGCGTGAGAAATTTCGCGCGGCAGGTTGTATGTCGCAGAAGAAACGCTGCAATGATGATATACCCGCCCGTATGGCCGAGGTTCCGCTGTTTGCGAATCTTCCCGAATCCGTGCGTCAGGACCTGGCTTTGAAATTAAATGTCCGAATCCGCGCCTACGCGAAAGGTGAGATGATTGTCAACGAGTGTGATCTCGCCGCGGATGTACTGGTAGTTTTGAAGGGCCGCATTTCCGTTTACGAGTGCGGGGTGACGACGGACCGTCGTCATCTCGTTTATAATCTTCGTCCAAGTGATACCTACGGTGCGACCTTTCCGGTTTTGAATCTCAAGTCGAATCCCGGTATGGTGACGGCGAGTTGTCCGTCGGAGGTTTTGCTCTGTAGTGTGTCCGCGATTCGCGGTCTGATCGCCAAGGGTACGCATCCGGCATTGATCGCCAACCTATACGCCGCCGCCGCGCGACAGGGATATGCGGCCTGGCGTAAGGTCGCATTGTTGAGTTGTTATGAAATCGCCGACCGCATTCGTCTCTATCGGCGTCAACTCCGCGAAGACGGCTTATCCGATTCGTCTCTCCCTCCGCCCGCCGAACTCGCGGAATACCTCGGCGTCAACCGCACAGCCCTCTACCGTGTGCTTGGCAAAGATCAGCATTAATGCTTTGTCGCATCTGCGACAACAATAAAGTATTTGAAGTGTTAAAATGTAATAAGAATGCAAGCGCTAGTCTTTATTTCCGTGTCGGAGGTTGCATGCAACGTGATGCGGAAAAGACGTCTGGCCTTGAACTTGAACGAGTCGTCAGTCAGCCCAGCGATTCGGAAGAGTAACAGCAATACATGGGCGCGAAAAGGAACTGAACACAATGAATAAGCTGATGATGGTTGGCGCTGCGATTGGCGCGGCGATGTTGGCGGCAGGATGCGCGTCTACTGGCGGCAATCCGGTTGTTGCATGGCAGAAGGATCGCTTTATGCATGAACAGATCGATGCATCAAAGAAAAACAATGCGAGCGGGAAAGTTGAGTTGAAGGACGTGAGCTATGTTTCATGTCAGGAAGAGAAATTTAAGTTTCTCGGCGCTCCTTTTACCGCGTTGGGGCCGGTAGTTGGTGCGTTGTACATGCCAGTTGTTAACGGCGTTGATGAAAAAGCAATTATGGAATCCGGCCGCGAGAAGATGATTGAGATGAATCGTCTGACGAAGCGGGAGGAGAATCCTATGACGAAGGAGCAGGTTTTCGAGGAGTGGGCTAAGAGTGATAAGCCCGATGCGAAGCCGAGCAAGGACGTATATGAGGAATATGCGAAGTACTGTGCAAATGTAAACAATGATGAAGCACTTAAGTTGGTGAATGATATCATTTCGCGTCAGATACCCGAAGCGTCTCAGAAAATTGCGGATGAGTTGACGAAGGCGTTGCAGGCTCTTCAGAACAATCCGCCGACTGATGCCAGCAAGATGGAAGTCCTTGGAGCTTTGAGTAAGGCTAAGGATGACGCTGCTGCGCTTGGCAAGGAATTGGCGGATGCCGGTGTTGGCGCAAAGCTTTGGCTTGATATCCTTATGGATGAAAACGCCATGAAGGAGCAGATGCAGTCTGTTTCGAATATCAAGTGATATGAATTAGGATTGTTGCCTGCCGGATGAAGTGAATCCGGCAGGCGCACTTTAAAGGAATTCGGTTATGAACATTTTGAAAAGTATCCTTCCGGTTCTGGCGTTGTGCTTTGTTGTTGGATGCGCCACCGAAACGGTGTCATTGGATAATAGTGCGGAACTGAGGACGTACGATAGGAAGTCTTTGGAGAAAGATTCGGCGGATGTTCATTTGCCAAGCGGGGGAAGGTGGAAATATGATGATGAAACGGCGAAGAAGAAGACCATAGCTACTTGTATCGTCGGTTTGAAAGATTCTGGAGATGCGAAGCAGATTCCTGATTCGATTCGTGATTTTATGCAGAATGAAATGGCTGCGGTCAAGCAGTTTAATGTTGTTGCGTTGACCGGTACTGACGCAGATTTTGCCGTTGATGAGCAGGCGGATGTCGGAACACAGGTTGTTCGCGATGCGCAGCGTGGAGATGTGGTTGTTGACCTTGGCATTACGCTTCGAGCTAATTGGTCTCGCCAGGAAGCTAATGTCGGCGGCGGTTTACATCAAATCATCTACTCGTTTAACGGGAATGTGACATGCAAAGACCAAGCTACTGGGCTTGTAAATCCGGATTTGTCAAAACCGGTCGAGGGGCATGAGTCTCGTAAGGTTCATTATGACTTAACCGGCAATGTGTCTGGTGGTTTTGATCCGGACAAAAAGGGTGCAGAAGTCGAGCCGCTGCGCACGGCTGCCATGCGCGCGCTTTATCCGTATTTTAATCTTCTCGGTAACTATTATCCGGTAGCCGGAAAGATTGTTGCGACAGATCGCGTAGGCGGTGCGTTTACTCTTAATCGTGGTTCGGACGATGGTGTTGGACCGGAACAGCAGTTTGTGCTGTTTGTTGAGGAAGATGGGATAAAGACAGCTCTTGCATACGCTGAAGGCCGCCCCGAAGCTAAGAAAACAACCCTCACTTGCTATCGCTGGGCTGAAACGGATGCGGCCGAGTCGTATATTGATGAATTTCGCAATAACCCTAAGAAGTTCGTGAAGGAGTATTCTGTAGGCGCTGTAGCATTGGGTATGACAATGCCGGAGTCTTGGCAACAGATGCTGTTCGGGGCCAATAAAGCGCTTCGCGACGCGATTCAGTAAGGGAAAATATGAAAAATAAGTGCGTGCACTATTTTCTTGTCGCAATTGCTTCGTTCGCCGCATTTGCGGCGAGCGGGGCGAAGCCCAATATAGATGAAGGTGTCAAGACGATGCGGGCTAATGGCAGCAAGACGATTACCGGGTCTGATGAGTCGGTCGGACTTTGGATTATGTCTTTGGGCAGCAGTCCGCTTGAAGGTCATGCCTTACGGGATGCTGAAGCGGGAGCTGAAATCGACGCCAGAAAGGCGATTGCCGGATTCTTTCAATCATCGGTTTCGGCTACGTCTGAAATGAGCGTGTCGGAAACGGACGGTGGAATATCAGGATCGTTCCAACAATGGGCACGTACGGATATCAACGAGTTGCTCAAGGGCTGTCGCATTGAGCGCACGTTTACATCAGGAGATTCTGCCTACGCGGTGGCGCTCTTGACGCAAAAGAGCATTGATGCGTCCGATCTGATGAAGAAGGCGATGGCGGGTGAGCGTTCGGGGACACTTAAGGCTTCCGCTGCGGGGACTTCCAAAGAGGATGCGGTTCAAAAGGCTTGCCGGAGTGCGTTGGAACAGTTCTTCGGTTCGTCAGTGGTCGCTTCTGACGTGTCTTTTAATGACGATGTGCGTCGTCGGGCGTATGCCGATGTCCAGGGTTCCGTTTCGGCGTATCGCGTCATTGTCGAACGACCCGAGGGCGATCGGGTGTATGTGGAGATTGTCGCCGAGGTTAACAAAGACGAACTTCAGGAAAGTTTCGGTGCTGAAATGAAGTCCGTTGGAGACCCAGTGTTCTTGCTTGACTGCCAGCGCGAGGATCTCAAGATCCTCATTGCCGATTGGATGACCCAACACGGCATTAAGGTTAACGAGGGGACGAAAGGTGCTGATTACAAGATAAATATTAATCCGACTTTCTATCAGGTGACACACCCGGCCAACGGACGTAAGGGTATACAACTGTCCCTTAATCTGGATTGTTTCGATAAGGCCGGGAACAAGTTCTTCTCATTGAAGAATGATCCGCGTAAGGCGGCAGCCTTTATCAGTCATCCCGAACGGCAAATGCAGATTTGTGTCGACAAGGCTATGGCGCAGATGGAGACATCGCTTCATCAGCATGTCCAGAAGGCAGTTTCGAATATGGTTAACAACGGACGTCAGGCGAGACTTGTGTTCCGGAATGTGACGACAAAGGAGCAGACGAGATATTTGCAGCAGCTGGTTGCGGCGATTAATGATATGGGGACTGCGGGATCGGCTTCATATGCATTGCGCGAAGACGTACAGGTTGCGACTGTGCGGTTCGTCCTCAAGGGAAATCTGAACGATTTTATTGAGGATATAAAGAAATTGAACATTGGCATTCCACCGCCATTGCAGGTTTCAACGAACAAGGCGGTGTTTGAATTTTGATTCTGAAAAAAGAAAGGAAGAAAAATGAAGAAACTCGTGATTTCATTCGCTGTAGCGACTGCGTTCAGTTGCTGCGTGCTGGCTCAGGATCAGTCTGTGGCTCCAGCTGCAACTCCGCTTCAGCAGGATGCCCCTCCTGAAATGGCGGAACCGGAAATCAAGTCCTCTAATGACGCGATGTCACTTTTGGATCAGTTCCTGTCGGATAAGGGCTGGAACGAAGGTGCTATAGAAATCAAGGGGAAGAATGTCGTCATTCAGAAAGGCATTGGCACGATTGCTGCGCCGCCGAACCATCCGTCGTACATTGATTCTCGGAGGCGCGCCTTTGACAAGGCGATGTTAGACGCCAAGGCGAAAATGGCGAAGTATTTGGAGTCTGAGATATCGACAGCAGTAGAGCGGAGTTATGAAGAAGGATCGAGTTCGCACGCACCGACCCCGCAGGAGGAGGTTGCGGCGGCGATAGCGGCGATGCCGGACGATAGCATTTGCGGCAAGGTCGTTCGCCTTGCGCATGCTAAACTTGATAACATGATGAAGAGTGAAGGGGTTGATTTTGAAGCCGAGAAAGCAGCAGGCGGCGAACGTCTGAAGGCGGCACTGGAAAAGATGAACAAGCTGTGCGGGGCAGAATCGTTCAAGAAGACGATTACGGCATCGGCGGTTTGCGCTGTTTCTGGCATGCAGGCCTATTATGTTGTCGAGGCACAGGAGGCCGGGAAGCAGGGAGAAATCGGTGTGATCGCGATGTGGAGTCCCGCACTCGGACAGATGGCCGACTCGATTGTGACCGGCAGGCCAGTTCCGGTGAAGTCGGCTAAGCGACCCATTCGCGAACAGCTTCCTACGAAGAACAATATTTTGCTTTCGACGTTTGGCGTCCAGCAGATGATTGACGAGAAGGGCAATCTGGTTCTCGTGGCATTCGCGCAGTCGGGTGCGAAGTCAAAGAGCAAGATGGCTTCAAATGCAGCTTATTCGCAGGCTGCGCTTCAGGCGCAGGCGTTGATTCGTCAGTTCGCCGGAGAAACTGTTTCAATGAGTGAAACGTCGGACGAGGCGGAGCAGTCTCTTGATTACGGTGAGGATTTACCGGACTATTCTGATTCCAGTAAGTATGAACTGTTCCAGAAATCGGTTGCTGCTAAGATGAAGATTAATGGTATTTCGACTCTTAAGAACTGGAATGCGGTTCATCCGATCACCGGTGCGACTGTTTATGGTGCAATTTGCTCGTGGAGCCCTGCGGGTGCGGCTCAGGCGCGTAAGATTAAACAGCAGGTTGAGGCTACCGCTAAAGATGGGGCCGCTGGTCGTAGGACGGTTCCTTCTGAAAGCCCTGCCATGACTACTGCAGTGTCTGCGCCTTCTGCAGTCCCGTCGGCTTCGTCGCGTATTGGAACTGGTGCCGAAGGCGATGATGATGCGTTTTAATCTGATGGCTACCGTGATGGCCATTGGTTCCGCAGCATTTGCTGCGGAACCAATGGCGGTATTTTCCGGGCATCAGGAAGAGATTCTTTCTTGTCGGATTTTCGAGTCGGATGGCTGTTGTTTCGGTGTGGGCGAGATTGATGTCGTCGGAAAATCAAAGCTGGCTGAGGAAGTGGCTCGTAAGAAGGCGGAATTGTCCGCGCAATCTGATTTGCTGGCTAATCAGGTCCTGAAGAGCGTGAAATGGCCGGAGTCCTGGTCGCAGGAGAAGGTGGCTGAGGCAAGGGCTTTCGCGAAAACGCACATGAATTATTCGGCGCATGGGACGGTGCGTGGACTTCAGACATTATATTCGGTAATTAAGGACGGTAAGTGTATATCAGTTGTTGTAGTACCTGATTCAGGCGTGAATATCTCGCGTAATGCCGATTTCGCCTCGATTAAGAAAATGATGGATGACTACGAGGCGGAGCAGATGCGGTTGTCGGTTGCGACAAACGCTCCTCCTGTTGGTGTGAATGCTTCTTTGTCAGTAAATACTAACCAATGTCCGATTGGTTCCGTTAAGTGTTCGACCCCGATTGATCTTGGGGAAGGCAAGACGATATTGATGGATAATTCAGACAAGGACGATTTGCTGTTTTGATGAATTGGACGTCGCGTGATCGTTAGGTTCATTTGGAATGATAATGATTTTATTTGGTGGCGTGAAAACATGATGAAGCGGAAAGGATTCCGCATCCACAGCTGAGGTGGCGATGCCGGTAGCTGTCTTACGGACTCACGCCGACTGCGTCTTTGTTCGTCCTGGCGTTGATTGGGTGTTTTAGTTTGCGTACAGTGCTTTTGTAATTCTTGGGGTGTCCCGCGGCGTGGCGAAATTGTGATTTAAGATAGCCACAAGAAGGAAGTCTATGCCGATGATAGTTCCGGCGTGGGAAATGATAGCTATGTAAAATTGGCGGAAGCAGAGGCAGATGTGGCCGCAGGAGTGTTGAAGTTCGGATGGCGCGATTGCGCATGTGTTGCGGTTCTTTAAGGTAACTGTCGAGCTACCGTGATAGCCCGACTTCTGCACGGATGCTGTTGTGGTGTTGTCGGTTGTGGTGACCGAGACGACATCCGTCTATCCGTGACAAATCGTTAATGGTTCGGTTTAGAAACTCGATCTACCGTGACCACTTGATTCAGACCGGGGGTTATGGTAAAATACGCACATCCAAAATAAATAGATAGTAATCGTGGGATGATTATTATCACTATGAAAGGGATTTATGTCGATTGCCGAATGGATTGAGACCAGTGAGATGAAAGGAATGCGCTATTTCACATTTCGTGAAGTATGTGAGCAGTTTTCCCTTTTGTCGCGGCAGGTTGTTAAGAATAATCTGTTTCGGATGCGAAGAGAGCGGCGGATCTATTCGCCGTATCGGGAGTTTTATGTCATCCTGCCGACTAAGTATCGTCTTCGTGGATGCGTGCCGCCGATGTTCTATATGTCCGAACTGATGAAGGCGTTGGGGAGAAAGCACTACTTTAGTTTGCTGAGCGCTGGAGTTCTTTGGGGTGCTGCGCATCAGCGTCCACAGGTTGATTTTGTCTCCATAGAAGGGCCGGGACTGTTTACTGCCAATAGAGTGAAGCGAGATGTCGAATGGATTGTCAGAACTTCCGTGCCGGAGAAGTTTATCGTCAGTCGGCCGGGAGAAGACGGCGATGTTTGTTATTCGAATGCGGAATTGACCGCCGTCGAACTCGTTCAATATGAGCAAAAATGTGGCGGGCTCTCTCAGGTTGCAACGGTGCTACGGGAACTTCTTGAACATACGGACTTCGCGCTGGCTTCCGATGGTGTGTTTCAGGTTTGCAAGGACTCTGCCGTTCAGCGGCTTGGGTATATAGTGGAACGCGTGTTGGGGGATGAGCGGCAAGGCGAGATTATCTACCATGAATGGGTGAGATGCTGCCACGCTCCTCATTTCATCAGGTTGAGTACGCGTTCAAAAGATGCCGTTATGCATCGAGATGAGCGTTGGAAAGTTGATGTTAATATCACGATAGAGGAGGATGATCAATGATTAAGGATCGGTTTATTCTTGAATGGGCTAAACAGTTTCCCTGGCGCCGAAGCGAGCAGGTCGAGCAGGATCTGCTGATTTCGCGCGCGGTGGTGGCGATCTATTCCGATCCGTTTCTTGCCGAGCGTCTTGCCTGGCGCGGTGGAACTGCGCTCTACAAGCTGTATCTCAAGCCGCAACCGCGTTACAGCGAAGACATCGATCTCGTGCTGATCCGTCCCGAGCCGATGGGGCCGATCCTCGACCATATGCGCGAGGTGCTGTCCTTCGTTCCCGACATGCAGGCGAAAGGCAAGCGATATAATCACGTTCTCAAGTTGCGTTTTGCCTCGGAAGCGGGCGCGATTCCCTGTCGCGTCAAGGTCGAGGTCAATTGTAATGAGCATTTCACCGAACTCGGATTCGCGAAGGTGCCGTTCAAGGTCGAGAACAGCTGGTTCACGGGTGCGTGCGAGGTGACGGCATATCGGTTCGAGGAAATGCTCGGCACGAAATTCAATGCAGTATTCGGACGAAAGAAGACGCGTGATCTCTTCGACATGGACTACGTCTTCAAAAATTCGTCACCGGATGTCGAAACTGTTCTTCGTTGTTGGCGACGCTACAAGAAGGAACTTGGGGAGGAGCTTCCGAGCTGGCGGGAATTCGTATTGAATGTCGAGGCGAAGCTCAGAGATGACGAGTATCGGCATGGTATGGACGCCTTGTTGCGTCCGGAGGTTTCGTTCGATCCCGACTCCGCCTGGCGGCTTATGCGTGAGCGTATTGTCGACAGGCTGATGACGGCTGATGATGCAATCTGCCGACAACACGCTTGACATATTAAGCGGCATGATATAGACTGCGTGTCGGTAAGGAGGATACTATGAAAAATCTGGCGAAGTATATTGATCATACGTTTCTGAAGGCGGCGGGGGATGAGGACGCGGTGAAGAAGCTCTGCCGCGAGGCGAAGAAGTTCGGCTTCGCGTCCGTCTGCGTGAACCCCGCGGAAGTGGCGCTTGCGGCGAAGCTCCTGAAGAAGTGCGAGACCAAGGTCTGCACGGTGATCGGGTTTCCGCTCGGGGCGAATACGACGGACGTCAAGACCTACGAGGCGGTCGATGCGATCGGGAACGGCGCGGAGGAACTCGACTTCGTCGTGAACGTGCGGCTGCTCAAGTACGATCCCGAGGAATGTCTTTCGGAACTTTATACGCTCGCGTCGGTCTGCAAGGGCGTGAAGAGCGATGTCGTCTTGAAGCTCATCCTCGAATGTTGCTATCTGACGGACGCCGAAAAGCGGCTCGGCTGTCGGCTCGCGAAGAAGGCGGGATTCGATTTCGTGAAGACCTCGACCGGATTCGGTACGGGCGGTGCGACGGTACATGACGTGAAGCTGATGCGCAAGACGGTAGGTCCGAAGATGGGCGTGAAGGCCGCCGGCGGAATCCGTTCGCGTGAAGACGCCGAAGCGATGCTTGCCGCCGGTGCGAACCGTCTCGGTTGTTCCTGCGGTGTGAAGCTGGTATCTTGCTGATTGTCAGGCTGTTCGCTGAAATATTATCGGTTTATCCGGACATTGCTATAAGTCTCATTGGTCCACTTTTCTGTACCAATGAGACTTATAGCATTTTCGGGTCAGATTGACATCGCGTTCGTGGTTTTGGTAAACTACGCATAGATAATAACAAAATAAGTTAATAACGGTGGAACATTTACCAATATCGTGGCTGAAGACGCTTGGTAGCGCTCCTTTTACGGAGGATGCGCTCAAGGAGCGGTGCGGAGATTACAAGTCCCTGCCGATGAAGCTTTCGAGAATGGTAAAGGCGGGTGATATCATTCGTCTCAAGCGCGGGCTTTATTGTGTAGCTGCGAAGCACCTGCGAGACGGAAGTTATCTGCAGTTCGGGGTTATCGCCAACAGGCTTTACGGTCCGTCTTATGTTTCGTTCGAGACTGCTCTGGCGCATTACGGACTGATTCCCGAGCGCGTATATCGTCAAATGTCCGCGGTCGTCAAGCGCTCGAAGCTCTTCCGTACACCGCTTGCCGAATTCGCGTATCGGCAGATTCCCGAATCGCTGTTCCCGTTGGGAGTCAGGATCATTGAATCACCAAGCGGAAATTATCTGATGGCTAATCCGACGAAGGCGCTTTGCGATACCTTACTGATAAAAAGCGATCTCAGGGTTACATCGCCGAAGACTCTGAGGGATTTCCTCGAAACGGACATGAGGTTCGATTTCGATGAATTCGGCGAACCGGACTTTGAGACGTTGCACGGATTTGCAACGTGCGGAATGAAGTCCGGACTGTTCAACGCGTTAGAAAGGATTTTCAAATGACATTATTCGATTCAATGGTCGCGGCTTTCCGTCCCGAGGACGAGTCCGCCAACCGCAATGCGGTTCACGAAGTGATGCAGCAGATCGCGCTCGCCGGTCTTGAGCGCGGCGGCTTTTTTAAGTACGCCGCGTTCTATGGCGGTACATGTCTGCGTTTGCTGCACGGCATGCGCAGATTTTCCGAGGACATGGATTTCTCGTTGCTGAAGCCGGACCTCAACTTCGACTTCGAGGCGTTCTTCCCTGCGATCGTCGAGGAGTTCAAGCTCGCGGGCAAGGATGTCGAAATCAAAATGAAGCATAAGGGTCAGCCCTCGGCGATCGAGAGCGCCTTTCTTAAGGAGACCTCCGATGTCTTCGATATCGGCTTCACGACCGAGAGGCGGTTGAAGGTGAAGATCGAAGTCGACATCGATCCGCCGCCGAAGTTCACGACGGAAGTCAAGTCATTGACGATGCCTCGCAGTTGCCTGGTGCGGGCGTATGATCTGCCGGGATTGTACGCGGGTAAGGTGTCCGCGGCATTGTTCCGGAAGTGGAAGCATCGGGTGAAGGGGCGTGACTGGTATGATCTGCT
This sequence comes from uncultured Verrucomicrobiota bacterium, assembly GCA_946055075.1. Taxonomy (GTDB): domain Bacteria; phylum Verrucomicrobiota; class Kiritimatiellia; order RFP12; family UBA1067; genus UBA1067. The sequence goes on along the minus strand of CAMGEN010000008.1, from coordinate 13,994 downwards.
CTGGTACATTTCGCACAATGTCGAACTTGATCTCGGACATCTGATTGAGCGCGCGAAGGAGAGCGGTCCGGAAGTCGATGTATCCAGCCGCGAGGCGTTGATCGCCGCATTCGACGAGAGGATCAATTCTATTGATTTCGACAACGCGAAGGAAGACGTCATCCGATATCTGTACGATTCGTACGAAGTGAACGCCTGGAGCAAGGAGCTCTTTCACGAGGCGGTCCGCAAGATCCGCATCAAGGGAGAGGGGAAGTGAAACGGATTACGTTATTCGCCGGACATTACGGCAGCGGCAAGACGAACATTGCGCTCAACTACGCGCGCCATCTGAAGAAGGCGGCGGGGACAAAGGTCGCGATCGCGGACCTCGATATCGTCAATCCGTATTTCCGTACCAAGGATTCGAAAGACGCGCTCGCGGCGGACGGCATCGAGCTCGTCGTCTCCGACTTCGCGAATTCCAACGTCGACTTCCCCGCGCTTCCGAAGGAAATCTACTCTCTTGTCGCCCCTGAATCCGATTCTGCGAATCACGAACCACGAGCCACGAATCACGATTCTTACGTAGTCATCGACGTCGGCGGTGATGACCGCGGAGCACTCGCGCTCGGACGTTACGTCGACGATATCCGTGCGTCCAACGATTACGAGATGCTCGGCGTGATCAACTTCTCGCGTCCCCTGACCAGGACGCCGGAGGATGCGGTTGAGGTGCTGCGCGAGATCGAGTACGCGTGCAAGCTGCCGTTCACCGGACTCGTCAACAACACGAACCTCGGACAGGAATCTACTGCGGAAAACGTGCTTGAATCGATGGCGCTCGCGAAACGCACCGCTGAGCTCATGAACATTCCGCTTCGCTTCACATGTGCGCCGCGTTCGCTCGAGTCGGCGCTCCGTGGCAAGGTTGAAGAACTCTTCGTGCTGGATATCCAGAAGCTCTACTATCAGCTGGAGAAATAGTGGTAGTGGGAAGTGGTAGTGGTAGATGGGAGAAGTGGTAGTGGAAAGTTGTAGTGGTACAAAGGAAGATAAAGATTTAAACATCCATTGTACCACTACCACTATGAACTACAACTAAGAACTAATAAAGGCATGAACAGAATACTGTTTGAGAAATCGGAGATCACGGACGGCATCGCGACGTTCGGCGGCGAGCGCGCTGAGCATGTGATGAACGTGCTGCACGGCGAAGTCGGACAGATTCTCAAGACTGGTGAGATTGATGGCAAGATCGGCACCAGCGAGATCGTGGAGATATACGATCGGCGGAGCGGAAAGGATTCAGCATCTCTAGCTGACGGACAGATAACTGGGGATACGGAATCCCTTCCGCTTCGAATCAAGGTCCGTGTCAGTCATACCGAGAAGTCGATTGAACCGTGGATTGACATCATTCTCGCGCCGCCGCGTCCGAGGGTGATGAAGCGCTTGCTGCCTCAGCTCGCGACGATGGGCGTGGGACGGATCGTGCTGGTCGGTGCGCAGAAGGTCGAGAAGGACTTCTGGGGCGCGACCTTGCTGAAGGAGGAGAATTACCGTCCGTTGCTGATCGACGGACTCATGCAGGGCGGCACTTCGATTCTTCCGAAGATCGAATGCTGGAAGTCGTTCACCCGTTTCCTGCGGGAAGGATTGTCGAGTTTTGCGACCACCGAGCGCATCGTCGCGCATCCGTATGTGGAAGAAGTGGTAGTGGGAAGTGGTAGTGGTACAATGGATGTTAAAGGTTTTATTAGTACCGCCGTGTCACCTGCCACCTGCCACCTGCCACCTGTGTTGGCCATCGGGCCGGAGGGCGGTTGGACTGATGAGGAGGTGGCGAAGCTGATCGATAACGGATTCCGCGGTTATTCGCTGGGCTCACGGATCCTGCGGACCGATACGGCGACCATCGCGCTTCTGGCGCAGCTGATGAAGGAGTTCGGACAATGCTGATTCTGGCGAGTGGAAGCCCCCGGCGGGCGAAAATCCTGAAAGAACTCGGGGTGGAGTTCGAGATCGCTAAAAGCGACGCGGACGAGGTAAGTTATCCACACGATCCCGAACGGACCGTCCGTGAAAACGCGTTGGCTAAGGGGTTGCAGAGTGGCAAAGTCGCGAGGTTACACGGGTACACGGGGGTTCTGTCGGCCGACACGATAGTGTGGTTTGACGGAAAGATCTACGGTAAGCCGAAGGATTTCGCGGAGGCGAAGGAATATCTTCGCGAGTTGAGCGGAAACGTGCACACGGTATTTACCGGAGTCGCTTACGACGGCGAGGTGAAGGTCGTGAAGTCGGATGTGAAGTTCCGCAAGCTTACGGACGCGATGATCGACGAGTATGTCGCGCGGGTGAAGCCGACGGACCGCGCGGGCGCGTATGACATCGACGAGTCCGGCGATCTGATCGTCGAGAGCTATACAGGTAGTTACGAGAATATCATGGGTCTTCCGGTGGAGCCGCTGAGAGAATGGAAAATAATACGGTAATTCTGGCGAACGGGGATTTCCCGAAGAAGAACGGCGCGGCGTGGAGACTTCTCGTCGCGGCGAAACGCGTCGTCTGCTGCGATGGTGCGGCAAACGCGTATCACCGCCATTTCCGCAAATGGCCGTCCGTCATCATTGGCGACCTCGACAGTCTTGAGGTAAAGTCGGTAGATGGCAGGTGGGTCGTCGGCAGCGGTCGTTCCGGCAGTGATCAAAGACCGACTGTTGTCCGTTGCTCTGACCAGGATACGAATGATCTGGAGAAGGCGTTTGCCTATTGCGCGAAGCAGGATTGGCGCGACATCGTGATTGTCGGCGCGACTGGAAAGCGGGAGGATCATACAATCGGAAATGTTTTTCGTTCGCTTGATTACGGATGCGAAATCGTGACGGATTGCGGACGCTTCATTCCGGTTCGCGACAAGGTTACACTTAAGACCGGAAAGGGAACGGCGGTCTCGATCTTCGCACCGGATCCGAAGACGCGCATGACGTCGAAGGGACTCGAATGGCCGCTCGACGGTGTGAAGTTCAGGAATCTCTATTGTGCGACATTGAACCGTGCGACCGGTTCGAGGGTGGTGCTTACGACGACGAAACCAGTGTCCGTCTTCGTCGAACAAAGGGAGGCGAACTGAGATATGAAGATCACGATTGACGGAAAACTGCCGCGGTCACTCGGAGCTACAAAAGCGGAGCTGAAGCGCGCGGCGGAATATTTCGCGACGCGCAGTTCCAAACGGATTGGGAAACCGTTCCGTGACATCACCGTGATTCTTCAGAATGATGAGGAGTCGGCTGAGGCGCATCTCGCGATTAACGGCGCGGAGGGTCCGACGGACGCCATCACGCAACCCTATGATGCGCTGCCCGGAGAGATGGAGGGAATCTACGGCGAGGTTTACGTGAATTGCGACCAGGCGATTCGCGTCGCGCCGAAACGCCGGGGGTGGGGTCCGAAAATGGAGCTGCTATTGTACATCGCTCATGGCATGGATCATCTCTCGGGGGCCGACGATTTGAAGCCGGATGATTACAACCGCATGCGGAGAAGGGAATTGGGGTGGATAAGAGGTGGTAGTGGGAAGTGGTAGTGGGAGGTGGTACAAAGGAGAATAAAAATCTTAACATCCACTGTACCACTACCACTATGAACTACAACTAAAACTATGAAACTGTTTGATACCCATTGTCATTTCGAGACGACGGACGCGGATGCGATCCGTGAGATCCTCGTGCGCGCGAAAGCGGCGGGCGTCGAGAAGCTTATGGCTGTCGGCGGTTCTCCGTTGCTTAACGAATCCGCTCAAATCGCCATAGGATTGACGTCCGCTGTGCCACTACCACTTTCCACTACCACTTCGCCGTCACTTCCCCAGGTTCTTCTTGCCCAGGGCTTCGACCGCGATCAGGTGGGAAAAGAAGTTGTAGTGGGAAGTGGTAGTGGTACAGAGGAGATTGAAAAATCCGTTGTCGACCTCGACCTAAAATCTCGACCTGCGCAGCTTGCTGCGCTCGGCGAGATCGGACTCGACTATCATTACTCGCCGGAGACGCGCGATGCGCAGATGTCGCTTTTCGCGGCGCAGCTCGAAGAGGCGCGGAAGCGGCATCTTCCGGTGGTCATCCACACGCGCGAGGCGGATGATGATACGCTCGGGCTTCTGCGCGAGATTCCGTCCAGCGGCGTGATCCACTGTTACACTGGGACTCCGGAGGCGGCGAAGAAGTTTCTCGATCTCGGCTTCTACATTTCGATTTCTGGAATCGTCACTTTCAAGGCGGCGCAGAACGTCAGGGATTCCGCGCTGGTCGTGCCGGACGATCGGATTCTCATCGAGACGGATTCTCCGTATCTTGCGCCGGTGCCGATGCGTGGGAATCCCAACGAGCCGGCGTATATTCGACACACCTGCGAATTTCTCGCCGCGCTCCGCGGCACTTCTGCCGCGGACTTCGCGGAGTTGACCTTCAAGAATGGCGAAGTAGTTTTCAATAGAAAATATCAAAAGTAATCCATTTTGTAGTGATATATTTTCCTGCCTTGATTTTTTTACGATGCCTACTTTACTATTTTTACCGTATGTGATATGCTATTCGTGCGCTAAATGAATGAATAAAGGTATTCGGTTATGATAAAACGGTGGATTGAATCAAATCTTGTTGAGATGATGAAAGTGCGCCGTGGTGTGAATTTGACTGGCGTACGGCAGTCGGGGAAGACGACTTTGGCAGGATGTGTTTCATTGCCAAGATTTCGGCGGTATACACTGGATGATAGGGAGACACGAGAGTCTGCTGCGGATGACCCCAATGGGTTTGTAAAGCATATAGCGGGCGAGTGCTTGATTATTGATGAGATTCAGAAGGTCCCTGACTTGCTTGATGCGATTAAAATCGTGTTAGATGGCAATAATGAAAAGGGGCAATATCTCTTGACGGGTAGTTCGAATTTACGTTTTGCCAAGGCGGTGAAGGATTCTCTAGCCGGCCGTCTCGGACGTTTGCGTTTACGTACGCTTTCGCTTGGAGAAATCGAGGGGGGCAGGCCTGATTTTCTGGCAACCGCATTTTCGCGGAATTTCAAGCCCGTTTATGCAGAGATTGACAAACGGCAGGTCTTGAAGTTAGCCTTCCAAGGAGGCTATCCTGAGCCGCGAGGTTTTGAGGCGAGGGCGCGGCGTGAGTGGTTTGAGACATATCTGGATGATCTGCTTACAAAAGACATTAAGGATGTGACGGAAATCCGGAAGGTCGCGGTTCTCAAGACGGCCGCCGTTTGGCTTCTGGCTCATTCCGCGCAGTTCTTTGCGATTGATGAGTTGGCTGCGAAGACGGCGCTTTCGAAAGAAACGGCTGGAAATTACCTTGAAGCGCTTCGGGCGCTTTACCTTTTCGATCGAGTTCCCGCGTATGCGAACACCGATTACGGTCAGGTGGGGAAACGTCCGAAGTGGATTGCGACGGATGCCGCCTTGATTGCCAATCTCCTTGGATGGGGCGAGGAAGAGGTCTATCTCGATCAATCTCGCAATGGGAAGCTGGTTGAAACCTGGGTCTATCAGCAGATTGCGGCAATCGCAGATGCCGAGGGCGGGTATGAAATTTCACATTACAGGGATGGTAAGGGACGCGAAATCGATTTCATGGTGGAGCGGGATGACGGGGCGCTATTGGGAATCGAGGTCAAGACAGGAATGGTCGGTCCGGCGGATTTCGCCAATCTCAAGTGGTTTGCATCGAATCTGGCCAAGAAGTCGTTTACTGGAATAGTCGTTCATTCTGGGAAAGACGTTATGCGATTTGGTGAAGGGTTTTATGCCGTACCGTTTGCGGCTTTGGCCGGAGCATGAATGTAACACTACTTTAATATAAATTTTTATGATACAATTCTGTTGTCTAGAGATGGATTTTCTAGCGAGTAATAAAAAGCAATTGGCTTAGGGTTGGCATTGAAAAATCGCTGGCGAATCTGTCTGTGCTACATAATTTTTAAATAACAAATTTGAAATGGAGTGTTGATATGAGGAAAATCATTTTATTGTTGGGCGGGATTTTGATTGGAATGATTTCTGGTTGCGGGAATTCTGAATCTCAATGGGTAATTACAAATAATGGGAATAGGGTATTTCGGATAAATAAAAAGACGGGAGAAACATATATATTGAAAGAAGGTGAGTGGCGGTTTATAGACGAGAAGATGGACATAGGAAAAGAGCCCATTCCGTCAGTGGTGCGAACAAAAAGAGCAGCAACAAATACCGAGTTATCAGAGTTTGAGTGTAAAGGAAGGTTTACTGGTAATAGGTTTGGAGTTGATGTATATAATTGGAATGGCGGATGCCTGCTGAAAGAATTGACCATTTGGATTTCGATTACGAACGCGGCGGGAATTGTTGATGGCCCGAGGGAATATACTGAACAGCTGGAGGTGCTTCCTCGAAAAAAAGGATATGTGAGCATAGATGTGTATGAAGTACCTAAACATGGTGAATCATATAAATGGGGAATATCTCGGGCATGTGTGGTTGATGCGGTAGGATCGGAGCTTGTAAAAGGTGGGGAGTCCTTTGCGGAATCAAAAGCGAAGGCAAAGGTTTATAATGATGAGGTTAGAAAAGCTTTGGATCAAAGAAGTGAGAGGCGTAACGATTTTAGGAATAGGCTTGAGAGATTTGAGGCGGAAATGCGTAATTTATGCAAAGAATATGATTTAGGGCGGTTGTTTCCAAGGATTCGAACAGATAGTAGGAAATTGGAATATTTAACGCTTGCGTATAATACCTTCTTGTCAAAGGAGTATTCTACAAATCGTATATATATAGTAAAAGTTGGAGGCAATAATTGCGTGCCAGTAAATGAATCAAAAGTTGATGAGTTTGTAGATGATGTTTGGAAAAATGGTGATCAGGAAAGGATATTGATCCAAGCTAAAATTAGAGGGCGAGATGGAACGGAGATGTGGGTAAATGAGGATGAGATATCAAGTTTTGCAAAAAAATTAAAGTCGGTGATTTGGTGATTAGTAATTTTATTAACGCGAGTAATTTCTCTGTGGAAATCAAGAATGCGATGAAACAGAAGTATGACAGGTGAATTTGTGGTTTGTATAATATGGTTGAAATGAAAACTGAAATTCTGCCCTCGCTCCTGGCTGCGGATTATGCGAAGCTGGGGGAGGAGATTCTGCGTGCGCAGGCGTCTACGGCCGAGGCGCTGCATATCGACATCATGGATCCGCACTTCGTGCCGAACCTGTCGTTCGGTCCGGACATCGTCGCCTTGTGTAAGCGCGTGGCGCCGGACTTCTATCGGAACGTGCATCTCATGATGTCGCGTCCAGATCTGTATCTTGAGAAGTTCGCCGCGGCTGGTGCGCAGACGATTCAGATTCATGTGGAGGCGGATTGCGATCTCCATCACGAGCTCAAGCGGATCCGCGGACTCGGGGTGAAGAACGCGATTGTGCTGAATCCTGAGACTCCGGTCGAACGGCTGGAGCCGTATCTCGGCGAGATCGACGAGGTGCTGGTGATGACGGTGCATCCCGGTTACGGCGGACAGAAGTTCATCGCCGAGTGCCTGCCGAAGGTGACGTGGCTTCGCGAGCGGTGTCCGGACCTCGACATCATGATCGACGGCGGCGGCAATGCGGAGACGATTCCGCTTTCCTTCAAGGCGGGAGCGAATCAGTTCGTAGCGGGCAGCTATCTCTTCAAGCAGATCGATATGAAGGCTGCGGTCGTAGCGCTGCGGAGCAGCTTGAAGTAAGAAGTAAGAGTGATGAGTGAAGAGTTGCGGAAGGCTTAAGCTATGAAGACGTATATCTGCGGACATAGGAATCCAGATCCGGATTCTATTATGAGCGCTTACGCGCTGGCGGATCTCCGGCGCCGTTGCGGTATGGATGACGTCGAGGCGCTGTGCGCGGGGCGGTTGCCGGAGAAGGCGAAGTGGGTGTTCGATCATTTCAAGCTGAAGCCGCCTCGGTCGAAGCGCGACGTGTATCTGCGGGTACGCGATCTCATGGACACTACGGTGCCGGTGATCAGTCCGGAGGTGTCGCTCCTCGAAGCCCTCAAGACGCTGGAGGCTTCCGGCGAATCGTCGCTGCCGGTGATGGGAACGGACGGAAAGTTCGTCGGGATGCTTTCGCCGGCGAAGCTGTTGAAGCTCTTCATTGACAAGTCCGACTTGAACATCCCTGTTACTTCCGCTCCGTTGCATCATTGCGCGATGACACTGGTTGATTCGGACCGAGTTCATGATATCAAAAGCGCGGCGGTAAAGAATTCGCACAACCATTTTCCCGTGGTTGATGAGAACGGGAAGTTGCTTGGTACTGTGCTGAAGCGAGCGTTCGCTGAAGAGCCGCCGTATCGGATGATCCTCGTCGATCATAATGAGATCGACCAGGGGATTCCCGGTCTTGAGGAGATTCCGGTCATCGAGGTCGTCGATCATCACCGCATTGCGTTTGCGGCGACGAAGGATCCGATCAAGTACACGGCTGATGTCGTCGGGTCGACCTGTACGCTCGTCGCGAAGATGTACCGCGGCGTCGGCGAGCGTCCGACGAAGGAGATCGCCGGAGTGCTGATCGCGGGCATCGTCTCCGACACACTCATGTTCCAATCACCGACCACGACGGATGTCGACAAGCAGATGTGCACTTGGCTAGAGAAGCTCTGCGGCGAAAGCGCCGCGGACATCTTCGCGGGACTCATGTCCGTCGCTTCGCCGCTTGCCTCGATGTCGCCTGACAAGGCGCTCGCGTGCGATGCGAAGACGTATACGGACGGCGGCCGCAAGTTCATTCTCGCGCAGATCGAGGAGTCGCAGCTCGCGGTGTTCCATCAGAAGCTCGCGGAACTTCGGGCGGCGATGGATACGGCGGTGAAGTCTGCGGGACTTGACTTCATGGCGCTGATGGTGACGGATCCGGTTCGTGGAAACTCCGAACTGCTTTATGCTGGAGACAAGTCGGTGTTACGTGCGCTGCCTTATCGCAAGAGCAGGTATGATACGTTGCTGATGCCAGGCGTTTTGTCGCGCAAGAAGCAGCTTCTCCCGGAAATTCTTTCGGCGCTGAACTGATTGGTGGTTCGTGGTTGGTGGAGGTGAATAGATGAAGACGATCGTAGTAATCCCGACGTATGATGAGAAGGACAACGTCACGCCGATGAGCGAGGCGGTGCTCAAACATGATGTCGAAATCCTGTTCGTCGACGACAATTCGCCTGATGGTACCGGGGCGGTGATCGACGGACTCGTCGCAAAGAATCCTCGCATTCATGTGTTGCATCGTGAGAAGAAGGCGGGACTCGGCCGTGCTTATGTCGCTGGTTTCGCCGAAGCGCTCAAGCTCGGAGCCGAGTTGATTATCCAGATGGACAGTGACTTCTCTCACGACCCGAACGACATCCCGCGTCTGATATCTGCGATGGGTGATGGGATTCAGGTAACAGGTGACACAATGGATGTTGAATTTCATGATAACAACGCTGGGTCACCTGTCGCCTGCCGCCAGTCACCTGGCCTCGTCATCGGCTCTCGTTACGTTCTGGGCGGATCGACTCCGGGTTGGCCGTTCAAGCGTCGTCTTATCTCGCGTTGCGGCGGCATCTTCATTCGCACGGTGACCGGAATGCCGCTCATGGATCCGACTGGCGGGTTTAAGTGCTGGAAGGCGGAGACGCTAAGGAAGATCGATTTCGAGACGGTGGCGTCCGCCGGCTATTCCTTTCAGCTTGAAATGAACCATCGTACCTGGAAGGCTGGCTGCGCGATCAAGGAGATCCCGATCACGTTCACGGACCGGGTCGCGGGCTATTCGAAGATCACGCCGGGCATCGCGACCGAGTCGATCAAGATCGCTCTGAAGCTACGTTTCGGTAAGTGAAAGGCAATGGACGCTTTTGTGGTAATGACAACACACACCTGGATGCAAGTTTGATACAATAGCAGCATATGGAATTTTTTTGGACATTTCTCGAGGGTTTCGCTTCGTTTGTCTCGCCGTGCACGCTGCCGCTGATGCCGGTATTCGCGGCGTACTTTGCGGCTGGAGATGTATCGCGTGGGAGTCCATCATATTGGATGGGATTGGGTAAGTCGCTGGCATTTGTCGCGGGGTTCACAGTGGTATTCATGACGCTTGGATTTTTCGCGGCGACGATTGGCGGATTCTTTGCTGCGCATCGCGCGGTGGTGTCGGTGGTGTCCGGCTTGATTGTCATAGTCTTTGGTCTTGCCTTTCTTGACATTGTTCATCTTCCTGGTTTTGGCGGTTCGGCGGGAATGGCGGAGAAGCGTGGGGTGCTTGGCGCTTTTGTCTTCGGACTTATTTATTCGGTTAACCTGACTCCGTGTGTTGGGGCGTTTCTCGCGGCGGCGCTGGCGACCGCGGCGGAGTCGGGACATGCGCTCAAGGGCGTCGCGTTGCTGGGCGCATATTCCGCTGGCCTCGGCATTCCGTTCGTCGTCGCCGGCATGGCGTTATCGAAGCTGAACGGACTTTTCAAAAAGATTAAATCTTCGTATAATGTTCTGGTCCCGGCCTGCGGTGTCGCGCTCATCCTGTTCGGAGTGTGGATGGTGGCGAAGCCGTTTATCAGAGTTGGAGTGAATAGTTCGAGTTCGAGAGCGGAAGGTAAAGATTTGATTTCAGAAAACAAGATGGAGGGTAAAGTTATGGAGATTACGTCAAGGGAAATGTTCGATACCGAGGTGTTGAAGAGCGAGAAGCCGGTCATCGTCGACTTCTGGGCGCCGTGGTGCGGTCCGTGCCGCATGATGGGTCCGGTCCTCGAGGAGATCGCCACGGAGCGTGCGGACCTCAAGGTCTGCAAGGTGAATGTTGACGAGCTTGGTGAAATTGCGCAGCAGTACATGATCACTTCGATCCCCTGCATCTTCTGCGTGAAGAACGGCGAGGTGGCGGCGAGGTCCGTCGGCTATGTCGACAAGGCTACGTTGCTAAATACTCTGGGACTTTAGGACGGATGAAATGAGAAGGATCGTGCTTGGTGTTACCGGTTCGATTGCTGCCTACAAGGCGGCGGAGCTGGTGCGTTTGTTTATCAAGAACGGAGATGAGGTGACGGTGATTATGACGGAGGCGGCGACGAAGTTCGTCGCGCCGTTGACGTTCCAGACGTTGTCGCGGAATCCGGTGTACGTTGATCAGTTCGCTCCGCCGGTTTCGTGGAAGCCGGAGCACATTTCGCTGGCGGAGTCCGCGGACCTTTTCGTGGTCGCGCCGGCGACGGCGAACACGATTGCGAAGATCCGTTATGGGATCGCGGACAATCTCCTGACGGCTTCCGTTCTCGCGACGAAGGCGCCGTTGGTGGTTGCGCCGGTGATGAACACGGGGATGTTGGAGAGTCCGGTGACGCAGGAGAACATCGCTGCCTTGAAAGCGCGCGGAGTGAAGATCGTCGATCCCGATTCGGGTGAGCTTGCCTGCGGCGCGAGCGGCAAGGGGCGGATGCCCGAGGCAGAGGAGATTTTCAAACATTGCGTTTGAAAATGTCTGATTGAGGTTTTAGGTCTAGGTCGAGAAAGGAGAATGAGATGATTATCGAGTTGATGCTGGCAGTGATGATGACGCCGTTTGCGGAGAAGGTCACGGCCGAGAACGCGTGGCGCGAGTATCCGCGTCCGCAGATGGTGCGTGACAACTGGACTTGTCTTAACGGCAAGTGGGATTACGCGGTTTATTCGAATATCGTTAAGGGGGTGAATGCCGGAAGGATCGAGAAGTGCGCCGAGGGCAAGATCCTGGTGCCGTTCGCGATCGAAGCTCCGCTTTCCGGAGTCGGACGGCTTCTCGAGCCAGGGGAGTCGCTTGTGTATACGCGCACTTTCGAGGCGGCGCCGAAAGCCGGCAGGAGGCTGCTGCTCAATTTCGAGGCGGTGGATTATCGTGCGCAGGTGTACGTGAACGGAACGGAGGTCGGGATTCCGCATGACGGCGGATCGAATGCGTTTTCGTATGATATTACCGATTTCGTGAAGGCGGGCGTGAACGAGCTCAAGGTAAAGGTGTGGGACCCGACCGAAACGTTCATCGGCGGCAGCGCGAAGCAGATGTTGAAGCCGGGCGGCTGTTTCTACACCCGGGTAAGCGGAATCTGGCAGACGGTGTGGCTGGAGGAGGTTCCCGAGACCTATATCCGCAGCTATCGTGTCACGCCGGATATTGATCGTGGAACGGTGACCTTCACGTTCGATGTTTGCGGAGAAAATGATGACGATGTCGAGGTTTTCATTGATGACGGGAAGAAGCGTATCAAGGCCGAAGGAAATGTCTGCAAGCCGCTTGTCGTCAAGATGCCGGCGGGTTTCCGTCTGTGGAGTCCCGAGGATCCGAATCTGTACCATTTCAGCGTGAAGTACGAGGACGACCTGTTCAGGGGACATTTCGCGATGCGCAAGTTTGCGAAGGGGACCGACAAGGACGGGCATCTTCGTTTCTTCCTGAATAACAAACCTTATTTCATCATCGGAACGCTGGATCAGGGGTGGTGGCCGGACGGACTCCTTACTCCGCCGTCCGTCGAGGCGATGATGTCCGACGTTAAGGTACTTAAGGACTGCGGTTTCAACATGCTCCGCAAGCATATCAAGGTCGAGCCGCGCATCTTCTATTCGGAGTGCGACAAGCTCGGTATTCTCGTGCTCCAGGATATGCCGTCCGCCGACTGGCACGCCGATCCGAACGAGATGATGAAGCGTTACGGCAAGTATCGCGAGGAGCTCAAGGAGATGATGGATCAGCTTTATAACGCGCCGTCGATCGTGATGTGGGTTCCCTATAACGAGTCGTGGGGACAGCCGTCCGAAGACCTTACGCTCGATACGCTCCGCTGGACGAAACGGTATGATCCGTCGCGGCTCGTGAACGGACCGAGCGGCTGGAACGACTACTGGGGCGGTGTCTCGCATTGTGAGCGCGACGGCAAGTGGACGCAGGGGCGTACGAAGGAGTCGTCGATCGACTGCGGGGCGGATACGGTCGATCTTCACGATTACCGCGGACCGGGCATGATTCCGTCCGTCGGCGGCCGCATTTCGTTCTTGGGCGAGTTCGGCGGACTCGGTCATCCGGTCGACGGACACCTTTGGAAGGTCGCCAAGGACAACTGGGGATACGGCGGCATCGAGGACACGAAGACGCGTGAGGGACTCGAGAAGACGTATCTCGGACTTATGGACAAGCTGGAGGGGCTCGCCAAGCAGGGGCTCGCCGGTTCGGTCTATACGCAGACGACGGACGTGGAGATCGAGATCAACGGACTCATGACTTACGACCGTAAGGTGATGAAGTTCAATCCTGCGGTGCTCAAGGCGGCGCATGATCGTGTCCGGGCGGCGGTGGAGAAATGACGCAGCACGAGTTTGACGAGCACTGGATGAAGATGGCACTCCGCGAGGCGGAGAAGGCCGCGGCGGACGGCGAGGTGCCGACCGGGTGCGTGATCGTCGAGCCGAAGATCGTCGAGCCGGCGCATGACGGACACGACCCCGTGTTTGACTGGGATGCGTCGCTCGCCACTATCCTCGGGCGCGCGCATAACCAGTCCGAGGGCCTTACGGACGCCACGGCGCACGCCGAGATGCTCGCGATGTCGTCCGCCTTCGCCGCCAAAGGCGACTGGCGTCTCGTCAATGCGCGGCTCTACGTCACCAAGGAGCCGTGTCCGATGTGCGCCGGCGGCATCGTTCTCGCGCGTCCGCGCACGGTGATCTGGGGCCTTTCGGATCCGAAGCGCGGCGGAGGGACCGTGTTCAACATTTTCGCGCATCCCGGCATCAATCATCATCCGCGAATCGTTACCGGTGTAATGGAGGAGCCATGCCGCGCTGTTTTGCAGGTTTTTTTCCGTAATCGGCGACGGTGAAAATTATTGAAATTTCCCATTGACGGAATGGGCGAGAAAATGATAAACTATATTTCACTTTTCGGAGCAACGGGGTTGTGGCGCAATTGGTTAGCGCACTGGACTGTCG